>NZ_CAWPJH010000022.1:0-363639 GCF_963888445.1 Vibrio sp. B1-2
TATCACGGCTCTTGCTTGGGTTGATTCTTGAATCACTCAACTATTGCAATTGTGGCTTTTGGTCGTGTAAGTTAAGTTTATCTTATTGAATTTGCATAACAAACGGCTCAAGAGGGATTGCCAACGCTTGGCGACTTTAGTGCAAAATTGAAGTTCAGATTAAGCAGCTATTTGAGACAAATACGATCACTTTAGGTACACCAATAGAGAGCCGGGTTAAAAGCTTCGCTTCTATAGAAGAAAAACTTCAAAGGAAAAGTAAGGAGATTATCTCCGTTAGCCAATTGAGCGATTTCGTTGGAATTCGTGTCATCGTACTATTTAAGTCTGACATTGAAAAAGTGTGTCACTTAATCAAAGATAATTTGAAAGTAATTGAATCTGAGGACGTAGCTGAGCGATTAGAAGCAGACCAGTTTGGTTATCAATCAACTCATTATACAGTGAAGTTACCTGATGAATGGCTAGCATTACCTACACTCTCGGACCTTGCACATTTGACAGCCGAAATCCAGATTCGAACTTTATCCCAACATATCTGGGCTGTGGCTTCTCATAAGCTTCAATACAAACAGGAAAACAATGTCCCCATTCCGTTAAGGCGCTCAATTAATAGAGTATCTGCCCTTTTGGAGACAGTTGACCTTGAATTTGAGCGCGTTCTAGCTGAGCGAGAAAGCTACAAATTGGATGACCTACAGAAAGTAGATGATGATTCTGGGTTTAACGTAGACATACTCGAAAATATATTAGATAAATTGTTACCACCTGAGAATAAGTATGATGGTCATGAAAATTACTCAGAAATATTCGAGCAATTAGTCAGAAATGGCATTAATAGTGTAAGCAAATTGAAAGAGGTTATCGAGAGTCAAATCGATAAACTTTTACAAGAAGATAAGATAAGATAAGAACTAAAGATATCATCGATGGCAATTTTGATGAGGTTGATGAGGTGGAAAGGGCTCAAAGAGGCGTATTTTATACTCATGTAGGCTTAACTCGTGGTTGTTTAAGAGCCTATATCGGCGATAAAAATTTGTTATAACAAACGGCTCAAGAGGGATTGCCAACGCGTGGCATTTTTATTATGCGTTGGTTTTTGTGGTTACGGTGTTATGCGGAAGCTTGGTAATGGCGTTGGCTGCCCCTTAACCGGGCGTTATGTTTAATCACCAAAAATCAGTGGATTATGGTTTTTCTTTGTTCCCTCGGCTGATTGGTTTTGTGTTTGTCGCCAAGTTCGCTTCAGCGGGCGCTGTTTTCCGGACAATTATTCTTTGGCGCTGGAAATTCAGAGAATTGCCTCAATCTATTTTCAGGCAAGCGCGAGGTCAGGGCGGTTGGCTCAATCAGAAATCAGTTTTAAGTTGCTAGTTGTCAAAGCTCGAAATGTTAAAAGCCCAAGTCTGCTTTTCAAAAGTTATGAGTCAATTCAGTTTTTTAGGTTTTGCCTTTTGTTTGTAAGTCAATGCTGAGTTAATCTCGGTTTTGTTAAAACGTAAGTCATTGAAGCTTAAACATAACAAACGCTTCAAGAGGGACAGCCAACGCGTGGCATTTTTACTATCCGTTGGTTTTTGTGATTACAGTGTTATGCGGTAAGTTTGTAGTGGCGTTCTCTGCCCCTTAAGCGGGCGTTAGGCTTCTTAAGGGGAACATGACGTAAGTCATTATTTTTCATAGTTATCTCATACATACTTATATTGCAACTGCATGCACAATGGCTAGCAGTTTATTGTGAACAAGAATGAGGTATTTCTTTCTATGGCAATCTTTGTATTTGGATACGATTTGGTTAACGAGCAAGGGAGCCCGGCTGACTATCAAGAACTTTGGGATGAATTGGAGCGTCTTGGAGCGCACTGTGTTCAGGAGTCATTGTGGGCTATTAATCTCGACAATACAGCTAAGGAAGTCGTTGAGCACTTTAAAAACGATGACCGTTTGTGGGCTTCTGTAGTTACCCCTGGGCAATACCATTACGTTGGGGCTAAAGCGGGTACAAACAATTGGTTTTCAAATAATAAGTAAAATCAAAGCCTAACAATCTGTTTAAGAGTGATTCGCAACGCTTGGCATTTTTGCTGTGCGTTGCGTTTTGTGTTTAAGGTGGTTTGCGGAAGCTTCAGTATTGCGTTGCTCACACCTTAACAGGGCGTTAGGCATAAGGAAATTATGGAACTCATTCAGCTAAATGAGAGTGAGCTAAAAATGTTGCGTGATGGTCAATCTGAGCTCAAGTATATAATTGACGGAATTCCACCAAATCATGTTTTAGAACGCTCTCTTAATCATTATCGTGATTCAATTTGTGAAGTTTGGTCTTTACCATACTTTATAAAGTCAAATGACCAGCTAATTGGTAGTTGTGGATTCAAGAACCCACCGTTCAACTGTCGAGTTGAAATCGGTTACAACGTAGCTTTTGGGGTTCAAGGCAAAGGTATTGCAACATTTGCAGTTAACAAACTTTGCCAAATTGCGTTTGAATCTGGTTTAGTCAAAGTTGTCTTTGCATTAATCTCTTCTGAAAATTCGGCGTCACTCAATGTTGTTCGCAAAAATGGATTTATTTATAAAAATATTGCTGTGGATAGTGATGGCGAATCATTAGAATGCTGGGAATTAAGCAATAATATCAATGCGTTGGGAAATGCCTAACAAACGCTTCAAGAGGGACTTCCAACGCGTGGCATTTTTATTATGCGTTGGTTTTTGTGTTTACGGTGTTATGCGGAAACTTGGTAGTAGCGTTGTCAGCCCCTTAAGCGGGCGTTAGCTTGCTAAAGGCTAGCAATACTAGCCCAAGCTTGCCCTAATATCTGAAATGGTGATAAATAGCTTATTTTCTGCATCTTGAAACGCTTTAAAACCATAGCGCTCATAGAAATGTTTGGCGCCATCTTTTGCGTCAACAATAACGACGGGAAATGCCACGCTATCACTAGCTGCTAGTAGTTTTCGTAGAGCATCGATAAGTAACCACTCGCCAAATCCTTTACCTTTATAGCTATCATCGATAGCTAAGCGAGCAATGAGTCCGCCAGAAGTTGATGACTGATGCTTTTTCTGTAACTTATCAGGCAATGTTTTTAGGTCAATGGGTGTCATTGTTAAAGTGTAAAAACCGATGATAAGTGAGGTGTTATTTTCATCCTCTAAAACAAATGTTCGGGTATTATCTTTTTTAGCTTGCTGACTTGCCATGACTTTCAAATAGTTATTAAGCGCATCAATTCCGCAGTTGAATCGGTTTCTGTCGTGTTTATCTTTATCGAGTAATGCCGTTTTCATCATTGGGTTTTGGTCTCATAGCGTTCGGCGGCAGTTTTAAGCTTTTGATTTAATGTTGTTGGTTTATCGAGAGCTTCCATAAGTAAAATGGCGTCTGCTTGGCTTAATTTTAGTGTTTGCTCGCGTTCAATCACTTGTTTTGCTTTTTCGATTGCAGCATTGAGTACAAATGAGTTAATACTAGACATGCCAGCGAGAGCAGCCGCTTTGGTTAATAAGTTTTGTGTATCGACATCAACTCTCGCAGTGATACGAGGTAAAGTGGTAGCCATAATGTGTTCTCCTTTGTGTCAAAATGTCACATTGTTATTATGGTGTTTAAATATACAAAAAGCAATCATTGTGTCACTTTGGCACGCAAGCTAACAAACGCTTCAAGAGGGATTGCCAACGCGTGGCATTTTTACTATGCGTTGGTTTTTGTGATTAAGGTGTTATGCGGTAAGTTGGTAGTAGCGTTGGCTGCCCCTTAAGCGGGCGTTAGTTTCTATCTAGAAAAATCATCAAAAAATCAGGTTCAACGTTCTGACAAATCAGCTTTTAGCGTTCAAGTTACACAATTTGGCTTTTGAGTTTTGCTTGATTCTAATTTGGTAGAAAGCGTTGAAAGTTCAGTAGTTTCAAAGTCGCTGAAAACCAACAAGCCTCGAGGCTTCAATGTTGTTGGATGTTCAACACTCAGAGTTTGGTTTCACAAATGGCTTCATCATCGCTGAAAGTGTGCTTTCTTTGTCGCGGACTCTTAACCGTGGCCTACTTAACCTTGAATGCTTTGAGTTTTGGCAGCCAACTTCACAGCTTTTGGCGTTGGACGTGTGTTTGCTTGATGCTTTTGCGTAAAATGACTTTCAAGAAAATGTGTTTAAAAATCATTGTTAAACAATGGGCTACGAAACTAACAAACGCCTCAAGAGGGACTGTCAACGCGCGGCGTTTCCAGTCCCATTGAGCCGCGGTGGTTGCAGTTGTTGTGTTTAAGTTTAGTTGTAATGCGTTGCCAGCCCCTTAGGCGGGCGTTATGTTTAATCACGTCAAATCAGTTGGTTGTATCTTTTCTTTGCTCCCTCGGCTTGTTGGTTTTGTGCTTGTCGGCAAGTTGGCTTCGTCTGGCGCTACTTTCTGGACATCTATTCTTTGGCGCTGAAAATTCAGAGAATTGCCTCAATCAGTTTTCGCGTAAGCGCGAGGTTAGGGCGGTTGGTTCAATCAGAAATTTGATCTTAGTTTTATGGTCTTGGATAGCCGAAATTCGAAGTATGTTTTTCAAAACTATGAGTTGTTTCGGTTTTCTACGTTTTGGTTTTTGTTTATGAATCAAAGTCGAGTTAATCTTGGTTCAGGCAAAACGTAAGTTATTGAAGCTTAAGCATAACAAAGCGTTCAAGAGGGACTTGGCACGCGTGGCATTTTCGGATTGCAGTTTGTTTAGTGGTTAAGGTGTTATGCGGCAACTTTTGTATTGCGTGCCTGCGCCCCTTAACGCGGCGTTATGCAACTCAGGTAAATTTAGGGGCTCAATCTTTTGGGATTTCTCCGGCTATTCGTTTTGTGTTGTCGGTAAATGAACTTTTTCACCCTCAGATTCGTGGTTAACTCAAACCGTAAAACAGACAAGATTCTTGGTTTGCCTCAATCATTTTTAGCGTTGGTTTGCTGCCAATTCAGCTGGCGCAAAGTGTGGAAAGGACAAGTTTATCGAGCATTTTGTACTTGCTGAAGTTTTCGCTCGTTAAGCTTTCCTGACACAAAAGCTTGGTTTGTTGCTGAAAGGTGGACTTTGTTTTGGCGGCTCATTTATCACAGTTCTTGCTTGGGTTGATTCTTGAATCACTCAACCATTGCAATTGTGGCTTTTGGCCGTGTAAATTCAGTTTATCTCATTGAATTTGCATAACAAACGGCTCAAGAGGGATTGGCAACGCGTGGCGGCTTTAGTGCAAAATTGAAGTTCAGTGTTTATAGTGTGTTTTTTGAGTCCGGCGGTGCGTTGTCAACCCCTTAGCCTGGCGTTATATTCTCTCTCGTTCCGTAAACTTTCCGTACTAATTGAATATGCTTTAAGTTTGCATTATAATCAATCAGGTTACGGAATGTATCCGTACGTTGGAGGGGTTATGGCAACGGCACGTTTAGATATCCGCCTTGATGAAGAGATCAAGGCAAAAGCCGAAAAAGCATCGGCTTTACTTGGTTTAAAAAGTCTCACTGAATATGTAGTGAGACTTATGGACGAAGATGCGACTCATGTTATTGAGGAGCATGAAAGTATTATGGTTAAAGACAGTGTTTTTGACGAATTTATGGCTGCATGTAATAAAGTAAAAGCACCGAATCAAGCTTTGCTTGAAGCGGTTAAATTTACAGATAAGAGTGGTATCAAGTGAGTTGGGGTAAAGAGTTTGTAGAACTTAGTAAGTCAAAGCATGACCGCGATTCATTTGACTGTGGAGAGCAAGAGCTAAACACATTTATCAAAACTCAAGCTGCAAAGCACATGCAAGCAGGTATTAGCCGAACAATGGTTTTACCTAGTGCTCAACCACTGTTAAATCAAAAATTCGCTATTTGTGCATTTTATAGTGTTGCACCGAGTTCAATCAGTCGAGAAACATTGCCAGTACAACTAGCAAAGAAACTTCCTAGGTATCCAATCCCTGTTTTTCTTTTGGCTCAATTAGCTGTGCACAAAGAGTATCATGGCTCTGGGCTCGGAAAAATTAGTCTAATTCGCGCACTGAAGTACTTGTGGGAAGTGAATCACCACATGAGGGTATACGCAATTGTTGTGGACTGTCTGACAGATTCCGCTCAAGCGTTCTATACGAAGTTTGGTTTTGAAGTATTGTGTGAACATAATGGGCGTATTCGTATGTTCTTACCAATGAAAATGGTAGAACAGCTTTTTAATCAATAGGCTACGAATATAACAAACAATTCAAGCAAACCCTCAACGCGTGGCATTTTCGTTTTGCGTTGAGTTTAGTGTTTACGGCGTTGTGCGGAAAGTTGGTCGTTGCGTTTTGGGCTACTTAATTGGGCGTTAGCAATACATTCAAAAATGGAGTGTTAAGTGGAAACAAGAAAAGAGCGATTTGACCGATTACAACTAGCTTTTAACTTAGTAGTGCATCACGATACTGAGCTAAGTTTTTCAGATTTAATCGAGCCTAATAGAGATACATTTCATGGTTTTAAACTAATATATTCAACAAATCACCTTGAAGGTGATTTTGCTAATATGTCTCTAAAATCTATAGAAGATGAGTGTCCGACACTTAAAAAGTACTTTTATGGCTCCGGATTACTATTTTTTCTGATGAGTTGTATGACAGAACGTGGAATGAAGGGCAGATTAAATTACCCATTGATTACTCTCTTAGTTTAGATTCAAACGCAGCTGAACGTTTTCGTATATGGGAGGATGGTAAAGATCTTGATAAATCAGAGCAGGACTTTTAAAAGTTGGTTCGACTCATCAAGGAAGGCGCTGATAGTGGCTTTAACTTCGACTACTCATTTTTCATAATAGAAAATTATTATGACTCCATGAAGCCTGAAAATCACAGACCATTTAATACAATTAGGGCATTGAAACGCTTTGATAATTTGGTTTATGAAAAAGAGTCGTTTTGTATAAAGAATCCAATTTTTAATGAGACTAGAGCGCAGGCTGGACAGAGGACTATTGATACTCTTTATGCCTTTCACTCTAGCCCAGAAATTAAAGGCTTTCAGCAACGGAGAATGTTGCTTTATGTTGTTTTATTGAAGGCAGTGCTCCTCAAGCAGAATAAAACTGCCAGCATTGAATCTAATCTAGGTGAATTGATAGAGTTTTGTATATTGGGCTTAGAGAAGTTCCCAAAAACGGAATTGTACTATGCTTGGAAGTTGATGAAATATGGGAAGAGTTTGCGATTTTTCGACCCTGTGAGCCAAATTGGTAAGAAAACCAAGGGAAAATTGAGGGGTATGTCGTGGGACATTTTTGCGCTTCGATATCAAGAGACTATGGCATCAAAGAGTTATGAAGGAGATTTCTGTATCCCGTTTTTTGCTTCTTTTGATAATAGGTTTGTTGAACTGACTAAAGCTTGTCCTATCCGAGCTGTTCTAATTGATGAAGTGTGCGAGAACGTCATAACGATTCAGTTAGATGAACTAGAATTTCAATCCGAGCTAATTAATTCTATGAGTTCAGAGATGCTTGCTGAGCTTAATGACTCAACTAAAAAGCTAGCAAGGATGAAGAGGCCTTTCTTAGTATCAAGTTTGAAGTGCGACACTTTTTACAGATGCGCATGAATATACTCCGTTGGTGTTCTATACCCAAGTCTTTTGCGTGGGCGCGTATTTAATTTGTGTGCAATTTCATTGCAGAGCTTCTGTGTCACGTGTGACATGGAGGTTCGTTTTGGTAAGTATTGTCGTATCAAACCATTGGTGTTTTCATTAGTGCCTCGCTCCCATGAATGGTATGGATTTGCAAAGTAAAACAGGCAGTTATGATGTTTTCCTAGTTGTGCATAACCATGAAATTCAGTGCCGTTATCCGAAGTTATCGTCTTAAAAGGTAAGTCAGAGCGGGTCATGATTTTGCTCATTCTTACGTTGAGTGATTCGCTTGTTCTATCGTCCATTTGCCCAATAAAAGTGTAGGCAGTCATTCTGTCGACTAAAGTGACGATACAGTGCTTGGTTCCGCGACCCACGACGGTATCAATTTCCCAGTGGCCAGGCTCTTTTCGATGCTCAGCGTCTGCAGGCCTTTCGGTAATATGACGCTTATTTGCCAGCCGTCCTCGACTGTCTTTTGAGTTGTACCTTTTACGCCTTTTCTTGGTGGATTGGCGTAGGTGTTTCCATAGCGTTCCACCGAGAGTTTTGTCGTTCCAAACGTGCTGATAAATGAGCTCGTGGCTCATTGTTGGATAGCCTCTCAGACGATTGGGTCAGGACTTCAATCCAGTCGTAGCAAGGCTTCAGGTAGTCTGAAGTCAAGTTTGGTATAGCGTTTATTTCGCCGTGAACGACTAAGCCGGTTGCGCGCCATTTGCAGTGCTCGCTCTGGTTGATAAGAGTACCTATCGAAGAACTTGTTGTAACGACAATTACGTTCAATTTCTCGATAGATAGTGGCTTTGTGACGCCCCAGTTGTTTAGCTATTTTTGCGGTACTGATCCCTTGCTTTCTGAGCGCAGAAATTATATACCTTTCAATCTCAGTGAGGTGTGTGTATTTCATGTTTTTTACTTCTTGGCGGGAGCAAACTTCATGATTATCGCACCTTACTGTTTTTATGTTCAGAGGTGTCGCACTTCGTACTTGAATCCAAGATTGCTAACAAACGCTTCAAGAGGGACAGCCAACGCGTGGCGGCTTTAGTACAAAATTAAAGTTCAGTGTTTACGGTGTGTTTTTTGAGTTCGGCGGTGCGTTGTCAACCCCTTAGCCGGGCGTTATGTTACCAAGTCAACTAGGAGTTTGAATTGACAAATCAAGAAGAAGTAAGAATTAGGAATGAAATTAAATCTTGTTTAGGACGTAATAATGTTTCTTCACTTAAAGACTTTATCGAAGCTGAATTAGATGGACTAATTGAAGACATATATGGGCAAGATGAAACGGATGATACTGAGTTTTCATCCGATTACTTGGTTCAGATTGATAAGGTCCTACGTAATGGACCTCCATTTTCAGACGAACAAATGGAAGAAATGGTAGATATAATTGTTCCCATAATAGTAACGCATGACTTGGCAGGTAAGTAGCGTTATCCATTTGGGTTCAAGTAACATAACAAGCAATTTAAGAGGGATTCTCAACGCTTGGCATTTTTGCTTCTACTTCAATTTAATAATACTAAAGTGCGCATTATATATCTTATGTTCAATAAATAATGACAAAATGAAAGCGCCATGCCTTTATGCGCTTTCTAGGGATGTAGCCATTAAACATAATCAGTATTTACCATAAAATACCTAATAACTAGTCTGATAATCGAAGATTTCATTCTAGTTATTAATACGTTAATTTCCGGCTAGTTTAACTATGAAACCTTTCTTTTCTAAATAAGCTTTAATTTTGTCTCGAGCATCACCCTGGATTTCTATTTCACCATCTTTTACTGAGCCACCACACCCACAACTTTTCTTGAGTTCTGCCGCGAATAGCTTTAGTGCAGTATCATCTAAATCCAAGCCGGTCACGATACTCACGCCTTTCCCTTTTCGCCCTTTTGTTTGGCGATGGATTCTAACCACTCCATCTCCTTTAGGGCGTTCTATAACTTCAGGATCAGCTTTGATACGGCCTAAATCCGTAGAATATACAAGTGTCATAAATCATTTACTTCTTTAATTGTTCTGCTTTCTGTTTTGCAAGCAAATAAGCTTCGATATGTTTTTGAATAGCCACTTTTGAACCTTTGATTAAGCGACCATTGAAAAAGCAATACCACCCATTGAGCTCACCTGTATCATTCTTCAGTGTAAAGCCGCCAAATTGCTCTTGTTTACCATTTGGAGCTTCTCTCTTCTTACCTACCGCACTGAACTCTCTAGGATCAATGATAGAGGCAGTATCACACCACCAGTCTATGCTTTTTTTTACTGCCGCAAGGTTACCAGTCAAAACATGGTTTTTGATCTTAACTTGCCATATATCTGTAGAGTTAGGCGCAGATGTAAGGGTAAATCCTCGATACGTCGCTATAGCCATATGTTATTGGTCTTTTTAATTATAGGTTAGTTAAATAATAATTGTATCTTCACCGTTATCAAGTATATTTATCGATAAACCATATTGTTATAGTGCATCAAGATGAAAAAAAACATCCCTCTCATCACAGATCCTATGATTTTAAAACAAAAGGTTACCGAATTTTCCGACACAGTTTGCTTTGAACAATTTCAACATTTGACACATTGGCAATATTCGAAGAACTCCGCTTTGGCCATGACTAAAGATTGGAATCATTTTGTTACATTTTGCAAAATAAGATGTGTTAGTCCTCTTCCAAGCTCAACAACAGCTGTTAGGCAATTTATCGAAACGGAAGCTCGAGTGAGAAAATACGCGACTATCAGACGTTACATGGTCACCATTGGTATCATCCATCACCTACTTTCGATGAAAGACCCCACGCAAAACCGACTCACTCAACTTTCTTTGTTTCGTCTTAAAGGAGAGAAAGGTGATGATGCTAAGCAAGCGACACCGTTAACGAAAAAACATTTATTAGCACTAGATATACAACTTATCCATTCACCTCACAAAAAGGATATCCGCGATCTTGCCATCTATTATGTGATGTTTGAGTGTGCTTTGAAACGAAGTGAGCTTAAAAAACTAAGTACAGGCCAAATCTTAACTGTGGATGGGCAAATGAAGATCATCGTGGGAAATGTCGATTATTATCTTTCTGAATCGGCCTCTCTTGCACTTAAAAAGTGGCTACAATTACTCAATAAAGAGTCGAACATTGTATTTTGTTCAATCGATCGCCATGGCAATATTTCAAATAGATCTTTAAATGATGCGTCTATTTTCCGTATCTTACGTCATGCAGGGCAACGTTTAGGCATATTTGAATTGAGGTTTTCAGGCCAATCAACCCGTGTTGGTGCGGCTCAAGAACTGGCTAAACAAGGTTATAAAACTCAAGATATTCAGCAATTTGGACGATGGTTAAGCCCTGCAATGCCAGCTCAATACATTGGTAAGCTCGACATTGCAGAAAGTGAACGGATGAAATTTAAGGTCATTAAACCTTTTGATTGAGTGACGTTGTCACACAGTTGGCTAGAAATTCATGAAACCTATGCCCATTATGCTCTAACATTTTAGGAAACATTGAAATGGGAGTCATGCCTGGGAAGGTGTTAACTTCATTAAGATAAATGTTTCCCTCTGGGGTTAAAAAGAAATCAATACGTGCAAGGTGCCTAAGCTTCATGTGGGTAAAAACCCTAGCAGCACAATCACTTATCATTTCTAATTGATCTCTTGTTAAATTCTGAGCTTGTACTTCAGTCATCGAATGGCTAGTCGCACTGTATTTTTCTTCATAAGTATAAAATGCGTCTTCTGGTGCGATGATCTCACCCGGCTTAGAAAGATATAAAACACCATCAAGCTGATAAGCGGCAACTTCTAATTCCCTAGGTTTCACTGCTTTTTCAACCAGAACTTGTTCCGAGTAGCTAAAAGCCGCATCGATTGCGCTGTTGAGCTGGGAAACCTCGGTGACTTTGTAACAACCAACAGATGAGCCTTGTCTCGCCGCTTTAATAAACACACTTCCCCATTTTTCCAGAGCCTGATTACACTGCTGATGCGCTTGTGCATTATTTTCTGAAAGAAAAAGATAAGGTGTATTAGGAATACCCAGCGCATCGTACCAAAGCTTAGATGTAATTTTATTAAAACTGTTAGCACTGGCTTCTGGACCACAACCTAAATATGGGATGCCAGCCAGCTCGAGCATCGATTGAATGTCGCCCGTTTCCCCTGGATAACCATGAATGCAAGGAACCACAAAATCGATATTGACGGCGACACCATTGGTATTCAATGTTGCAGCATTCGTATCTAAGAAACTCAGATCGCCCTTTTCACTGTACCAACCATCGGGTCGCATTTCGACGCGAATAACTTGAAAACCTTCTGTTTTTTCAAGTTGTGCTTGTAAATAGTTGGCTGACACAAGTGAAACTTCATGTTCTGACGAACCGCCACCACATAATAATAGAATTGTTGTTTGAGTCATTAAAATCTGTCCATGCTGCTGACGAATAAACTATAAAGCATGATAATCAATTCAGTGTGAAGTTACACGGTTTTAGCCAAGGAAAACCTTTTTACTGTTGTAACAGGCTAAGTTATAAGCAATAAAGGGGCATAAGCCCCTTTGATCATTTATTCGCGATAAAATCCAGAATCAGTTCAACTTATTGAGTGTCGGAAATTCCGAATTTTTGATGGTATCAATACTTTTGGCAAAAGGTTTCATTGCTTGAAACTCGGTTGGCAGTGTTTTAATTGCTTCAACAGCATCGGCTCGAGTTGCGTAGTCACCATAAAGTACGGTGTACCACTTGGTTCCATTCACTACTTTATAATTTTCCCAAATAGGTTGGCCGTCAGAATTGGGCAGTTTACTGGCAAACTGATCAACTTTATTCTGTGATCCAACAGCAACGACCTGAATGGTGTAGCCAAAACGCGGATTCATTGCCGTCTGTTTAGCTGTCGGTGGAATGAGCGCTACTGCGGCTTTGCTTTGAGGGCTCATCTTAACGACTTTTTTCTCTGTATCGTTAGGAGACATCTTCACCACATTCGTTTCGACATTGCTCTCAGAAATTCCAGTAGCCATGCCTTCTTGAGCGACTACTGGTTGCTGAACCGGAGCAACTTTGTACTCTTCACGATGGCTTTCAGAGGTGACATCGGTAATGTATGTATCAGATGCACAGGCAGCCAGAAGCACTGATAAACCGACAATTGTGATTTTTTTCATGAATTGTTCAACGCCTTAAGTAGAAATTACTATAAATCATGCCGATAGCGACGCTCAGAATCAAGCTCGCTTTGTGATTATATAACCTTGTACTGTGATTTATGGCACAAAGTCGCAGTTGTTTCACGACGTAATGATCACAATCAAACCAATATAGTGAACAAGGATAGCATTTGTTCGCTAAGCTAACGGTAATTTGTGAGTGAAAGGTTCATCAACATGAACAATTTAAATCCATTCCTGAAACCAAAATCGATCGCGGTTGTTGGTGCATCAGTACGCTCGCTTCGTGCTGGCAATATCGTGATGAAGAACCTACTTCAAGGAGGCTTCGATGGTGCGATTATGCCTGTCACGCCTTATTATCCATCCGTCTGTGGCGTATTGGCCTACAAAAGTATCGCATCTCTGCCTATCGTCCCTGATATTGCGATTTTATGCACGCACGCAACACGCAACGTCACCTTATTTAAGCAATTGGCAGATAAAGGCATCAGCTCCGTCATCGTACTTTCATCTGATATGTATACTGAAGATGCTCAAGGAGTCGAAATCCAAGCCCAATGTTCTAGAATTGCAAAATCGGCAGGAATGCGCATTTTGGGCCCCAATAGCTTAGGGCTGATCCTACCTTGGTTAAATTTCAACGCTTCGTTTTCTCCTGTCACAGCCTTAAAAGGTAACATTGCCTTTATTTCACAATCTGCAGCGGTTTGTACCACGATTTTAGATTGGGCAAATGACAAAGAAATCGGATTTTCAGCATTTATTTCTCTTGGTAATGCCAGCGACATCGATTTCTCTGACTTGCTTGATTGCCTGAGCACGGATAGACACACCCAAGCCATTTTGCTTTATGTTGATACGATTAAGGATGCTCGCCGTTTTATGTCGGCAGCGCGTGCCGCGTCACGTAACCGGCGAATCTTAGTATTAAAAGGAGGAAGAACGCTTGCTGGACGTAAAGCGGCGCAAGCACATACTGGTGGAGACAATACACTCGACATTATTTATGACTCCGCAATTCAACGCACGGGTATGTTACGGGTGAATAATACCCATGAACTCTTTGCCGCTGTTGAAACACTCACTCACTCCGTTCCATTACGAGGTGAACGTCTTGCTATTATTACCAATGGTGGCGGGCCAGCTATTATGGCCGTCGATACCTTGTTAGATCGAGGCGGAAAGCTTGCCGATCTTGAAGAGTCTACTTATCAAAAACTAAATCAGTGCCTGCCTAAAAGTTGGTCTCACAGTAATCCGGTCGATATGGTGGGTGATGCGGATCATACTCGCTACGTTAATACACTAAATGTGCTGCTAGATAGTGATAAAACCGATGCCATTCTCATTATGCACAGCCCATCTGCGATTGCGCAGTCTGAGCAAACCGCTCAAGCGGTGGTCGACGCGATTAAAGCGCACCCTCGCCATAAACGTTTTAACATCCTAACCAATTGGTCAGGTGAACTTACCGCGCGCCCGGCTAGACAAATATTTACCCAAGCGGGCATTCCAACCTATCGAACGCCAGAAAGTGCAGTAGTGGCATTCATGCACTTAGTCGAGTACCGTCGAAATCAAAAGCAACTAATGGAAACGCCGACGACCGCAGAACCCGTTCACGTGTCAGAAATACACAGCGCGCAGCAATGGATAGCGGAGCAACTGGATATACACCCTACCCGCCACCTTGATACACACCAAATAGGCAAGCTATTTAAATGTTTTAATTTTAACGTATTACCAACTTGGATAGCTTCTGATGCCAGTGAAGCGGTACATATTGCCGAGCAAATTGGTTACCCAGTCGTGGTGAAATTGCGTTCGCCCGATATTACGCATAAATCAGATGTGCAAGGCGTGATGCTCAATCTACGCAACCGCCACGAAGTGGCAAGCGCAGCGCAAGCGATATTGGATCGTACGCAGATCTCGTATCCTTCCGCTAATATTCATGGGTTATTGGTTCAGGCAATGGCAAAGCTCGCTGGCGGCGAAGAGCTCAGGATCAAAGTGATTACTGATACAACCTTTGGCCCGGTCATTTTACTGGGACAAGGTGGTTCCGAATGGGATGAATCAATCGATGCCGCCGCCGCACTACCCCCACTGAATATGACGCTCGCTCGTTATCTGATTGTCAGAGCAATACGCAGCGGGAAAATTCGGCTGCAAAAACTACCAGAGCCAATGAATATTGATGGGTTATCTGAGTTTTTAGTTCGTATCTCGCAGATGATTATTGAATGTCCACAAATAGATGAATTAGATATTCACCCGGTTTTAGTCAGTGGCAATCAATTCACTATATTGGATGCCAACTTAGTCCTAAAAGATTACCAAGGCGACGGACAAAGTAGATTAGCTATCCGCCCCTATCCAAGTGAGTTTGAAGAAAATGTGATCCTAAAGGACAACTCGGCCATTACCTTACGCCCAATCTTGCCCGAAGATGAGCCGTATCATGCAGAGTTTATCCGTAACGTATCAAAAGAAGATTTGTACAAACGCTTTTTTTCGGATGTCGGCGAGTTTAACCATGAAGCCTTAGCCAATTTTACTCAAATTGACTATGACCGAGAAATGGCTTTTGTCGCAGTGGATCATACCAATGATCAAGAGAGTATTATTGGCGTTTCACGAGCACTCATTAACCCTGAGAATAGCGATGCTGAGTTCGCCATCTTGATCCGTTCGGATTTAAAAGGAAAAGGTTTAGGTAAAATCTTGCTGCAAAAAATCATCGACTATTGTCGCTTGAAAGGAACCTTACAAATTTCCGGCATGACCATGCCAACCAACCGAGGCATGTTGACGCTAGCGCAAAAATTAGGTTTTGAGATTGAAGTGCATTTCGAAGATGGGACGGCAGATATGGTTTTGATCTTAAATAAACCAGAATAAAGCCGTAGCGATCAGGTTTGATCACTGCGATCCGCCCAAAATTTTAACTTAGCGTCCAGTTTTTCTTGAGGTATTGCACACACCACGACTTTGCTTCGCCCATTTTATTACGCCGCCATGCCATAATGATCTGCATCGATTTTTCTTCAGATCCGCTGATTGCTTTCAGTTTACCTGCGGCGATCAATGGTTCTGCTATCTGTTTCGGTAATGTGCCAATGCCTAACCCTTCCACTAAAGCGGCACATTTTGCGCTGAAATTAGTTACCGTCAAACGCGGTTGTTTTTGCAAAATATTCACGCTCATTGCAGGCTGGTCACGCGCGGTATCGGCAATCGCAATCACTCGATACTTTTGCCTTGCTTCTTCATCAAATGCACCGCTTCGTTTGTGCACGTAATGCGAGCTGGCCGCTACCCAAACCATTGACATAGTTCCTATGGTTTCTGCTTTTACATCTTGTGGTAACGTATCGATACGTGGGCAAATCAGCAAATCGGCTCGATCGGTTGAAAGTGACTCCCAACACCCCGCTAAAATTTCTTCTTGAAGACGGATTCGTGTTTTACTGACATTACCTAACGCTTCAACCATTGGGAAAAAATTATGAATAGGGATAATACCGTCAAATGCGACCGTCAAATCCAGTTCCCAACCATTCGCTAACAAGGTTGCGTCATTCACCAATTTTTCTGTCGCCGATAAAATGGCTCTACCCCGCTCAAGAATGAGCAAGCCGGCTTCAGTAAACGTCGCTTTATGCCCTGAACGGTCAAAAATAGTGATATCTAAATCTTGTTCCAATTTTTGGATCTGATAACTCAGCGATGATGGTGCACGGCTTAGCTCATTTGCCGCCGCAGCAAAGCTGCCTCGTCTATCAATCGCATCTAAAATATGAAGCGCTTCTAAGGTAATTGGACTTTGCAAAATGGACATCCTTTGGTGAAATTGCAGTGAGTATGCAATAACGAGTATGCCTTATTTATCATCGTTGTGGTATCTCTGACGGGATGGAAAATAGACGAGGAGAACTGGTTTGGAACCAAAAATCGTAGAAATAACAAAGCCAGTTTAATACTGGCTTTGAGACACATTCATTTAAAAAGGGGTAGAAAAGTTATCAATGAGTGAGTCTATTTCTTATTTTCTGACATCTCTTTCTTAACCATGACCGCTGCAGCCACGATAAAAACGATGATTAATCCAAGCTCCATATAAAACCTCGATAAGTGTGTAAAATTAAAGGCTAAAATATAAACAACGCGATTCTAGCAGACTGGAAAAATATAGACAGCTTTTAACGTATTGCTAACGTTTTTAGCGACTCAGTTCAAAAAGAGCGTGAATACAGAAAAATGGTAATTTTCATCACATCCGTAACTCTAGATTGTTATATTCTCTTCCTACTTGAAGCTACAGCGGTGTTTAACAACGCACCGCCGAACTAAAAAACCCACTGTAAACACTTGCACTAAAGCCGCCACGCGTTGGCAGTCCCTCTTGAATGCTTGAATGCTTGAATGCTTGAATGTGTTTCAGATGCCACAACCCATTTTTATTTCGACCGACCTAATTGACCGCTCTGAACTAGATGTTACGTGCAATGGCCACTAGCTCGTCTCGGCAAATTTGCAACCAATATTTGAGAGTCTCTTGCAGCATTCTTACCTGATCACCGATACGGTTGACTTCTTTCAGCTCCTCGTCGGTGAGAGGTCGAGAAGGTAAATTCTCTGATAATGCAGTGAAGTAGTCTACCTGCATTCCACTAGAAGAATGGAAATTCATACCAAAACCGGTAACTGGATTCTCACTAGGATCGAAGTAATAGTTCCACATAGCAAGATCCTCGTTAATGTATTCAATGGTATTTTTACCGTACTTTTCGTTCATAAAGGTATCAATATCAGACAGGCTACCAGTAAGAAACATATTATATTCGTCGCTGGAGATTTCCACAGATGAATCAGCCAGCACACTAGAGAGTAATGCCATACGCATAATTGGAGAGACATCGCCTATGCCATTAGTCCAGTTAGAATACCATTCACTAGCAGTACCCCAATTATCCTGAAATTGCGTTACTAAAGCCCCAGGGCAACCAGAATTATTTTTCATAGAATCAGTAATTGTATAAGCAAAACTGTCCTTGGGTGCGTGGTCATGAATTTTGTTAAAAAGTCCAGGAAGGTCAGCAACAAATTCATATTGATCATAGTTTTCATGAGAACCATGCATCCCTGAACCACCACATTCCATAAAACGTTGAAGGGCATCTTTTTCATCCGCAGTTAAATTGTAATCGTCAATGTGGATCAATACATCCATAAGCACTAGTTGAAAAGCGTCTTCTAACGCATACCCTGTTAATGGTGATGTTTTTGATATGTCTTCCCACATCGCTTCCATGGAATCTACAAATACACCTAAGCCCATAGCTTGCTGCTGTATCGCTTCAAGTCGAGCACTACATGCTTCGATACCAGCCGCTAGTGTCAATGCAATAGCATCCTCAGGATTACTACCCACCATAGACTGGACAACTTGTTTTTGATGAGCCGCTACCATAGCCAGTACTTCAGAATCTGCTGATTGCTCATCGACTGATGCAATGGCAGGATCGATTTTTTCAAGGTCTTTCTGGGCTTTCTCAATCGTTGCAAGGTAAGCCTCGACTTTTTGGGGACCGACTTGAGGAGCGTTCTGCTCAATGCCGCTGAGTTGAGCATTACTTATGTTATTGGTTATCATTCCGAGATTCCTAGACTAGATTTCATTCACTTAACGATATAACCATCAGTAAAAGCAGACAATAGACAACTCATAATCCCAGAAAAATCCTACATAAAATGGCTTTATTTCCTAAATCATGGAACTAAATTATCTGATCAGCTAAGTTCACTCAAATACTTAGACCAATGGCCAAGTTTTGCTACAAAACCGGTTAAACAGAACATCGCTGAAAGCACCAACACTCGAGAATATACGCTACCCACTTGCTCGTTGGTGAGCATTTGGATGATATCCCGGCGAGGTCTGGTAGAACACCGGCCTTCGGTACTTAGGTGCAAAAACCACATGATATTTACAATTCCATCGCGTGTGCGCTAAGCTCTCTTCGTCCCAATTGGGACCCCCTTTTAATTCTTAATTAACTCTTACAGTTGCCAGACCACAAGACGTTTTTATCAAATTGAAAGGGGTTATAACTGACTTATAGCCGTAAGCTTTACGGAACCCCCAGCCTAGCTGGGGGTTTTCTCGATACAAAAAAGCGTCCACTAATGAGTGAACGCTCTTATGCAATGGAAATAGTTAGGTTGAGAATTAATTCGTTTTATCTGCAGATTTTTCTGCTCTAATTTGGGATGCAACGATTTTTATGGCTTCTGCGGTACTGATACCTTGAGCCATTAGTTGTTGAATTTTCTCAACAGCTTCTTGCTGTTCTTGGTGAGATAAAGTTGGAATATCATCAAACATTTAAAAAGGCTCCGGTTGATTAGGAGCCTGACTATAGAGATCGAGTTAATAACTAGCAAGGAAATTTATGTAAGCTCCCATCGCATTATCGTTTGTATAGCTAGCTCCAATGTCCAGTTGGAAGAGATTGAGAGGTGAGATCCCTACCCCTGCTGTGATTGTTCCATCAACATTATCGTATGCTAAGTTCTTCTTATATCCTGCTCTTAATTTTAACTGACGCATGATATCGATTTCACCACCTACTCGAATCATCTGTGTATTGTCATTAAAATTAGTGTAGCGCTCTTCTTCATTAAGATCATAATCCACGCTTAATGTGGCATAGTCTGCAACAATGCCTACGCCTACTGTATAAAGTGGCCTCATTTGGTATGCGTAGCCAATATTGATGTCTCGTGTTTTACCGAATTGGCTCTTAAGACTCTTAGTGTAAGATTGAGTTTGAATGTCTCTCTTGACTAAATTGGTTGCGGAAAATCCAACTCTTAAAGGCCCATAAAACCACAATGCGCCGGCATCAAGGTTGAACATGGTTTCACCTTGGCCATTATCTCGTGCATCTTTGATATCGTAATCGGTTACGCTTGCTGAATATACATAGGTGTAGATGCGTTGAAGTTTAGGTGTTACACCAAAGGCAATATGTTGGCCTAAAAATGTTTGGTACTTGGCTAGCGAGAAACCCACTTCTGTTACCCCAACGGAAACAGCGTTCACTGCGCTGAGCTCTGCGTTTTCGACAGTTTGTAGCTCAGGAGTTAATGACGCAGTATTTTCGCCGCTATAAATATCAGGAGTGACAAACGTTTCGGTATAGGCTTTGGCGAATAAATTAGCCGCTATAAATTGGTTAGGAATGGCAAAGGCGACAACACCGCCAATTTCGGCTTTTAGTTTATCATTTTGTAAATTATCTAAACTTTTCTGCAGCTGTTCAGTATTTGTGTAATCTTTTTTTTCTATGAAGCTTGAAATGCTGTCTAAATCATCGACCATGTGGTCTTCATCATTATAAGAAATCCCGAAACTGGGAACGATCATACCTACGTCATCGTTACGACGATAAATAGCCACAAGTGCAGGGTTATAAAATGGAGCAGTGAGAAAGTTCGCAGATACAACCCCTACACCACCCATCGCATCCCCTCGCGCCTCTATTGCATAATTGGCTGCGAAGCTGAAAGAGGGTGTAAGTACGACTGCAAGTGGGAGTATTTTAATGAAATTTTTCATAATGTTATAAACGTGTCGTTTCCTTTATGTCTATAACGGCATATTGTCTATTATCTTTAATTATTCATCTACTGAAACATCGTAGGTTTTACTGATTACTTGAGATTGCTCAATGATAATCGGCCCTTGCCAACGTTGTTGAGTCATTGATACCGCTAGTACATAACGGTCTGCAGCTAAATTAGTGATTTCAAGTTCATTAGGATACTCAGACTCGTAGCGTTGACTCCATATTTCAGAGTATTTTCCATCGATGTAATCATACAGCGATACATTGAGTTCAGGTAAAGGACAATATGGATTGAGTAGCGCTTTTTTTTCAATTTTCCATTGATCTTTCGAAGCCCAACGTACAATTTGCTTTGCTTTGGGTTCACCAAGCACAATCCATGCGCTCCAAGATTGCTGATCTTTGGCTGTTATATCAAGACGGTATAAACCCATTGTAATTTTACTATTGAGATTATAACGCTTTAAGTAATGTGTCTTTCCAGTGACGCTGTCACTCGAAGTGGTCGTTAATAAACTATCGGTTGATAAACTTTTATCGACCCACTGCGCCAGCCTAATATCAGCAAGTGGTTTTTCAGCGTCCACTTCTATATCAACATGAAATGCATCTCTTCCTGGGCTCTGGATCTCTTGCCTATTAATGGTGATTGATTTAAGCCATTCAGGGAGTGGTTTTTTGTCTAAACTTTTACCGCAATCAACGGTTAATGATTGTAATAATAATTCATTGAGATGGCTCTGAATGTTTTTGTTATGTTCAAGCTGCCACACTTCTACAAGTGAGTTAAACATTGCTTCTAAATTATTATTTAAAAGATTCTGATGCGCTTGGGTAAGCGGTGTGATTTGATCAAACCACTCAACATTTTGTGCTTTGGTAGGAATAGTCACAAATGCTATGCCTACCAATAGTAAACGAGATTTCTGCATCACGCTTTCATCTTGTATCCAACACCGCGCAAAGTTTCAATCTCTAAGCCTGGAAGTTTTTGGCGCAATTGCAACACGTGGGTATCTACGGTTCTTGTCGTTGGAAAGTGGTTATAACCCCATACATGATCAAGCAATTCGTCACGCGTAAACACTCTCCCGAGATTGCTTGCTAAAAATAAGAGTAAGTCAAATTCAGTACGCGTTAAGGTAATTGAATCTTCTTTAAAAAAAACTTCTCTTGTGGCTTTATCAATAACAAGATTGGGTGTAACCACTTTCGTGTCATCCTGCCCTTCTGATTCTGGTGAACGAAGCTGGGCTCGAATTCGTGCAAATAATTCAGCCTCGGCAAAAGGCTTGGTTAAGTAATCATTTGCCCCCGCGTCCAATCCGGCCACTTTGTCTTTGACCGTAACAAGTGCGGTTAAAAGAATTACTGGCAACTCTTTTATTTTACGCCATTCTGGCAAATGCTGAACAGAATCGCCATCGGGTAATTGGCGATCGAGGATGACTAAGTCTGCACTGTCCCAATGCTGTTTAACATCTGCAATAGTTTCTGCATGTAAACAGTCATACCCTGCTTGTTCAAGGCTTACTAATAAGCCATCGGCAAGGTTTTTATCATCTTCAACGAGAAGCAATGTCTGTTTCACAGGGGATCTCCAATATAAATGTGGTTGGCGGTCCTGCGAGTGTCATCTTACCACCCATCCGACCTACCATTGATTCTACAATAGTCAAACCTAAACCTAAGCCACTTTTGCTGACAAAAGGTTTACGTAAATTTCTCCAATCTCGATGATTTAACAGACCTTGATCTGTAACTTTGATCGTGATTGAATTTTGTTTAGTTGTTACCTCTAACGTAACTGGAGCAACACCGTATTTTACTGCGTTTCTAATTAAGTTATCGATGCATGTCCCAAGCCAATAAACATTCAGTTTAGCTGCAATATCTTTGTTTATAACAAGATCTATGCTTTCACGAAACTCTTCTTCCACTTTGTATTGTAACCATTCTTCAACGGAAGGTACCCAGTCTGTTGCAAGCGGCCTGCTCTCTGACTGTAAATAATCCTTACTGGCTTCGGCCAGTTGCCGTAAACGTCTGGAATCTTCGCATAGCCGTCTAAACTCATCGTAAACAGTTGATGGTAACCTTTCAAATTCGCGCCGAAATCCTTCAACGGTTAGCGATAGACTTGCAATGGGTGTTCTGAGCTCGTGAGTAAGAATCTGCAGCACCAACATACGACTTTTCATTTCCTGTCGTTTTGAATTCCAACGATAAAGGGACCAGCCTAATACAAGTATTATGTTAGCTAGGACAAGAATTACCATACTTATCCGTAACACGTTGGAATGATCTTCAACATTCCAACAAATGTTGCCTCTTTGAATAAAACAGGTCGAATTTTCCGAGGCCATGCTATAGCTGAGTCCTGCTTTACTCGCGTTGTCTAACCATACGTCTTCGTTAAAAACGTAATACATATCCCCTTTTCTCAGCCAAAGATCGCTGTTCTCTACAAACATGGTTGCACCTGATATAAGTGCTAAGATCGTATCTTCATTCATGTTTTGGATGCGGCCAAGCAAAGAATCCACACTTGCCTTGGTGCGCTCTCGTATGTGCATATATTGTTGCAATTCTACAAATTTCTCAGGGTATTTTTTCACATAACGAGCCGCATATGTTCCACCTCCTGGGTGAATCAAAGCGCTTCTCGCAAACCATTTCGATGGTAATTGAGATCCTTTACAGATAGCTCTCGTGAAGACTAATGGCTCTGTTATGAGTGGGCTCAGCGGCAACTTACCTGTACAGCTTTGAGATAATTTGTATAACAACTGTAGATCTTTTAAAGGGTATTCAGCCGTTTGCGGTAACATTGATTCGGGAGTCAATAAGCGAGTTGGATAATCAACCTGCAAAGTACGGATATCATAACTTACATCAGCGGTACTATAATCAAAAAGCGACGCAAAAAGGTCGATGCGTTCTGGCAACGAATCGGCATAGGTTTGAATAGGTATTAGAACTAAAATAGCCCAAAAGTAGGTCTTAATCGCTTTAAACAAGTTTTATTTTCATTAATGGTTTAGATTAAAAACTATATAACATTATTAACTAATAATACATTGCACGTGTTATATCCATGTCAATAATGATTGCTCAAAAACAGAAGAAGCCAGCATTTTGCTGGCTTCTTCATTATCCTAATCGTAGATGCTATAACGCTTTTGAGATGGCGTCTACACTCTCTTTTGCATCACCAAAAAGCATATAGGTATTATCTTTAAAGAAAAGAGGGTTTTGTACACCTGCGTAGCCAGTATTCATTGAACGCTTGAATACAATGACATTTTGCGCTTTCCATACTTCCAACACTGGCATTCCGGCGATCGGACTGTTCGGATCTTCTAATGCTGCTGGGTTTACTGTGTCATTTGCACCGATCACCAAAACCGTATCCGTTTCAGTAAAATCATCGTTTATTTCGTCCATTTCTAACACAATGTCATAAGGCACTTTTGCTTCAGCAAGCAGTACGTTCATATGGCCAGGCAAACGTCCCGCTACTGGGTGAATACCAAAGCGAACTTTAATGCCTTGTGCACGTAACTTCTCCGTGATTTCGTGAACAGGATACTGTGCTTGAGCTACTGCCATGCCATACCCTGGAGTGATGATCACTGACTTAGAGTTTTTCAGCATTTCGGCTACTTCTTCAGCGTTTATTTCACGGTGTTCACCGTACTCAACGTCTGCGCTGATAGCCACATCTTGACCAAAGCCCCCGGCAATCACACTAACAAAAGAGCGGTTCATCGCTTTACACATAATGTAAGAAAGAATGGCACCTGAAGAACCAACCAGTGCTCCGGTTACGATCAGCAAATCATTCGCTAACATAAAGCCAGCCGCTGCCGCTGCCCAACCTGAATAGGAGTTAAGCATCGATACCACAACGGGCATGTCTGCACCACCAATCGAAGCCACCAAATGGTAGCCAAACGCGAACGCTATCAGAGTCATAATAATCAATGCAAACATGCTGCCACCATTATTAACAAAGTAAATCATTAATAATGTGGAGACAACAATGGCCGCGAGGTTGAGCTTATGCTTATGAGGGAGATTGAGCGACGACGACGAAATGATTCCACGCAGTTTACCAAAGGCGACGATAGATCCTGTAAAGGTGACGGCACCAATAAATACCCCAATGAACACTTCAACCAAATGAATCACGTGTTCAGCGTGATCGAGTACAATTGGCGCATCGATATAGCTGTTATAACCCACTAATACCGCAGCCATGCCCACAAAACTGTGGAGAATAGCCACAAGTTCGGGCATTTCGGTCATTTCTACTTTTTTAGCATAATGAATACCGATACCACCCCCAATTACCATCGCCAGCAATACCCAAGCTAAGCCCTGCGCATCTGGACGAAAAATAGTGGCGATGAGTGCGATAGCCATACCCGCTATACCATAGTAGTTACCAGCTCTTGCTGATTCCTGCTTTGATAATCCAGCAAGGCTCATGATGAAGAAGATAGCAGCAATAATATATGCGGCTTGTACTAATCCTGCAGACATATATTACTCCCTTAGTCTTTACGGAACATTTCAAGCATACGTTTGGTGACTGTAAAACCACCAAAGATGTTAATGCTTGCAATTAAAACAGCGATAAACGCGAGGAAAGTGACCACACCACTCCCTTGACCTATCTGCAATAAAGCTCCGACCACAATAATGCCGGAAATTGCATTGGTAACGGACATCAAAGGAGTATGTAAAGCATGAGTAACATTCCAAACGACGTAGTAACCCACAACACACGCTAAAACAAAAACGGTGAAATGGCTTAAAAAAGCCGCAGGTGCGACCGATGCGATCCAAGCAAAAGCGCCAACGGCAGCAACTAAGCCAGTAATTTTTTTCGTCGCAGAAGCGGGTTCTTGTTTTTTGGGTTCAGGTCTAGTTGGTGCGGTCTTGACTTGCGGCTGCGCAGAGACTTGGATCGGTGGTGCTGGCCACGTTATTTCGCCTTCTTTCACGACCGTCACACCACGTAAAACAACGTCTTCAAAGTCAATATTGATGGACCCATCTTTTTCCTTGCATAACAATTTCAGCAAGTTAACGATGTTTGTTGAATATAATTGAGAGGATTGTGTTGGTAAGCGGCCAACCATATCAGTATAACCGACCACTTTCACACCATTGGCGGTTGTAATCACCTGATCGGCAACCGTGTATTCACAGTTCCCCCCGTTTGCAGCTGCAAGATCGACGATCACGCTACCAGCGCTCATACTGTCGACCATCTCTTTGGTGATCAGCTTAGGGGCTGGACGTCCAGGGATCAAAGCCGTCGTGATAATGATGTCGACATCTTTAGCTTGCGCTGCATACAGTTCAGCGGCCTTTTTATTAAAGTCGTCAGACATCTCTTTGGCGTAACCATCGCCTGAACCAGCCGTTTCTTGGAAATCGACTTCCAAAAACTCTGCACCCATTGATTGAACTTGTTCTTTTACTTCTGGGCGAACATCAAAAGCTCGTACAATTGCCCCCAAACTTCCTGCGGCACCGATAGCAGCGAGGCCAGCAACGCCAGCTCCAGCAACCAGTACTTTTGCCGGCGGGACTTTGCCCGCTGCGGTAATTTGCCCTGTAAAGAAGCGGCCAAATTCATGTGCAGCTTCAACAACAGCGCGGTAGCCAGCAATGTTAGCCATTGATGACAAAGCGTCTAAAGCTTGTGCTCTGGATATTCTCGGCACTGAGTCCATCGCCAGCACGTTGATTTTTTTACTTGATAACTGTTCCATCAATTCTGGGTTTTGTGCAGGCCAGATAAAACTGATTAGGCTTGCCCCTTCTTTGATCAAAGCAACCTCATCAATCGATTGTTTTTCATCAACAATCGGCGCATTGACCTTCAAGATAATGTCTGAATTCCAAACATCTTGTGTCGAAACAATCGTGGCACCAGCCGCCTCAAAAGCCGCATCATCAAAACTGGCTAAAACCCCAGCTTGAGTTTCAATGGAGACGTCGAAGCCTAGTTTGATTAATTGCGCTACCGAACTCGGTGAAGCTGCAACCCGTGTTTCACCCGTAAGGGTCTCTTTTGGTACACCAATTTGCATAGTTATTCCTTGACTATTGGCACAATGATTATTCTGTTTTTATCTAACCACCAGCATAACTGCAAGCAGTTTGTAATAAAAATACAAAATGCTATTACATATAAGGTTAAGTAATGAGTGATTGTCATAGGTGAAAGACAAAAACACAACGACATCCAAACAAAGCAGAGGTCGAACCACTTATCACAAAGCTCTATAAAAACAGGATATTAGCCATGTATTTTACTCAATGAATAAGGGTATCGACTAATGAGGATATTCATTATGATTTTTATCAAGTTGGACGATGTTAGGAAAAGATTTTCTCGCCCATCTGATCGATGAGCATTTTTGCTTTTTTAAGCATAAGCTCATCAGCGTCGCTTTTACTAGCTACGACATCGGAGCGGATAAAACGGTGAGTACATATTTCACCATTAACATCTTTACTAATTTTACCAGCGACACGATATTGCCCTGATTCAGACATTGCATCTTGGTAAATTAAAAAACCTTTATATTCAATGGGATCTAAAAGCTTCATTTTTGAGTCATTGCCTGACCCTTGATTAAATAAACGAGAAAAAAATCCCACAAGAACTCCTTTAAGACTTGTTTGTTTCAATAATCGGCTTCTCGAACCACTCTAGTTCTAAGTTATCGTCAAAGCGCAATTGGCCTAGAATGATAGGAATATCATCTTCTCTGTGTCTACGTCGATCATTAACGATCATGCTTTCCGCCGATTCAACGGCAACTTGTGCATTCTCTTTAAGTATGACCAATTTTTCTTCAGGTAGCGCAGAGAGAAAATCTATGTCGTATCGAATATAGATCGGTCTCAATTGAGCAAGGGATAAGCAAGCAAGATCGGCAAGCTGCTCATTATCATAGTGATTTACATACTTATCTTCAGCCAATACGCGTCCGACAAGTGTTTCCATGTAATTATGTACATCAACACTGATTTGCATCCTTACACTCCTTCCTCTTCGTACTAATCAAAATATTTAGATAGAACTTAGCAGTAACAACTTAGCGTACCTTGGTGATTTTATACAACTTTTAGATGCGTTGTCGTCTAAACTTTGTTCAAGTGCTCGCTTTCATTTAGTAAGTCTAGCAAAAAGCTTGGCAATCTATTAAATAAAAGTATGCTATGGGCCTTATTATCAATTTTAATTTTAAATGCCACAAAGGTCATATTTGTATTATTAATGCCGACAAGTTTTGTATCATCTCATTGGTTTCGATTCTTATTCCCAATAGGGTTGCTAATAGCCATTATGTTGGGGATGGAAAACGTCATTCTGATCACTAGCGCCAATATTGGCTTCGCTAGTAACCTGCCTTATATTCTTTTCACGGTAGCAATCGCATTAGGACACATTTTTAAGCAAGGGCGTTTGGCTATGATCTCGACAGCGATGATGGTGGCCTACGCAATCATCCAGTGGCGCTTACAGATGCCCCTTTCTACGGGAACAACCTTGCTAGAGCTTTCGTTATTAAGTTTGTTATTACCCGTTTTGTGTTTAGTACCTTATGCGTTAGGAAGTAATGCTACTGTATTGAGTAAAACTTATGGCTTATACATCGCTATTTTGCTGCTGTTAATGTTTTGGGCCGTTGTTACTTTGATGTACGTCAGTGATGGCGGATTTGAGAATTTTAGCCAGGTTTTGTTAGTAACTATACCGAAAATATCGAAATTGCCATTTTTGTTGGTGATGTACCTCTTGGCATTAATTGGGGTCTCCGCAATATTTGTGCTCACGCGAAACCAGATCTTAGACACCAGCATTTACGCCAGTATTTTACTTTCCTCCGTCACCTTTATTTTTTTCCACGTGAGTTATATCTCAAGCACACTTTTCTCTCTAGCCGGGGTTTTATTGATCTTATATCTAATTTCGGCGGGTCATAAAATGGCGTTTATTGATCGCTTAACGGGTATCCCAGGTCGCCATGCCTTAGATCTTGACATCAAATACTTAGGCAAAAAATATGCGATAGCGATGCTAGATATAGACCATTTTAAGCAGTTCAATGATCGCTATGGTCATGACACTGGTGATGATGTGCTTAAGTTGATTGCTAGCCGTTTATTGCTGACTCAAGGAAACGCACGTGTTTATCGCTACGGTGGTGAAGAGTTTACCATCCTATTTAAAGGAAAAAATGCACAGCAAGCTGCAATCTACTTAGATTTGCTTCGCAAAGATATTGAACAGTACCAAATGGTCATTAGGAACGCAGAAGACAGACCAAAAGACGATAAGCTCGGTTCCAAGAAGCGTGAGCAGAAAACACCATCAAATCTTGTCTCTATTACGGTTAGTATTGGCGTTGCTGATAGCTACGCCTCAGAAAAACCTGAAGCAGTGTTAAAAATTGCGGATCAAGCGCTCTATAAAGCTAAACAAAATGGCAGAAATAGAGTTGAAGTATGAACAGTTACCTTGATTTAATGCATCACATTTTGGTATAGAAATCGCAAAATTTGATATTCAACAAGGCGTACATCACATTCACAGAAACTTCATTAGATTGTGCAAAATACTTTGGTTAAGTTATTCATGTTGCAACTGTTTCGCAACGTCAAAACAACATAGCAAGAGTAAGATTATGAGTGAAAAAGTAAACGGAATTGTAAAGTGGTTCAACCAAGATAAAGGTTTTGGCTTTATTACCCCAGATAATGGCAGCAAAGATGTATTTGTACATTTTTCCGCTATTACAGGTGAAGGGCGCCGCAACTTAGTCGATGGCCAAAAGGTGAGTTTTGTAATCACTGATGGTCAAAAAGGGCCACAAGCAGAGAGCGTCAGTCCCGTTTAAATTTTTAAAAAGAACGACTCTAATCCACTCTTTCTAGGGTGGATTTTTTGTTTCTAGTAGACTGGATAAATACGAGAATATTGGAGCGGGCAGCGGGAATCGAACCCGCATCATCAGCTTGGAAGGCTGAGGTAATAGCCATTATACGATGCCCGCGCACCGAATTGACGCTGTCACTATGCCACAGTTAGCAAAAAAGAAAACCCATTTTTTATCAAAACCCGTTCAAGCGAACAGTAAATAAACAAAGTAAATTCAATTGGTTGAGATTTGTGTGCTTTTGGTTATTTTTAACTCAATTGAATATCTACTCTTGCGTTTAAATTTTGAACTTTTCCATTTCTTGATTGAGTACAGTGACATTATCTTTTACTTGCGCTGACGTTTGGTTTGAGATTTGGCTAATACTTGCCACACTTTCCACCGAATTGACAACCTCTTGCATGAATTGAGTCATTTGGTGTGTTGATTGTTGTTGCAGATCGGCCGCCGAGGATAACTGGTGCATTTCCTTATCTAACGCCGTTATTTTTCCTTGTACGTCCATCATTTTGTTGAAGGCGTGGGTGGTCTGCGCCGCACCCTCATTGGCAAGGTTCTGACTCATGTTAATTTCATTGACCACAGCCGCAGTCGCTGACTGTATGGCGTATATAATAGTGTTAATTTCTGTGGTTGATTGAGTGGTTCGAGTCGCCAGCAGCCTAACTTCATCCGCTACCACAGCAAAGCCTCGTCCATATTCTCCGGCTCTTGCGGCCTCAATCGCCGCATTTAAGGCCAGAAGGTTAGTTTGTTCCGCTAATCCCTCTATTACTTCGGTCACACGCCCAATCGATTCGCTTTCTCGACTAAGATCGAGCACCAATTGCGTTGCCTTTTGTATGGTTTGATCAAGCTTATCAATACTTTTTCTATTTTGTTCTAGCGCCGAGGCTCCCTCTTTGAGCTCATTTTGTGATAACAAAAGAGATTGCGTAGATTGTTCAGCTTTTTCTGCGGTCGCCATAGAATACTGCGCCACATCGCTCAAACGTACTGTAACCTGCTCAATACTTGCTCGCTGCTGCTGTACTTGCTGCCGAGTGTTTGAGTTATAGTTCAGAAGCTCATCCATGTTTTGACTGACCTGTTGCGCTTTGGTACTGACTCCCTGAACGATCGTTCGCAGTGAGTTGTTCATATTGTTTATCGCGGCGGTAAGCTGAGATAGCTCGTCGCTACCTTCACACAAAAGTGCTGGTTGAGAGACATCTCCTGCCGCAATAATTTCGGCTCTCTTTCCAATTCGACTCACTCTGCGGCCGATATTCTTACCTAAGTAATTGGAAAGCAAAACAGCAACTGAAACAGTCACGGCAATCATGATAAATAACACGTTAATCACATTACTAATGCTACGACTCATCCTTTCGCCACTTTGCTCTGCTTTTGATTGTTGAGTGGCGATAACATCTTCAAGACGGTTAGTCATTTTATCTACGGCAGGCATAAGTTGTGTGGCCATTTTTTGATTGACGCCGTTCCATTGCTCAGATTGGCGTATTGCAATCACCTGCTGTGCGAGTGGGAAATAAAGCTGCTGCATCTCATTAAATAATGACCAAAGACTCTGTTCATCATCCGATAGCAAAGAGGACTTTTCCACAATTTCAGCAACAGATTGGTTATGAGAGTTAATCAGGTCTTGATATTTTTCGAGATGTTCAGGCTTCGCATACAGTAAGAAATCTCGCAACGATGCCAGTGCATTAGCTAACGAATTATAGCTGTCAGCATACAATTTAAAGAGACGTTTCCGCTCCCCTCCTTCTTTGTTAGTCGACTCGTCGTTAATCAGCCCTTGTAACTGGTCAAGGGCAACTTCTGCTATGGGGGCGGCCTCGTTAATGAATAATGTGTGGGCAGGTAAATTATCCTCACTTTGGCTCAGTAATACGATGCCTTGGATATGCGCTTTGATTGCTGCCCATTCGCTTATGATCGCGGTGTATTGCTCACTGAGAATCAGCGTTTCTAACACCGGTACCGTTTTGTCCATCTGTCCAATAATAGTTTCAAGTTTTGTCAGTTGCGTTGCACCCACTGCACTTTGAGAACCCACCAATAAATAGGCGCGTAACGTTGAAATAACCTCTTGCATCGACTGCTGAATATTTCGGCTAGTATTCACGGTTGGCAGATCCGTTTGCAGCAATGAATTGGTGTGAGTTTCGACTTGCGTAATACTGCGATAGGTAAAAAAGGTCGAAATGATAAGAAGCACCACCAGCAATAAAAAACTTAATTGCAACTTCCCTGATATCGAGAGTTTCATCCTTTGACTCCTCAAAATTTTCTTCGTTTAACTATAGCGGGTTCAATGGGTTTATTAAATGCGTATAGCCAATGCGAGTCTACCGTATACTCGTCTTATAACCCTAAATTGAGCATTGTGCGTTCAGTTGTGGAGTTTATTCCACTCGGGCGATTTATCATCCCTAACGCGCTATTTTCATCGTTTTGTGGTGCATTTTGTTAATCTTTGCTTTAATTGGGACAAATATTCCTAAATTTCTCATGTTATGTCTTTTCATCGACTTATTATTCTTAGCATCGTGTTTTTTTCAGGATGTGCAATGTATGCGGGCTTGAACTATGACCAACTGTTTGGTGAAGCAAGCGTTCAGTCAAGACAATCGCCAGTAGATTCAAAAGAAGCCTCTTTCTTTTTAAATGATGTTAAACCCATCATCGATCAGCGCTGCGTGGTCTGTCACGCCTGTTATGATGCGCCCTGCCAGCTAAAAATGTCTTCAGTTGAAGGGATTGATCGTGGAGCCAGTAAAGCGTTGGTTTATCATGGTACGCGCCTGACGGCGTCGGCTCCTACCCGTTTGTTTGAAGATGCACAATACACAGAGCAGTGGCGAGATTTTGGTTTTCATCCTGTGCTGAACGAGAGATCTCAAACGCCTACCGCGAATCTAGAAGCAGGATTAGTCGCGAAATTATTAATGCAAAAAGAGGAACATCCGTTACCAGAACAAGATCAGCTAAAAGGTTTTGATTTTTCGATAGATCGCGAACAAGTTTGTCCAACAATTGAAGAGTACGGACAGTACAAACAAGATCACCCAACGTGGGGAATGCCTTATGGCATGCCAAATCTTAGCCCTCTTGAATACAATACGCTACTCACGTGGCTAAGAGATGGCGCAATCATGAATGGCCATATTCCGCTCACTTCTGATCAGGAGAAATCGGTTGCGCAATACGAAAACTTTTTAAATAAAGGTACAGCAAAGAATCAGTTAATGGCTCGTTATATCTACGAGCATCTTTTTCTTTCTCACCTTTATTTTTCTGAACTTGCTGGTCAGCCTAGATTTTTCACTTTGATACGTTCGACAACGCCCCCGGGCGAGCCTGTTAACCGAATTGCGACAAGGCGTCCTTACGATAATCCTGGTGTAGAACGCGTCTACTACCGTTTGATCCCTGAGCAAGGCAGTATCGTGGATAAAACTCATTTACCCTATGCGTTGAATAAAAAACGTCTAGATGATTGGCAGGCATGGTTCATTCGGCCTAATTATCAAGTCTCGGTTTTGCCTAGCTATGATATTGAAGTTGCCGCCAATCCGATGACGGCATTTGATGCCCTTCCGGTTAAAGCACGCTTTCGATTTATGTTAGACAATGCTCAAAACACCATCATGGCTTTTATCAAAGGGCCAGTGTGTCGTGGTCAGCTAGCCCTGAATGTTATTAACGACCATTTTTGGGTGTTCTTTTTAGACCCAGAGAAAGCTGATTTACCCGAAGTGAATCAATTTTATCGCTCGCAAGCCGCGAATCTAAAACTGCCAAGCGAGTTGGAAAGTAACACGTTGCCTATTACTCATTGGGTCCGTTATGCGCATCAACAAGCACGTTATTTGAAAGCAAAGTCTGAATTTACTAATCAGTGGTTCAAAAATGGCGAGAACTTAACCACGGATGTACTGTGGATAGGTGATGGCTATAACCCGAATGCGGCACTGACTATTTTTAGGCATTTCGATAGTGCATCGGTAGTGCAAGGTTTGGTGGGAGAAAAACCCAAAACAGCATGGGTTTTAGACTATGCGCTACTAGAAAGAATCCATTATTTACTGGTGGCGGGTTTTGATGTTTACGGCAATTTCGGCCACCAGCTCATTACTCGCATGTTTATGGATTTTCTGCGTCTTGAAGGTGAAAGTAATTTTGTCTCTCTGCTGCCTAGAGAGATAAGGCACCAAGAGCAGTCAAGTTGGTATCAAAATCAAAGCACTCAACTCAGTGACTTTTTGCAACGTAACGTTGCCCCTTTTGATCAACCGACCAGTATTGTTTACCACACGCAAGATCCAAAATCTGAGTTGTTTGATCTTTTGAAGTCTGAGCTTCAACCTGTGTTATCAAATCGTTATTCGATAATTGACACTGGTTTTTCAAAGCGTAGTGAACAGATGTTAAATAGCATTAATAAGATCAAAGGTGAAGGGTTGTTGGCTGTGCCACAAATTATGATGTTGATGATCACGGCTGAAAATGGAGAGGATCAACTGTTTACTTTGTTACACAATAACGCCCATCTCAATATTTCAAGTCTATTTGATGAACAAAGCAACCGTGACCCAGCGAATGATGATTTGACTCTAGTGAGAGGTGTCATTGGCAGTTACCCTTCTGCTTATTTGTCACTGCATGAACACGAGATCGCAGAATTGGTGATGCTATTGAGTAAAATGCAAAATGAGCAGGACTACGTTAAGTTGCTCGATAGGTTCGCCATTCGCCGCAGTTCTTCGAAGTTTTGGCCATTCAGCGATAAAGTTCATGCATGGTATCGAAAAAATCAACCTGTCGAATCTGGTTTACTTGACTACAATAGATTTGAAAACAGATAAAAGTCACCTTTAATGGGTGAGATGAGAGGTGCCAAATGACCATACGCGACAGCATTGAAGCACTAGAACAACAAATTTATGTAGCCTGTTCGGAAGGTGACTATGAGACGGTCAATCAGTTAGAACATCAGTTGGAAGTGTTACTGTATAAGGCACAACACCCTTTTGATGATGATCCTAATGGGTTAAATAGCGGTTCGACAACAAATGACGAATGGCGCTGAATAAAAGACGGGAGCCATATCGCTCCCGTCTATTTATCAGATCATTAAAAAACAGAAAATTAGAAAAAGTCTATTGAGTTACGGCCACTTTCAGCATCTTTGCTTTTAGGTGCATCGGAGTTCTCTTTCTTTGTGGTCGTCGGTTTATTTCTAGCCGGTTTGGTTTTTGACGCCTTTTGCTTCGGCTTAGGCACATTTGTTGCTGCCACTACCGACGTCACATCAGTTTCAGGTACTTCAGTCACGGGTTGATCACACAATACAACGTAGTACTCCTGGTTAAATTCAAGAAAATCCCCATTGTACATTTTACGTCGTTTTCGAGTTTCAAGTTCTCCATTGACTGCCACGTAACCATCGCTAATCAGGAATTTTGCTTGCCCGCCACCATCCACTAGGTTAGCAATCTTTAACACCTTATAAAGCTCAATAGGTTGCGACGAAACTTCAATACCAATCGCCTCTATTTCAATTTCTTCGTTTTCTAATGTGTCTTTATCGTTAATCATTACGTTTTTCTTATCACGAATTTTCACGCAGTGTAATGCTAAATGCACAAATTAGGAACCACAGTTAAATACTTCAACTGAACTTATAAGCCCACCGTTTTGTCATACACACATCACTCAGGTTACCTTGTCACCATTTTCTGAATGCGTTCCGCTCGCTGTTCATCGCTTTCTTGACTTGGTGGTGGCACGGTAAGCCCCTTAATCACTGCAGGGCGTTGCGCGATTTCCGCCAACCAACGTTGTAGGTGCTCGAGCCCGTCAATATTAATGCCACTCCATTCGTAAATTCTCACCCATGGCCATGTTGCGATATCGGCGATGGTGTATTCATCACCCGCAAGATAACGGTGATGCTCTAATTGGCTATCCATGACTTCAAATAGACGTCGCCCTTCTTTTTGGTAACGATCAATGGCAGGTTGTATTTTTTCTGGAAAGTAACGAAAGAAGACGTTCGCTTGTCCCATCATCGGCCCTACGCCTCCCATTTGAAACATTAACCATTGGATCACTTGAGAGCGGGCTTTCGGATCTACGGGCAGAAATTTTCCCGTTTTTTCTGCCAAGTAAAGCAAAATTGCCCCAGATTCAAATACTGGAAAATCATCGTTATCTTTATCTACAATTGCGGGAATGCGTCCATTCGGATTGATGGCCGTAAACTCAGGCTCTTTTTGCTGATTGGTTGAAAGATCAAAAGCGTTGACCTTGTATGGCAACCCCATTTCTTCTAATGCAATGGAGATTTTCTGACCATTCGGCGTTGCGGCGGTATACAGTTCAATCATTCTTAGGCTCCTCGGTGAAATGATGGACGTTGCTCAACGGATTTAAACCAGCGAGCAATATTTGAGTAATCCTTTAATACTGTAAGCTCTAATGCATTTTCTGCAAACTCAATAAAAATATAGGCCGTGATGTCTACAATAGTGAACGCATCGGTTGCAAGATATTCTGATTCGGATAGGCGTTTATCTAGGATTGGCAGAAATGCACCAACACGGTTTCGACTTTCGTACCCCCATTCAACAATGCAATTTTCTCGGTCTTTATAGATACCTGAAATATTTCGAAATGCTTGGAATCCTGCATAAAGCCCTTGAAATTCAACCACTCGGTGCCACATCTCAACTTTAGCTTGTTCTAGAGCTGTTTGGCCGAAGAGAAAATGCTTATGGTTAACTAAATGATCGAAATAGCGGCAAATAGCAATACTCTCACAAAGAGTGGTGCCATCATCTAATTCCAATACGGGAATCTTCCCAGTAATACTTTTCGACTGAAATTCATCAGAAAGATTCTCACCATCCCTTACATTGATAACTTGGCGAGGGATATCAATGCCTATTTCTTTCAAAAATATGTTAACCCGACGACAGCTAGGCGTTGCAGCCAATTCATACAATTTCATCTTATTTCCTTTCAATGCTTTTTCAGAACGATCGTTCAGGTTAAACCTGAAGTGTTTTATAAACGATCAGTCAACAATTTTTGTAGAGAAACTTAATTATGGCTCGTAAAAGTAATTTCGATAGAGAGGAAAAACTGATTGTGGCAATGGATCTGTTTTGGAAAAAAGGGTACTCCAATACTGCCATTTCCGATCTAATTGATACGCTGAAAATTAACCGTTTTAGCCTTTATAATGCGTATGGTGATAAAAAAACGCTCTATTACGAAGCATTGGATAAATATCTGGTATCAGTGCCACTCCCTCGCCTTGCTGAACTTAACCAAACGAACTCAGCGTTTGAAGAATTGACTGCTTTTCTTAAAGAATTTGCAAAATTGCAAAAAATAAGTTCATCGGGATGCTTCATGCAAAACGCCCTGATTGAACACGCAGGGCAAGATGAGTATGTGTTGGCAAAAGGCCAACAACTTTTTGACCAGTTACTAGCCGTTATTAGCCACGCACTACGAAACGCCCAGGCGCAAAAACAAATTGGTACATTGCTGGATGCCAATCAATTGGCAAAACTGGTACTGGTCCAGATGCAAGGAATTCGTGTAATGGGAAAAGCTAAGCGTTATGACGACATTAATGCTGCCTTAGAATCGTTATTGATATTGCTTAAGGGAAATGCTCCATGATAAAAGTGACAGTGTCTCGCTTAATAAAAGGCCACGACTTAAAGCAATCTATTGCCGCGTTGATAAAGCAAGAGAACATACAAGCGGGTAACATCGCTTCTTGTGTCGGGTGCCTATCTGAAATGCGCATCCGCCTCGCTGATGGCTCTTCAGAGCTACACCTTGTTGATGCATTTGAAATTGTCTCTTTGATTGGCACGCTAACCGCATCTCATCAACACTTGCACATTGCGGTTGCAGATAAAACAGGCAAAGTGATCGGTGGTCATCTTTTGGATGGTTGTCTTGTCAATACTACCGCAGAGCTGATTTTACATTCCTATCCTGACTTAGTGTTTGAGCGAGAATTTGATAATCAAACGGGCTACAGTGAGCTGGTGGCACCTTGTTAAAATCCCTTTAATGATAAAAGTGAATGTGCATATACTAGTCTGCATTCTGTAAAATGTGGTGAAGCGTGTTTTTTATTCACCCATTCCTCCCCAATAACGATAGGCAATTCGACGTTGAGCAATTTCCGTCTGTGAGCTATCTCTCACATCTGTTCTTTTTGTAATAACTCTGTATAATTCGCCGCCTATTTAACCATTGTTTATGTTCTGTTGATTTGGCGTCTGCACATCACTGATTCGCTAAACTGAATACCTAGGAAAACTCTCTTGATCTCTACCGCAAATATCACCATGCAATTTGGCGCTGAGCCTTTATTTGAAAACATTTCTGCAAAATTCGGTAACGGCAATCGCTACGGTTTGATTGGCGCTAACGGCTGTGGTAAATCGACGTTCATGAAGATCTTGAGTGGCGCGTTAACTCCCAGCTCAGGCAACGTCTCCATTACACCAGGGCTAAAATTGGGTGTGCTGAGCCAAGATCAGTTTGCGTTCGAACAATACACGGTAATTGATGCCGTGATTATGGGTGACCGTAAACTATGGGAGATCAAGCAAGAGCGTGACCGCATTTATTCATTAGCCGAGATGAGCGAAGCCGACGGCATGAAAGTCGCCGAGCTTGAGAGCGAATACGCTGAAATGGATGGTTACACCGCCGAAAGTCGCGCGGGTGATATTTTGTTAAAAGCGGGAATTGAGGAATCGTTTCATTTTGGCTTGATGCAACAAGTGGCTCCTGGTTGGAAACTGCGCGTTTTGTTGGCGCAAGCCTTGTTTGCCAACCCAGATATCTTGCTGCTCGATGAGCCAACCAACAACTTAGACATCCACACCATTGGTTGGTTGGCTGAAGAACTTAATCAGCGTAAATGCACCATGATTATTATTTCCCATGACCGTCACTTTTTGAACTCAGTGTGTACCCATATGGCTGATATTGATTACGGTGAACTGCGTATTTATCCGGGTAATTATGAGTATTTTCTTGAAGCGTCAAGCTTGATTCGAGAGCAGTTACTCTCTGGCAACGCGAAAAAAGCGGCTGAGATCAACGAACTGCAAGACTTCGTTAACCGCTTTGGTGCCAATGCTTCAAAAGCAAAACAGGCTAGCTCACGCGCAAAAAAAATGGACAAGATCAAGCTTGATGAAGTGAAATCCTCAAGCCGCATCAGTCCTTCGATTGATTTTGGTGAAGGAAAGAAACTGCATCGTCTTGCACTTGAACTACAAAATCTCGGCCACGCTTTTGACGATGAACAGCTCTTCAACGGTGGCAATCTGCTGCTTGAGGCGGGCTCGCGTTTGGCGGTAATTGGTGAAAACGGCGTCGGTAAAACGACCTTTCTACGCTGCTTAGTCAAAGAGCTGCAGGCCAACCAAGGTGTGGTGAAGTGGTCTGAGAATGCCTCAATTGGCTATTGCCCTCAAGACAGTACTGTCGATTTTGATAACGATCTGACTATCTTTGATTGGATCTCGCAGTGGCGCACCGTAAAACATGATGATTTGATGGTGCGAGCCATTCTTGGCCGACTACTCTTTACAGCTGATGATGTAAATAAGAAAGCAAGAAACTGCTCGGGTGGTGAGAAGAACCGTCTGCTATTTGGTAAACTAATGATGCAAGATATCAACGTGCTGATCATGGACGAGCCAACCAACCACATGGATATGGAAGCGATTGAGGCGCTCAATAACGCGCTAAAGTCCTACACGGGGACACTGATTTTTGTTAGCCACGATCGCGAGTTTGTCTCTTCGCTGGCCACTTCGATCATTGATGTGAAAAACAAACAGTTGGTCTACTTCCAAGGAACGTACGATGAATACTTGGCTCATCAGAAAAAATTGTTAGCTGCGGCGTAATCAAACCAACGTCATAGCTCCTGATACTTGTTGCCGCCAGAAATGACGGCAACAACGGATAATTTAGATTCTACTGTTTAGTCTTAGCTTATTTTATCGGCCAGTGACAAGCCGCCGACTTAACTTCAAGTCGTTTGGGTATCACTGTAATTTGTTATAACTCTGGTTTAACCCAAACATTGCTAAAATCAAACCAGCCTAACGCGTTGCATTTCGCGTTTTGTAATGCACCACATTGATCTTTGCTTATCCCTAACCAACAGTGGAACATCGGGATAACTTGCTGTTTTTCTATCAAAGACTTGCCAATCTCTTTGGCCGGAAATATGGCATTTGGATCAGCGCGCCATTCATCCACTAACTGGCACCAATACGAAAAATCTTCAGCGCGGCTTAAATGCTCGATATCACTGTAATCAAGTAACCATCCTGCTAACGCATCTTCTCTATGGTTGGCAATTCCCATCGGTTTGACCCAAACATCGACAGCATCGGTGTCTTCAACCGTCAAATCATATTTAACAAGCTCCACCGAAATTCCATCTTCTTTTAACAGCTGTTGTATTGTTTTTACTAAGCTTGGAAACATAGGATGTTGAGCATGATATGCAATGGTGATCGAACGCTCGCCCGGCGGTGTAGCGGCAACATCTCCCGATGACTGATGATACCAGCCCGGTTTCAGGCCATAAGCAGGTAACACCCCCAACTCGACCACTTTGTCTTCTGGTAATTGACGAAATAGGTTGAGAGTACTGAGCTTATTGGTAAGGTAGCGAGCCCAATTTACATCCGCGGCAACGCCATTTTTTCGATTGAGTAACAAGTAAGTACAGCCGGGATCAAGATCCACGTCTTCTGTAAATGAACCTCGCTTTGTTTTTATCGGATGCGATAAGCTAGGAAAAACCATCGAAGAATGTACTTCGTCAATCACCCACACTTCGACCCGGTCTAGCAAAGGCCTAAATCCAAAATATCCATCAAACGCTTGCAAAACTAAGCGTTTTTCATCATTTAAAATGACTTTGTAAGGGCCAGTACCAATCGGCATTAAATCAAAATTATCACTACGATTGGACTCTGGTAGTAAAATCTTGGCACATGACTCAGATAAAAGAAGCGGTAAGCGACTATCAGCTTTTTGTAAAAAGATATCGATAACCCAGTTGGAGGGCGAGCTGATCCTATCAAGATGGGAGAATAAGTTCAGAAATCGCAATTCCCACAAACTTTGGATAACACCGTCGGTGGTAAGCAAATCACCATTGTGGAAACGAACCCCTGGGCGAAGATAAAAACGCCAATGTGTTGCTGTCACCGATTCCCATGTATGTGCGAGATCTGGCTGCAGCTGTTCATATTCATCTAGCCGCGTTAGCCCACTAAAAATTTGCATTACGATATGTTGCTCAGATCGACGCATGGATTTTAGCGGGTTTAGCATTGAAAGCGGGCGATAATAAGGCAACCGTATGACTTGCAGACCTTCTTGATGCTGAACACCAAGATAGCTTTGGATCACTTGCGTCAGTTTCGCCGCATCTTGATCCAGTACCGAAAATGCATGGCCAATTTTACCTTCATCTAAGTATCGACGCGCAAGGTTTTCACTGACATCACTGCGACTACGTTTAAAAATGAGATCGGATAATTTTCCACGCCCCGCCGCAGGACGCCATTCTATCCAGCCTTCATCCTCCATTTTATTTAGAACAATACGCGCATTACGGCGTGTGCAGAAAAGGATCTCGGTGATCTCTTCTAGCTGGACACCAACATCTTGGCCGTTAAAGTGCTCAAATAAGGATTCAAATTGAACGCGAAGTCGTGGGCTACTCATAAAGAGGAAATCTCAGTTTATAAAAAAACAGAGATAGTTTCCTCATTTTATATTGGTTATGCAATAGTCTTAATCACTGTTTAAAGAATATTACAGCCGAGTTGTTGAGAAAGTTGCTGAATTTGCTCTTCGTTGTCCAACTTAATCGACCATTTACTTTCTGAGCAATTTACAGAGATGACATTCGCCCCTCTCCCAATGAGCTGAACAGCATCGGCTTGGGCTTGTAGCGTGATGGCCAGATCACCCAATACTCGTACCACTAATTCATGGGGTGTTACGATGATTTTTCCACCTGAAAATTCAATCACCATTTTATAAATCAACCTTGATAGCTTGAGAACGGTTACGAATTTTTTGTACTGCGACCGTCAAACGGCTGGTGCACACCAAACGTTCACGCTCATCAGTGATATTGATTTGCCATACTTGCGTTGAAATACCAAGATGGATAGGTGTCGCTGTTCCTATAACCATCCCCTCTCGCATGGCGCGAACATGATTAGCATTAATGTCTAACCCTACACAATAGTGTTCTTGATCCACACTGAAATTCGCGGCAACTGAACCTAGGGTTTCCGCAAGTACCACCGAGGCTCCACCATGCAGCATACCAAGCGGCTGATGGGTAAAGTGACAAACAGGCATGGTCGCAGACAAAGAGTGATCAGTATAATCGGTATAAATAATATTGAGATGCTCTATCAAGGTGTTTTTGGAGGTGGCGTTTAATGTTATTAAATCGATAGGCTTCTTCCAAATATCCATGCTTTTTTGTCTCATTCATCGTAAAAGATGATTCATTCTATACTTAAAAGGTAGCAACTTGCAGCGAGTAATCAGTCAGTTCCAGCGATTGAGATCCTGCCAACTAAACATTTTCGAGACAGATCCGATCGCTCATAAATATTAACTGCAGTGTTGTCATTAGCCGTTTATCGGTGCTAAAAAGCCTCTTCATACAAAGATGTCATTTAAACGCTTAAAGATGAGCACAAAAAGTGCTCTGATACATGGCTTACAAGTGTCAACGTACCGACTCAAGTACCTAAAATGCGTAATGGCAGTTGTAGCAGCTCATCCCCTGTCGTTGCAAAACCCCAAATAATAGCGATAAGCGCAGCCACTAAACTGACATACCAAAGTGAAGCTACAATTTGTCCATATCGATTCAGAGGTAGCAAATGACTTTGATGACGCTGCTTCCATTCCATTACAATTTCAATGCTGCCCATAATCAATAAAAAGCCGAACAGGGTTAATCCAAGCCAATAGCTCAAAATGACACCAGCGATCGCCGCAAGAGCACACAACGAAATCCCCAAAGTGCTGTTCATAGAAAAGCTGATGCTTTTTAACACGTGACCACCATCAAGCGGCAATATAGGCAATAGATTGAAGAGATTGAGAAAGGCATTAAAAACAGCAAGGCCGGCAAAAAATATCTCTCCTGTGATCCAGTACACGACAACCAGCACTACCGAGAGCAGCAAACCAAAAAATGGCCCCATAATTGAGATCACTACATCTTGCCAACGTGTATTGATTTTTTCATCACTTAATGCCAAGCCACCAAGAAATGGAATGAGATAAATGCCTTTAGTCTTCATACCAAAATACTTCATCGCTTTGATATGGCCAAATTCATGGAACACCAAACAGGCAATAAGCGCCATAGCAAACTGGAAGGAAAATAACCACGAATAGGCTGCGATACTTGCTGACGCCAGAACAACTTTAATCAGCTTGGCACTTTTCAGTGCTTTCATACCAAGTGAGACTAGACCAATAAGGCTAAAACGTCGCTCCGGCTTTGGCGGGCTATATGGTGTTTGTTTTTCAATGTCTTTTTCTGAACGCTCACCTTGCGTGACAATGTCACCATTAACTAATGCTTGATAACGAAGTTTAAAAGGTTGCCAACTCAGCTCGACATTTAGTTCACATTGGATCGGCGTTTCACCACTTAACAACTGAAATCGATGGGTCGTTGTCGCCTCGATATTCCCTGTCGCATCGCATTGCGCAACCAGTTGATTATCCCAATAGAGTTGCTGCCAACCTGACATTGAACCTTCGAGACGAAGTGATTTTCCTAAAAATGGAGCGGAAAGGAGTTCCACAGTGATACCTACATACAAACATAAAAACGGCGTTCATTATGCCTTTGAGCAATAACAGCGTAAAGCACGATGCCCATTTTCTTACTATTGAAGATGACTTAGTTCAATTCCCTCACGAATACCAAGCTTTTTGCCATCTCCCCTTTTAATTCCAGTCGTAACGTGGATAATACGCGCTTACATATTTTTACAAGGTGGGTACTATGTCTACTGAAGCAACTTTACTTGAACGCAGCCAATCAAAATGTGAGCTTTGTTCATCAGAATCTCCATTAGCTCCATTTGTGGTAGCGCCACACACTATGGTTACTGTTGACCATGCCGTTATGTTGTGTGATGTCTGCAAAGGCCAAATTGAGAACCCAGAAACAGTAGATGTGAACCATTGGCGTTGTTTGAACGACAGCATGTGGAGCCAAGAGCAACCCGTTCAAGTACTGGCGTGGCGTCAACTTAAGCGCCTTGCGGCCACTGAGGGTTGGGCTCAAGACCTACTTGATATGATGTATCTTGAAGAAGAAGCTGCAAAATGGGCTGAAATTGGTATGGATGATGATGCAGAAAAGCCTCGTGATGTGAATGGCGTAGAACTGAAAAAAGGCGACGACGTAACCATCATTAAAGATCTCCCTATCAAAGGCTCAAGCCAAGTCATTAAACAGGGTACTGTGGTTCGCGGTATCAGTTTAAGCGACGATCCTAAGTTGATCTCTGGTAAGGCTAATGGCCAATCGATGTATATCATTGCTGAATACTGTCGCAAAAAATAATAGCCATTGACGAATAAAACAAAGGCGCAACTTAGTTTGCGCCTTTGTTTTTCGGAAACCGTTGTTTTCATGAGCAGTGAAACTAGTAAATTTTAAATACAAAAAAGCCGACTATTTAATCCGTCGGCTTTTACATCTCTACACATTAAATTAACGGTATAAACCGATATCTTTCTGCATGTGACCAGACAAATTATTCGCGTAGTAGCTGCGAGGTTCGCTGTGGTCGACAAACAGAATATCAACTAAATGTGCAATCAATCCTTTGAAGTTAACCGCGTAGGTTTTTTTATCCATAGAGGTAGGTGCTGTAATCGTACCCATATTCATTGCTTGTGCCATGATAGCCTCTCTGTTAATTCGGTAACTTACTTTGTTGAAATGAATTCTAGGTGATATTTTTTTGGTTAAAAAATGACAAATTTTCCACATTCAAATTAGTTATTCTAATGAAACAAACCCATAACAACGCATGCTTTTATTATCCACGATAATCGACTACTTATTCACATTAAGTTTGATTTGGCGAATTTAAATCGCAATGAAAAACAAAAACACCGGTTATTTACAAAATTTTCACATTAATATTTTTATCGTCGGTTAGATAAAGGATAAATAAAAGAGAGAGGTAAGTATTGTCAAACACTTACCTCAGTTTACTTATATTATGACTTATGAGTAGCAGGTAATGGACTTCTCTGCTTATAGACAGAAGCCAACACCGCAATAATCATAGTGATTAACAGTACACCCAGTGAGACTGGTGTCGGAATTTCCCACGCAGAACCGACTAGCATCATCTTAATACCAATGAATATCATGATGAAGGAAAGCGCTGGTTTTAGGTAAATAAACTTATCCATCATCCCTTGCAACACAAAGTACAAAGACCGCAAACCAAGTAACGCAAACACGTTCGCTGCTAACACTAAAAAGGGTTCGCGGGTCACGGCAAAAATAGCCGGTATTGAATCTAATGCGAACATGACATCCATAAAAGCAATCACGCCAATCACAATCATCATTGGAGTCACAAACCATTGCTTATTGCGGCTCACAACCAAAGCATTCCCTTCGTAATGATCCGTCACATTGAACCAACGTCGAATCAGTTTCTCCGGCATTGGGTTTAGCTGTTCATCGCCTTTCTCACGCGCAAGTTGAATACCGGTCCACATAAGAAATAATGCAAACACATAAAGTAACCAATGATATTGTTCAAGCAGCTGCGCACCAATCACAATCATCACCGCTCGTAAACACAAAGCGCCGATCACTCCCCACAATAGAGCCCGCGGGCGTAAATGCTCTGGGACGGCGTATTGATGAAAAATAATCGCAAAGACGAATAAGTTATCAACACTTAACGATTTTTCTAACAAGTAACCAGTAATAAACGAGATCGTCGCCTTTTCGGCACTGTATGAACTGGTTGGTGCGTAACTATCCCAAAAGAAATAGATACTCGCGGCGAATGCAAACGCCAGCATAAACCAAATCACGCTCCAAACGGCAGCTTTAGTGATCGTGACTTTACCACCACGGGTTTGCCAAATATCGATAACAACAAGAAATAGAGTCAGAATTGCAAAGCTGAGATAGGTTGTTGGGGTCATATATCCTCCAAAGGCGGAAGGATAAGATGGGATTAACCGATCGAAACCTTCCGCAAACAAAAACCGCTGTTCATAATGAACAGAGCTGAATGCGTTGGTCTCGTCGAAATAAGCATTCCGTTTTTAACAGAAGGCTATTTATACTTACCGGATAAGCATGCGCTTAACGAGCTGACGATAAGTAAACAAAGGCGACTACTCCCCAATCAGCGCGGATTTTATGCCTATTGGATGCAAAGGTCCATAGCCGTGATCAAAAAAAGGAGCCATTTATGCTCCTTTTTAGCTTAGATTTTTATACGCCTGCCAGTGGTAATAAATACACCAATACAGACCATGCACTGACCCAAGCAACGACGACAGCAGCATCTAACCAATCTCTAATCCACATTATACTTTCCCCTTTCACATCTTCATGCACCTTCATCGGGTTGAAGATGCGTTAAGACTGAAAGTTAAAAAGCAAAGTCTATGCCAGTAAATTTATGTCAAACCGAGTTACTGATAATGATGTTGGGGTTGAGTTCCTGCGTGGTTAAGTATTTCAGGTTTTTCCGTCAGCAGTTCAATAAACGCATCGGCCATTGACACATTCGAAACAAAACCTTCTCCCTTCATTTTCACTATCGCATCATATCCCTCTTTGCCTTTCATGGTATAGGCCGAAGAGGTTCCACAATAATAACTATTAAGATCAATAGGTTGCCAACCTTTTTGCTCATCAAATAACAACACATTTGTGATGCGTTGTCCTACAGGCCGATCGGCGGCATAAGTAAACGAGAGATTGTGGGTGTAAGGATAACTGCCAGAACCTGTGCCGTCGACCCCATTGCCCAGCGCATTATTAATTGCCCCTTCAAGCATCTCAATTAAGGTTTCTCCCTGCACTCGGTAGACACCAATAGGAACGGCAAAAGGCAATAAATTTCCGGCAATGTCTGCCACCGAAACTTGTCCGGCGTTGAGCGAGTTTCTGACTCCACCAGCGTTATGTATTGCAAACTGCACGGGGTGCCCTCTTTGCCGCATGGCATAGACGAATGATTGAGCCACCAAAGGAGCCAACTCACTCGGCCCAGTTTCATCAGGAATTCTGACGTGTCTTAAGAAACGATCAGCATGTGCGATAATATTTTGTTGCAGCTGACGTACTCGCGGCATGTATTTATCGATCAATATTCCTTGGACCTGCTGATCTTTCTTACACACCACCACATTAGGGTGCTGGCTTAAAAATTCGCACGCCGCTAAATGGGTGTTATCGGTGCCCGCTTCGCTCATGCTGGCATCAAGAAACAGTCGACGGCCAAGTAACAGTTCATTACGACCCTGAAATTTGTCCACTTTGCCATCGGCTGAAAAGTCGATATAACAATGACCTAAGCTCAAAGAATGATAACCGGATTGGACGACATAAGTGTCATTAATTCTTAAACCATACTCATCATCTTTCATCAGCCCTAGTGCACTAAAATCACCTTGTAATCGGTGGCTATGCCCGCCGACGACAACACTAATGCCTTCCACTTGCTGTGCGAGCTCAATGTCCGCTTCATAACCTAAATGGCTAAGTAGAACAATTTTGTTGATCCCTTTAGCGCGTATTTCAGCAACAGTATTTTTCGCCGTTTGGATAGCGTTAATAAATGGAGTATCGAGATCTGGGTTGGCAATATCGGCCATTTTATCAAGTGACAAGCCGAAAATTGCAATTGTTTCATCACCAGCCTGTTTTTCTATCCAGCGAGCGTGGTCACCTTGAGGTTGATAACTTATCACTTGCGAGCTACCAGCTATTGGAAAAGGCTTATTCGATCTTTCGTTGGAAAGGTCCCAATTACCAGCTAACAATGGGAATTGAATACGTTTAACAAAATGGGCAACGGGTTCATTACCCATATCCAGTTCGTGATTGCCTAATGCCATCGCATCAAGATTCAATGCGTTGAGCATGTCCGCATTGGCTTTACCTTTAAATAGCGAGAAATAGAGCGTGCCTTGGAAACAATCCCCAGCGTGTAAAAATACAAAGGCTCGCTTCATACGCGCCGCATCTTCTTTCAATTGCTGAACTCGTGTTGCAATTCGAGCAAAGCCGCCAGCGCTTACATACGGTGTTAAAGTCTGCTGTTGGATGTGGAGAGTCAATTGCAGCGATGTCGGTTCAAAATATGAGTGAGTGTCATTAATGTGTGCCAGCATAATTGATGCTGGTCTATTCTTTTTATGCATCATTTATCTTTCTCTTCTTTTTCCACTCTATCCTAGCTGAAGAATCATGACAGAATCGTGACTTTTATGAAACGAGTTTGAAAATATAATTACGCTAAGTCAACCTCATCACGCTTTGTAGCCTTTGTTTCATTCGGCTGCCCCAACATAAACACTTGATATGTGAGTCAGCAGCCTACTTATCTGCATAATTTCCATTATGCTTAAAGAAAAACAGACTCAGCGAGAAGCTAACTTGTTGAGTTATAAAAGGAGTCTGCCTATGCATCTAGAGCGAATTGAAATTTCCGGATTCAGAGGAATCAAACGTTTATCGCTCGCTTTTGATGAACTCACCACATTGATCGGTGAAAATACTTGGGGTAAGTCCTCATTGTTGGACGCCTTATCAGTAGTGCTACCAGCCAACGGTGTACCTTATCAATTTGAAATGCAAGATTTCCACGTCGATTACTCTATCGCTCATCCTCAAACTCAGCATTTACAAATTGTCTTAAGCTTTGTTTCTACAGATAAAAATGAATCTCGATCCGGCCGTTATCGTAAGCTGAGGCCGATTTGGGTTGAAGATGAAACGGGTACGAAACGGATATTCTATCGCATCAGTGCCACTCGTGAGCGATATGATATTACCACTCGCTACCTGTTTTTAGACCTCGAAGGCAATCCACTACCGCTGCATCATTCCGAAAAATTAGCGCAAGAGCTGATGAGCTTACACCCAGTGATCCGTTTGAAAGATTCACGGCGTTTCGAGCGACCTTTCGTCAATGGTAACGGTAAAAATTCTCGCGCCGAAAAACGCATTGATAATACCTGTCGTCGTTTACTGGCCATTCCTGGACATGTCAACAAGGGCGAGATGAGAAGTAGCCTTAACTCAATGAATGTATTAGTTGATCACTATTTTTCATTCAAAAGTCAGACACGTAAAAACCCAAGACAGCAACGTGACAGCTTAGTCTATTCCAGCCCAACCGCCGATAAAAACATAAGCCAATTTGTTGAAGAGACTAAAAATAAGCAAACTCGTTTGCTGTTGATGGGCTTACTCAATGCTTATCTGCAAGCCAAAGGCCCAACTGACCTACGACGTTGCGCTAGGCCGCTGCTGATTATCGAAGATCCCGAAGGTCGATTGCACCCTACTCATCTGGCGCGCGCTTGGAGTTTACTTCAACTATTACCCATGCAGAAAATTCTCACAACGAACAGTGGTGATCTGCTTGGCTCTGTTCCCCTTCATTCGATTCGGCGTTTGGTGCGTACTTCTGACCGTACCATTGCAAATTCGATGATCTCTCGTGGATTGAGTAAGGACGAACTACGACGTATCGGTTTTCATATTCGTTTTCATCGTTCAGGGGTGCTTTTTGCTCGCTGCTGGTTGTTGGTTGAAGGAGAAACTGAGGTGTGGCTGTTTAGTGAGCTGGCTCGCCAGTGTGGCTATAATCTAGCCGCCGAAGGAGTACAAATTGTCGAATTTGCTCAGTCTGGTCTGAAGTCCTTAATTAAAGTGGCGAAAGCGTTTGGCATTGATTGGCATGTCGTGACTGATGGCGATCCCGCTGGCAAAAAATATTCGTCAACGGTACGCGGTATGCTGACAGGTGATCAAGAACGACACCGCCTAACCGAACTTCCCGATCGAGATATCGAACATTTTCTGTACTCTCATGGCTTTGAACACTTCTTCAAAGATTTGATTAAAATACCTTACGATCATCCAATCCCTGCGAAAAAAGTGGTCACACGTGTGCTGAAAAAACACGCGAAACCTGATTTGGCGCTTGCCATAGTTTCCCATTGTGAACAACAAGGTGTGGACTTTATTCCTGTACTGTTGCGCTGGACACTAAAACGCGTGATTACGATGGCCAATGGCCACACGTAAAAAAAGGCACACATGATTGTGTGCCTCGTATCATTTCCATTTCGCTATATGTGACTAATCTTATATTGAATGGGTATATCAACAATTTTGATGAATCGATACGGATCAATTGGGGGTAACCTTTACCAATGCAGATTTCACCAGCATTAGTCTTAAACATAAATTAACAAGTTGAGGATTTAGAACGCGTTTCAACAGTTGCGCTGTCGCTCAGCGTTGGCTGGTTAGATCGTTGATGCAACCACATACCACTTGTTTTCATCGCAAAGCCAAAAATGCCACCGAATAGAAGTGATGGAATAACCAGTTGCCAATCACCACCCGCAGCAAAAGTAGCACAAGCGCCAATAAAGGTTCCAGGGATATAACCAAGCCACGCTTTCGACGCTTGAATGCACATTAAAAATGCCACTACCGCAGTGACAACGTAGCCCAAAATATCCAAGCTCACCAAACTGGATGAATGAATAATGACCATTGCCCAAAAAACGCCACTGATATTAGTTATCAAACTTTCTGCAAGACCTTTAATACCTTCGGTTGGAGAGGCAAAATAACTCGTACATCCTAAAAAGCCAGCCCATGATAGTAAGCCTAACGAAACGGCTATCCAGCCCCAAACACCAGAAAGAATGCCTGTCGTTAGTGAAATTGCAAATAGTGTGCTCATAGCGCCCTCATTTAGCCGCTATCTGCCTGTCATTTAACAAGCCGTTGCTATAGCGACATCAATAAATCAAGTGCCGATATTAAAAGCTTCAACCACAGATAACTAGTGACCTAAGTCATGAAATAAATGCAATGACTACACTTATTTCATTGAAATGTTGACGCAAACGATAAATCAACATATTTGAAGTGCTTTTTAATCGAGCATGAGCGTTAGATTAGGTGATGAGGGTGTGTGATATGATGCTAAATGCGAACACTCAACAGCTTCACTTATCACACCCCATATTGAGAAGTAACAAAGTAAATCATAACCAAGATTAACAAGCTTAAAGTACGCTTGGTCGTCCTTTCATCATGCGCAGTCCTTCACGCTTAATGCACTCAACCAACGGGTTTTCAGCCATATCTGCTCGCCAAATAAACGACAACGTTCTTTCCATATTCAGATCAGGCACATTGAGCGCTACCAGTTGGCCATTCTCAATAAAGCGTTCTACATCGAGGTAAGGTAAACAAGTTAAGTACGGACCATTCGCAACCATACTGCGTAGCACAGGAACATGTTCGTACTCTCGCCACACATCTAAATCGGAAATAAGATGGTGAATCGAGCTATCAAAAATATTGCGAGTGCCAGAACCGTGTTCTCTTAACACCCATTTGGCTTGTTCAAGCTGTGCAAGACTCACCGTTTTACATTTGGCAAAAGGATGATGAGCCGAAGCTATCACTGTTAGGTGATCTCGACACCACACTTCTTGGGAAATACGGTTATCATCGCATCGACCTTCAATGATACCAAGGTCATATTTGTAGTCGAGGATGCCATCGATCACCCCTTTGGTGCTTTTCACACCAAGCTCAATACGCATCTCTGGGAAATCGTTATCAAGAATGCTGATAAGGTCTGGAACGAGGTGCTCGGCAGGGGTCTGGCTGGCCCCCATACTGATTTCACCGCTAAGCAAGTGCTGATCATAAAAGCCCATTTCGATCTGCTGAGCATCTTGTAATAAACGCTTCGCTTTCGGCCTAAGCCACATTCCCCAATGAGTTAATGCCATCTGCTTTCCTTGTCTTTCGAACAAAGGGCGACCTAACATTTTTTCCAATTGTGCTAGCGACATACTGGTCGCGGATTGAGTTAACGCTAATTTATCCGCAGCTTGACTGACGCTGCCACTATCGGCAACAGCATCGAAAACTGCTAATTGTTTGAGTGAATACCGCACTGCTTTTCCTATTTAGCTTTCATCTACTGCGCGCCACACCTTTAATTTCAAGGGAGTTAATATGCGCAAACGGTTTCATTCTACTCTTTCATTTATTCATATCAATTCATTTGATGAGTAATCTAAAAATTATCAATTTTACTACTTCATGACCCGTTCGTTAGTCTGTATGGGAAGCAAGGCATGACGCTTTGTTTGAACTTGGGAGGTAATTATGAAATTGAGCTTTGGGAGCGTGTATGTCTGCAGCCTACTCTGAAAATAAACAGCTGTTCTCACCGATTGAGATGATGGCAGAAGCCGAGAAATTTGCATTAAGCAAAGCCAAGAAAAGTAGCGGTATGACACTGAGCCTTGCCATTATGGCTGGTGCTTTTATCGGCTTAGCATTTTTGTTCTACATCACGGTCACCACAGGCAGTGCTAACGCAGGTTGGGGGCTCAGTCGGTTAGCGGGTGGTTTAGCCTTTAGCATGGGGCTGATTTTAATCGTGATTTGTGGCGGTGAACTGTTTACCAGTTCCGTATTGTCGAGCATTTCTTGGGCCAATAAACAAATCAGCTTTAGCAAAATGTTATCCATTTGGGGCAAGGTTTATATCGGTAACTTCATTGGTGCCATGTTCTTACTGCTTTTAGTTACTGGGGCTGGTCTCTATCAGTTGGATGATGGTCAATGGGGGTTGAATGCGCTGAACATCGCGCAGCACAAACTACACCATACACCTGTTCAAGCATTTTCTCTTGGGGTGCTATGTAACTTACTGGTTTGTCTTGCGATTTGGTTAACGTTTAGCTCTGCCAATGCAATGACCAAAGCCGCAATGACAATTTTGCCTGTGGCGATGTTCGTCTCTAGCGGTTTCGAGCACTGCGTAGCCAACATGTTTATGGTCCCTTTAGGCATTGTGATTCAAAACTTTGCACCAGAGAGCTTCTGGCAGCAGATCGGTATCAGTGCCACTCATTACGCAGATTTGAACATTCATCAATTTGTGGTGGCAAACCTTATCCCAGTGACTTTGGGCAATATTGTCGGCGGTGCTGTGTTGGTTGGTCTCGCCAACTGGTCTATTTTCCGCCGTCCACAACTTAAAGCCGCAAACATTAGCACTATTACGGAAACAGCAACAATTACGTCAGTGAAGGAAACGAAAATGAATAAAACAATTACAGTTAAAGACATTATGAACACCCAACCTGTAACTCTAGGCGTGGAAATGCCAACCGCAGTAGCGATTGATATGTTGCTGGATAACCAGCTCGATAGTGCTCCTGTGGTTGATGTGGCTGGTCGTTTAGTCGGATTTTTCTCAGCTCACGATGCCATGGTGGATTTATGGTGCCAAGACTACCTCCCTACCGAAGGGCAAAAAGTGGTGGATCTTATGAGCCGCGATGTTATCGCCATCGATGCATCTGACCGTCTGATTGATATCGCCGAGTTTTTATGTATTGATAAAGAACAGTTATACCCTACCACTAGCATGGGCATTGCTACTCGTTTTAGCTCACTCTCTTTAGAAGAGCGCGCAAAAAGCATGAAAGTGAACAAACCACAAAATCTCCCCGTCCTTGAAGATGGCAAGTTTGTCGGTATGCTAACTCGTAACCATGTACTGGCAGCACTACGTCCAATTTATGGCGAGCGTCTAAGCGTGGTCAAAGAGCGTACGTTAGAAACGGCTTAACACGTTGTTTTGTTCAAAACGGTTTTTGGTCAGGAAATAAGTCGCTTGACTAAAAAGCAAAGACCCCGCATTGCGGGGTCTCTTTGATTCATCTATTTCGCTTGTTACTATCCCTGACGCCACCAGCGTCCGACGCACGGGTTTTCAGGATCAAGATATCGATTCAATAACGTTAAGTTGCTGTCGAACAAAATGAGATAAGGTTGAATCTCACTGACACTTAACGCCCCCTTTGTGGCATTGATACACTGCATCAATAAATCCGTAAGACAGCGAACAAAAACCCACTTTGGGTTGTCTGCGATTTTATGGTTGATCGCTAAAATAGCCTCATATGCGATTTGGTAGGGAATGGCTCTCACTTGCGTGAGATCGCGCAAAAATGAGCCCGCTACAACACCTTCAAGATAGACACGGTAAGTCGTTAGTTGATCGACCAATAGAAACAGTTCCGCGGCTAAATGCGTATAAGGGTATTTCACCGCTAGGTGATCGTGCAGATCCGGTGAAATAGCCAGCGTGATCTCCATCATTTCACAGCGTTGTTTAAGCACTCGCAGTAACCCTTGCTCATCCATTAATTGCTGAATTTCAAAAATACGCTGCAAGTGATAGTCGTTAGAAATGAAAGTGACAGGTAGTATTTTTTGCGTGTCAATGCCACCGTTTTTTTGCAGCTCTAACGCGACGTTCTCGATATTTTCCACTGTGCTGGTCGAGTGTTCTTCCAGCAAAATGCGGTTATTCGAAAGTGACACATTGAGCCGAGTAAGCTCCGATTGAAGGTAATGATACATAGCCTTCGCTTCAGAAATCTGTTGCCCTAGCGTGAGCCCACCACATAAAGCAATGACACTATGATCGATGTCATGACGTTGTAACGCCTTAACAAGGCCATCAACACGGCTACGCCCTTCTAATGTTAATTGCTGATCAACAAGTCGTTTACCTAATACGATATAAAGATGCTCGGCTACCATCGTTATTTTTCTCTCTCCATTCCAGCCACCATAAAACTTGTGTCATAGCAATCGACATCAAGAAAGCAGCAGTATTAAAACGTATGGTTTGGTAACACGTAAATACTCCTACATGTGCATAGTGCTTGAGTCAAAAAATAAAATAAACAATCACTTTTTAAACATTACTCAAACGATAGCCACGCATTAGAAATGCTCGTGTATAAAGTAAGGTTTCTGCGATAATTGTTTCAATTTATTTATAACTACCAATGATAAAATCCACAGGAATAAACTCTAAATATCCACTGCATGGAGAGATTAATATGTGGAATAAACTCAATAAATCAATGATGTTCTGCCAAATGATGTTTGGCTTATCATTTTACGGGGTAATGGTTATCCTAACCCGTTTTTTTCTAGAAGATTTGGATTATAACGAAGCCGATACCATGATGGTGGTAGGAGCATTTTCATCCATTGGCCCCCTTTTTGCGATCGCTGGTGGTTTTATTGCCGATAAGTTCCTTGGCGCTTATCGTTCATTAACCATTGCCTACGGCGCTTTTGCTCTTGGTTACACACTACTGGTGCTGGGTGCCTCAACAACCAACGTCGCGATGGCATTAGCAGGCATCGCTTTAGCGAGCTACGCACGCGGATTAATGTCTCCTTCTTACCCCAGTTTATATAAACGCACTTTTAGCTCCCAAGAACATTTTGAAAACTGTTACCCTGTCAATTATTCGGTAAACAATGTGGGGGCATTACTTGGTCAATATTTATTCCCGATGTTTGTTTTAGTGATCGGTTTTCACGGTAGCTTTATGCTCTCAGCCATTTTGGCAGCGTTCGCCTTTGCCACTTTAATTGTGTTTAACAAATCATTAGTGAATGCTGCAGCTGAGATTGATCAAGCTCCCGTAAGCGTGAAAAACTGGCTCGCCTTTTGTGCAGTATCATGCGCGATGGTTGGGCTAGTTTTCTTCATGTTTTCTAATATGGACATCGGTCAAAACATCGTTTATGCCATTGGTGCGGCTGCCATTTTTTACTTCATCTTTTTGATGTTTAAAGCGAATCGATCCGATACCTTGAAAATGGGCACTATTCTTATCATGACGGTGCTCACCACCTGTTTCTTTGTCTATTACGGGCAAATGATGACCTCCATGACCATGGTAACCATCAATACGATGCGTGGTGACTTATTTGGATTAATCCCAATCGCTCCTGAAGCATCAATGGCGATGAACCCACTGTGGTGCATTGTTGCTGGGCCTGTCATTGCTATGACTTTCTCTTCACTGGAAAAGCGAGGCATTAATTTTTCAACAGCCACTAAAATTGGCTTTGCATTCATCTTTACCGCCATTGCATTTGGCATCTTAACCATGGCAGTCATGAATATTGGTGCTGATGTTGTCATCAGACCAGAAGTCTTTTTGATGATCCACTTCTTCCAAGCTTTTGCGGAAGTCATTGTTGGTAGTTTAGTAGTAGCCTTCATTTTGTCAGTGGCTCCCAAGCACATCGAAAACTTTTCGGTTAGCCTCTTTTCAGTCGCCATCGCCTTAAGCGGCATTGTGGGTGCGGTGTTCTCAACCTCCATCGCATTAGAAAAAGGTCAAGTGATCAGTCAGCATATCGTCCAAAGCGTTTATGGCGACTACTTTAAAATGCTCACGATCTTAGCCGTAGTGATGGTAGCAGTGGCCATCGTTGCTTCATTGGTTGTTCGAAAAATGCTTGAAGCATCAAAAATGAACGAACGGGATGAACTTGCAGAAGTTGCACCTAACGAAGTTTAAACATCAGCAAAATGTGAGCATTATTAAGCCTCATACCATTATGCGTATGGGGCTTTTTATCTGCAAAGTTACATATTCCCATCTCTTCAAAGTAAAATAACGTAAATGATAGTTATTATCATTGAATCAATTGAGCACTCAGTTTAAGGTTATACCTACAAAAGACAAAACGGTAATCTAGAGAATAATGAAAAAAGAAACAGAACCTAAACGCTCTTTCTATCCACTCACGGTTGTGGGTAGTCAGCAGATTTCGCCTTCCCTGCAACGCGTTACGTTACAGGGTGACTCAATTGAGCATTTTACACTTGAAAACGAAGGCGATTATATCAAACTGTTGTTTAGTGAAGATGGTGGCACTGATTTGTCACGGTTAACCCCTGATCAGCGCCCAATAATGCGCACTTATACCATTCGAAGCTTTGATGCGACCAGCAACCGCATTGAAATCGATTTTGTACGGCATGAGGCGGAAGATAAGCAGTGTGGATTTGCAGTCAGATGGGCGATGCATACGGCCATTGGCGATACGATTTCAATCGCTGGCCCAGGTAAAGCTCAAGGGTTGAATCCCAATGGGAAATGGTTTTTCTTAGCCGCTGACATGACCGCGATCCCTGCCCTTGCAGCTCAATTAAAACGCTTACCGCGTGATGCAAAAGGTTATGCAGTAATTGAAATTGAGCATGTGGATGACAAACAGGCACTACAGGCTCCGGAGAACATAGAGATCTCTTGGGTCGTGAAAGACAGCAGCACCAATTTGGCGACTTCGGTTATCGAGAAAAATTGGCTGGGTGAGAATGGCTCGGTATGGTGTGCGTGTGAATTTGATACCATGCGCGCGCTAAGAGAGTATTTTCGCAATGAAAAAGAGATAGCCAAAGACTATATTTATATCAGCAGCTACTGGAAACGTGGCGTCAGTGAAGATGGGCATAAACAGCTCAAACAAACGGATGCACAAACTCAGTCATAAACAGCAATAACACAGTAAAAAGGTGACTTAATAGAGGTCGCCTTTTTCATTGAATGCGCTCAATTTTCAACGAACATAGCTTTAACAGACCTAGCTTTAACGGACCTAGTTTTAATGGACCTAGTTTTAATGGACCAAGCCTCAGCGGGCCACGGTTAGCTTGGCTAACGACTCAATACAAATCGCGTCATGTCGCCAGTATTCGATGCCACAATCGATCAGTTCACCCTGTTGATTATAATTAATGCGCTCAACGACCATCGCCGGAGTGCCTGATGTAGCGCGTAGCGCTTGCGCCATATGACCAAGCAAAGAGCTAGTGGTAATTCGATAACGGACTGTTTGATACTCCACGGCAAAATGGTCGCGATAAATATCCGTCAGTGATTGAGACAAATCGAAAGTCAGCAAGTTGGGAAACAATTCAGGGCGCACGTAATTCGTCACATAGACCACGGGGCGATCTTCTAAATAACGCACACGATCAATTTGGTAAACATCCGAAAATGGCTTTAATCCCAATAAGAGCGATGCTTGTTTATTGGCTAATAGCGCTTTTGCCATCATCAGTTCCGTTTTTGGTACTCGGTTTTGTGCTAAAGCCATGTTGGTAAAATTCAGAGTTTGGGTTGGGTCGTAACGTATCGGCTCGGGAGAAATAAACCAACCTCGCCGATCTTCTCGGTAGATCTTGCCATCCGCTTCCAACAGAGACAAAGCCTCACGCAGGGTAACGCGTGTGGTATTAAACGACTCTGCAAGTTTTCGTTCAGAAGGTAATTTTTGACGAGGGGCAAGCATGCCAGCATCGATTTGTTCAACAATCACATCTTTAATTTTTACGTACTGCACAACATCCACTCCCAGCCTAAATACGTGCATGCCAAATTCATAACAAACTGATACCGTATTATTTGCATTCTATGTCGAACAAGATTAATGTCATAGCCTGAATCGCAATAACATTGACGTTAATTTTTATACCGCCTAGCTTTTGGGCGGTATTTCTTTTTGGAGTATTAAAAATGTCAAACTTAGCACCTGTCTTAGTTTCAAGCCTTGATATGGACAGAATATCCGCATTACTGGATGGCATGCCTAAACTAACGCCAGAGTTAGAAAAGCTCGAGGCTGAGTTGGATAGAGCCACCATTGTCGCCCCACAAGAGATGCCAAATAATGTGGTGAGCATGAATTCGACCGTACGCTTCAAGTTTATCGACAGTGATGAAGTGATCGAAAAAAATCTTGTGTATCCGCATGAAGTGAAAAGCAGTCAAGATATCTCTGTTTTTGCCCCAGTAGGCAGTGCATTGTTGGGCCTAGCTGTTGGTCAACAGCTCAGTTGGCCAATGCCAGGTGGTAAAGAAAGAGTGATTGAGATTCTTGATGTAGTTTATCAACCTGAGCGTGACGGTGAATTCAACCGCTAACGAATCTATTTGTTGGTGTGGAGGTCGATATCATCACTCCACACCCCAAGCCACATCATTGTAAATAATTATGCGACCAAAATATCTTTAAGCTCGTGCAATGAACGCACATGGTAGTGTGGCTCAATGCCATCAACAGCACTTGCGCCAGTAGAGTTTAACCAACAGGTTTCAATACCAAAATTCAAGCCACCTAGAATATCGGAATGCGGGTTATCCCCTACCATCAATACACGATTTTTAGCAGGGTTACCCATTTTATCTAGCGCGTAGGCAAAAATCCCGTGATCAGGTTTCGCTACACCAACCTCTTCTGAAATAATCACGTGGTCAAAGTATTCACTCATCCCCGTTCTTTGCAAACGAATCGCTTGAAGTTCGGTAAAACCATTAGTAATGATGCCAAGTTTCGCTCGACCTGTAAGGGCATCCAATAACTCTTTTGCTCCTGGTAGTGGAGTGCAGATATCAGCCATGGCTTCAAGAAATGCGCTGTTTAATTCCGTGGTTGTCGTCGCGAGCTTTTCTGCCCACTCTGCAAAACGAGTATGCTTCAACTGCGCCGCCGTGATATCACCATTTTGGTAATCGACCCACAGTGGTTTATTAACTTCTTGGTACTGCGCAAAATCTTGTTCAGTAAACAACACTCCTTTGCGCTCAAACATCAGCTGCATACCTTTGAAAGCATCAAAATGAAACAAGGTCTCGTCAGCGTCAAATAAAATCCAGTCGTACTTCATGATCTCTCCTCATAATGTTCGGGCTAGTTTAGATTGTTTTTAGTTAAATGATAATCTCTATCAGAAAAAACTTTTAAAATTCAATGTGATAACGAATCCAATCGTCCCTGTAATAAAAAAGGCTCCAATGAGCCTTTTCTTATGCTTAATATTGCAAATTATGATGCTTTTTCAGCTTCGTTAACCATAGAAAGCGCCAATGCTTCGGCCGCTTTAATACCATCAATGCCTGCTGATAAAATCCCGCCAGCATAACCTGCACCTTCACCTGCCGGATAAAAGCCTTTCAGGTTGATGCTTTGGAAATCTTTACCCCGTTTAATGCAAATAGGTGATGACGTGCGAGTTTCTACTCCAGTTAACAAACCATCATCAGAGGCAAATCCTTTGATCTGCTTATCAAACGCTGGGATCGCTTCACGAATGGCTTCAATGGCAAAATCAGGCAACGCTTTTGAAATATCTGTCAACTTGATGCCGGGTGTAAAAGAGGGTTCGACATCACCTAACGCACTCGGATCGCGACCTTGTAAAAAGTCACCAATTTTTTGTGCTGGCGCATCGTAGTTTTCGCCGCCAAGTTGATAAGCTCTTGATTCAAGCTCACGTTGGAAGCGCACGCCCGCCAGCGGATCACCGGGATAATCACGTTCAGGATCAATACCCACCACAATCGCACTGTTAGCATTACGTTCTGCGCGAGAATATTGGCTCATGCCATTGGTCACAACGCGCCCCTCTTCAGAAGTAGCCGCCACTACCGTGCCACCGGGGCACATGCAGAAGCTATAAACAGTGCGGCCATTCTTACAGTGGTGAACCAATTTGTAGTCCGCCGCGCCAAGAATGGGGTTACCCGCATTCGAACCAAAACGCGCTTCATCAATCATTGATTGTTTATGTTCAATACGGAACCCTATTGAAAAGGGTTTGGCTTCCATATAAACGCCACGTTCATGCAACATTTCAAAGGTATCACGTGCGCTATGACCGACCGCAAGGACAACATGACGTGTTTTAATTTCTTCACCATTTGACAGCGTAAGCCCGGTAATTTGCCCTTCTTCGATGTGAATGTCATCAACACGAGTACTAAAACGAATTTCACCGCCTAATTCGATGATTTTGGCACGCATTTTTTCAATCATGGTCACCAATTTGAACGTGCCAATGTGCGGTTTGCTCACGTACATGATTTCAGCAGGTGCGCCCGCAGCGACAAATTCTGTAGTGACCTTACGACCATAGAAGTTAGGATCTTTCACTTGGCTATAGAGTTTTCCATCAGAAAAAGTTCCCGCTCCACCTTCGCCAAACTGCACGTTAGATTCAGTATTCAATGTACGTTTACGCCAAAAACCAAAGGTATCTTTGGTGCGTTCGCGCACTTCTTTACCACGCTCGACAATGATTGGGTTAAACCCCATTTGAGCAAGAATCAGTCCTGCGAATAGACCACAAGGGCCAAAGCCTATCACCACTGGGCGCTCAGTAAGATTCGCTGGCGCTTGAGCAACGAATTTGTACTCCATATCCGGCGTCACTTTCACATGCGGATCATCAGCAAACTGAGCAAGCAACTCTGTTTCATTCTCCACGCTCACATCTAGCGTGTAAATCAGCATGATTTTCGTTTTCTTACGAGCATCGTAGCCACGTTTAAACATATTGAATGAAAGAACTTGTTCATCAGCAATACCAAGTTTTTCAGTAATAGCAGCAAAAATTGCCCCTTCCTCGTGGTCCAAAGGAAGTTTAATTTCGGTTAAACGTATCATGTCGGTGTCTCGTTTTAGTCGGTGTCTTAGCCAAAGCCGCAAGCGGCCCGCTCACAATGGCGCGCATTTTACGGGAAATAGCGTTATCTGTCATACTAAATCCCGAATTCATCACACGTTACGCTAGATATTCATAGCGTTGGATGTTGAAATTTAACTTGGGATGCGTATTATCCCCATTCTTCATTTTTGACTAACTAAGAGCTGATCATCATGGCGTTTGTCGTAACGGATAATTGCATCCAATGTAAATTTACTGACTGTGTCGCGGTATGCCCTGCAGATGCCTTTCACGAAGGCCCCAATTTTATGGTGATCAACCCCATTGAATGCATTGATTGCGGTTTATGTGTTCCTGAATGTGCAGCTCAAGCTATCTTTCAAGAAGATGAACTCCCAGAAGATCAGAAGATTTACATCGAACTCAATGCTGAGCTTGCCGATATATGGCCGGTGCAAACCGAAGTCAAACCAGCCATGGATGATGCTGAAAAATGGAATGGCGTGCCAAACAAACTGGGGATGTTAGAGAAGTAGTCTTTTCTTTTTATAACTAGCGTTATAAAAAAAGCGCAAACACGGCATCCGTTATCACGCTTTTTGACGACAATCCAAAGCAACAACTTTTAAGCTTTACTTATTGACCGAGTGATCTTGGTTTGATCTAGTGATGTTGGCGGCGCAGGTTATCCAAAATAATACCCGTAGCCATTGCTACGTTAAGTGACTCTGCTCCCCCGAAGGCGGGAATGGTGATTTTGTCGGTGACATATTGAGCCGCTTCGGCACGAATACCATGCGATTCACTGCCCATCAATAAAATCCCTTCTGCTGCAAATTTCGTATGATGTACGCTCTCACCTTCTAAAAAAGCCCCATAAACAGGTAGATTTGAACTCTGTAAATAAGCACTCAAATCCACTTGGCTCACCGTAACACGCCCAAAGCTACCCATGGTGGCACTGATGGTCTTCGGATTGTATGGATCGGCGCAATCGTGGCTAGCGACAATGTGTTTAATGCCATACCAATCAGCGACACGGATAATCGTCCCTAAATTACCGGGGTCAGAAACACCATCGAGAGCGATCATCAATCCTTTTGCTTCAGGCACCGTCACTTCGGGGATCTCAACGACGGCGATTGCCGCATTATTGCTCACCAAAGTGCTGGCTTTGGTTAAGTCATCTAATGTGGCCTCAATGCATTCAAAAACACTAAGCTCAACGCGGTTTTGTGCGATAAACTCCGCAGTGGCAAAAACCTGCTTTACCGTCAGTTGGCTGTTAATCAATTCCAACACGTTCTTTTCGCCTTGCACTAAAAACAGGCCATGAGCCTTGCGCTGTTTCTTTTGGCCTAAAGCACGAAGTAGTTTCAGTTGGTTTTTTGAAATCATAAAATATCCGCAGTGAGGTAAGGTTGGCCTAGTAAAAACGCCGCATTATAGAGTAAAGGCCGTCAGAGCTAAAGCAGTGTAAGTCGAGTTTCAATACCATATGTTCAGTTACTAACAAACAAGGAAATCCATATGAAACGTTTTCTTCCCTCTTCCGTTATGTTAACCCCCTTTGTCGTCAAGCATTATGATCAACAAGATAGTGATCAACTTGAAGATGATCATCATAAAGAGCCCAACGACAATGACACAAAAGAGAACGAAGAATCGAGCTAAAAGCTCAGACATTAGTTTATAATCCACTCATTAAATAACTTTACAACCCATTTTTTGACGTTATTATCGCGACGCAAACGTTTTCCCAACCCGTACAATACTAAATAATGAGGGTTTTATGCTGCCTGATATTGAAATTTGCCGCGCCACTTCATTAACCTCCATAGAGGCTATCGCTAACAAAGCAGGATTCACCGCCAGCGAATTCCACAGCCAAGGCCGCTTTAAGGCCAAAATTTCATTAAGTTGCCTTGAACGTTTGCAAACACAAACGGTTGGAAAGTTAATCCTTGTGACTGCTATTACCCCAACGCCATTAGGGGAAGGAAAAACCGTCACGACCATAGGACTATCACAAGGAATGGCAAAATTGAGTCATTCGGTGATGGCATGTATTCGTCAACCCTCAATGGGACCAATCTTTGGTGTTAAGGGCGGAGCCGCTGGCGGCGGTTATTCACAAGTGGCACCAATGGAAGAGCTCAATTTGCATCTCACTGGCGATATCCACGCCGTCACAGCCGCGCATAACCTAGCGGCAGCGGCGATAGATGCCCGGATCTATCACGAACAGCGCCTTGGTTATGACGATTTCGAGCAGCGCACCGCAATGAAAGCACTGCGTATCGACCCAAATAATGTGGTTTGGAAGCGAGTGATGGATCACAACGATCGCGCATTGCGCATGGTTACCGTTGGCCGAAATGAAACGGATAAATCAATCAATGGCTTTGAGCGTGAAGATGGTTTTGATATTTCAGCGGCTTCTGAGCTGATGGCGATTCTTGCATTAGCCAAAAACTTAAACGATCTGCGTCAACGGATTGGGCGGATTGTCGTCGCCTATAGTCACCATGGTACACCGATTACCACCGAAGATTTACAAGTCGCTGGGGCGATGGCTGTCAGTATGAAAGAGGCGATTGAACCTACATTAATGCAAACGTTAGAAGGCGTACCGACACTGATTCACGCCGGGCCTTTTGCCAATATCGCGCACGGTAACTCTTCTATTATCGCTGATGACATCGCCACAAGGTTAGCCGAATTTACTGTAACAGAAGGCGGCTTTGGCTCTGATATGGGATTTGAAAAGGCGTGCAATATTAAAGCAGCGACATCTGGGAAAGCGCCAGATTGCGCCGTTATCGTCACCACACTTCGCGGCTTAAAAGCGAACTCTGGTCTGTATGAATTGCGTCCCGGCCAGCCAGTTCCCGACACTCTATTTCAGCCAGACCATGCCGCGTTGGTGTCCGGTTTTGAAAATCTCAAATGGCATATTGAAAATGTGAGTAAGTATGGAATACCCGCCGTGGTTACCATTAACCGCTTTCCACAAGACAGCCAAGAAGAGCTTGAGCAGCTCGCCATGATGATTCACGCACTACCTTATCAGGTGGAGGTAGCACTGAGTGAAGGTTTTGCTCTTGGAGGCGAAGGGACGACTGAGCTTGCTTCCAAAGTCATTAAGCAGTGTCAAAAAGTGAGTACGTTCACACCGTTATACCAAGCACAGCAGACGATCGAAGATAAGATCAACGCCGTGGCGAAAAAGGGCTATGGCGCGGCAAGCGTCACTTTTAGTGATAAAGCACGACGTCAAATGCACAACATGCAAGAGCAAGGTTACGGGAAGCTTGCTGTCTGTTTGGCGAAGACGCCACTTTCAATTTCAACCAACGCTGCGATTAAAGGCGCACCAAAAGGTTTTGATGTACCGATCCGCGAATTAAAGCTCTGTGCGGGTGCTGGCTTTATCTATGCGCTATGCGGCAACGTGATGACCATGCCGGGCCTTCCTGAAAAACCCGCCTTCATGTATTTAGACATTGATTCTAAAGGAAATATTATCGGCCTAACCTGATATTATTGTTCGAAATTAACCTTTCTGAACACAAATCTTCGGGCTCAGAAAGGTTTTCTTCACGCTATTTGTTTTCTTTCTCTGTAATTTTTTGCGCTTTTCACCGTTCTTTACCAGTACCAATAAAAAATAAGTAAGGTCGGTTATGAAACGTTTTACTCCCTTTATATTCTCAATAGCGCTTATTGTGCCTATTCTGTTTTCGCTATTTAGCCAAGCAGAAACTCAGCCCAAAACCATGCCCAGCATTGGTAATCAGCAAGTCGCGACATTAGCTGGGGGCTGTTTTTGGTGTACAGAATCTGATCTTGAAAAACTCAACGGTGTCATTAGCGTTGTCTCTGGTTATGCGGGTGGCAGCCTTGAAAATCCAACCTATAAACAAGTCTCATCAGGAAAATCGGGCCACATTGAAGTGATTCAAGTGACCTTTGATCCGCAAGTTGTCAGCTACGAGAATGTATTGGATCATTTTTTCCGCCACATTGATCCAACGGATGATCAAGGCTCGTTTGTTGATAGAGGCCCACAGTATCGGCCTGCCATTTTTTATCACAACAGTGAACAGAAGCAGACCGCGCAGCGCTTTATGCAAGAAATCGATGCGCTAGGGATCTTCAAAAAGCCGCTCAAAACAGAGCTGATTCAATACAGCCAATTTTGGCCTGCTGAAGAGTACCACCAAGATTTTTATAAAAAGAGCAAAGTACGTTACACCTACTATCGTCATGCTTCCGGACGTGATCAATATCTTGATACCATCTTCGGTAAAGATCGTAATGAGCATCCAAAAACCTTACGTCAATTGATCGAAGCGCAAAAAATGCAAAACAACGTTAAGGTATACACCAAACCTTCGAATGAAAAGATACGCGCCAAATTGACTGATTTGCAATATTACGTGACGCAAGAAGAAGGTACTGAACGCGCATTTAACAATGAGTATTGGGATAACAAAGCCGATGGTATTTATGTCGATGTGGTCAGCGGAGAGCCATTATTCTCTTCTACCGACAAATACCGTTCTGGTACAGGCTGGCCCAGTTTTACTCGGCCAATTAATGAAGCGTATATTGCGACCAAAAGCGATTCTCGGCTTTTTTATACCAGAACCGAAGTGCGCAGCCGTTTTGCAGATTCTCACCTAGGCCATGTCTTTGAGGATGGACCAGCACCAACCGGCTTACGCTACTGCATGAACTCTGCCGCGATGCGATTTGTACCAAAAGAGGCGATGCAAGCTGAAGGCTATGGCGAGTACTTGGTTCTGTTTAAATAAAATTTGGCTCTGTTTCAATAAAGCGTGCGTTGCTCAATGAAAAAAGCCCTCGGCTTCACTTGCGAGGGCTTTTTTCATTGAGCAACGTTAATAGATGGACTCAACTGAGATTCGATTAATGTAAACCATGGAAAAATTCGGCGCGGGTGGCAGGGTTAGATTTAAAAATACCGCCTAATGCTGTGGTAGTCGTTTCACTGGTCGCATCCATAACACCACGTGACTTAACACAGTAATGAGTGGCATCAATAGTGACTGCGACATCGTCTGAACCGAGTAAGGTTTGCAAAGCCACCAGAATCTGCTGTGTCATTCGCTCTTGAACTTGGGGGCGCTGAGCAAAAAAACGTACAATACGGTTAATCTTAGAAAGACCAATTATCTTGCCTCTTGGGATATACGCCACCGCGGCTTTACCATCGATAGTCACTAGATGATGCTCACAGGTGCTGGTCACGGTAATCTCTTTTACGCGCACCATTTCACTGACGTTCATCTTGTTTTCGATCACAGTAATTTTGGGGAAGTTTTGATAATCGAGGCCGGAAAACACTTCATCCACATACATTTTCGCAATTCGATGGGGCGTCTCTTCTAAACTGTCGTCGGTCAGGTCAAGACCGAGTAGTGTGAGGATCTCACGCATATGGTGTTCGATTTTTTCTTTCTTTTCTTCACGAGTAACCTCATTTGGACGCATAGGCGTTTCCAAACCTCGGCTCTCTAGCGCATCTTTGACCAACTTTGCTGATTCGCTAAGACCTAGCATTCCGATTCCTCTTACTTTTTACCCCTTTCGGATGGCAGACAATGATACTCGGAATTTTGAATAATTACATCCATATTTTAAGGATGGTCATTATTGCCCGTAAGCAATGTATGATAAAGTCCTCGCAAAGAAAAAAGCTATAGGAACCGATCATGGGCTGTTGTGATTCACCGGGCTTAATGCCTATCGAACAAGCGTTAGAGACAATGCTAGCGAATATCAAACCCATCCAAACGACGCTGAAACTACCGCTAGCCGACGCATTAGGCTATGTGTTGGCCGAAGAGTTACTCTCACCCATTTTTGTGCCGCCTTTCGATAACTCAGCGATGGATGGATACGCTATTCGATTAGCTGATCTGCAACAGTCAACCACTCTGCCGCTGGCTGGCAAATCTTTTGCCGGTCTTCCATTTGAAGGGCCGTGGCCAGCCAACAGTTGCGTACGAATTATGACTGGCGCGAAAATTCCAGCTGGTTGCGACGCGGTGATCATGCAAGAGCAAACGACCGAAAACGAAAATGGTATCTGCTTTCTACAGCCGAATGCAAAGCCTCAGCAAAATATTCGCCCCACTGGTGATGACATCAAACAAGGCGATGTAGTGCTACACAAAGGAGCTCGCTTGACTTCGCGTGATATCCCAATGATTGCCACACTCGGCATCAGCCATGTGACCGTTTTTCGTAAACCCAAAGTGGCCTTTTTCTCAACTGGAGATGAGCTAAAACCACTCGGTGAACCTCTTGCTGAGGGGCAAATCTATGACAGCAATCGTTATGGCATTAAACCATTAATTGAGAATTTTGGTTGTGAAGCGATTGATCTTGGGATCATTGCTGATTGCCCTGCCACTTTAAAAGCTACCTTTGATAAAGCTCAACATTTGGCCGATGTGGTTATTACTTCTGGCGGCGTAAGTGTAGGCGAAGCTGACTATACCAAAGATATTTTGCAAGAACTCGGAGAAATCGGTTTTTGGAAACTGGCAATAAAACCGGGCAAACCGTTTGCATTTGGAACATTAGATCATGCTTGGTTCTGTGGCTTACCTGGCAACCCCGTTTCAGCCGTATTAACCCTATACGTCTTGGTGCAACCTATGCTGGCTAAATTGGCTGGACACACTCACTGGAAAGCACCGGAGTCCATTCCAGCCATCACTAAAAATGCCTTTAAAAAATCACCGGGCCGTACTGACTACCAACGCGGTATTTACACAATTGAAAATGGCCAGTTTGTTGTTGAAACTACCGGAAACCAAAGTTCGGGGGCATTTCGTTCGATGAGTCTCGCCAACTGTTTTGTGGTGTTAGAACAAGATCGTGGCCGAGTGGAAGTGGGCGAAACCGTCAATATCCAACTTTTTAATCCCAGCTTGTATTAAGGATCACTATGGAGATCCTATCTGATCAAGAGCTACTGCGTTACAACCGACAAATCATTCTCAAACAGTTTGATTTTGAAGGACAAGAAGCACTTAAACAAAGCTCTATTTTAATTCTTGGCGCAGGAGGATTGGGCTGCGCTGCAAGCCAATACCTTGCCACGGCAGGTGTTGGTTCACTCACGCTCATCGATGATGATGTGGTTGAGCTCTCTAATTTACAGCGCCAAGTGCTGCATAGTGATGCCGATATTGGACGTAAAAAAGTAGACTCAGCGGCAGAGTCACTGCGTATGCTTAACCCGTATTTAACGGTAAATACCGTTGATCAACGCCTTGAAGATGCACAATTGAAAGCATTAATTGAACAGCATTCTTTGGTGCTGGATGCATCAGATAACCTTGATACTCGTAACCAATTGAATAAACTCTGCTTTCAAACTAAAACACCACTGGTATCTGGTGCTGCGATTCGTATGGAAGGGCAAGTCAGCGTGTTTATGTATCAACACCCAGACGAGCCCTGTTACCAATGTTTAAGCGCTCTTTTTGGTAGTAACGTACTCACTTGCGTCGAAGCGGGCGTAATGGCCCCTGTCGTCGGGATTATTGGCGCGGTACAAGCGATGGAAGCGATCAAAGTGATCGCCCAATATGGGCAGGTAAAACAAGGCAAAATTTTGATATTGGACGCTCTTTCAATGACGTGGAGAGAAATGAACTTAATCAAACTCGCTCACTGCCAGACTTGCCAGTAAATGAACGACAAAGACTCAATAATATCTTTCTCGTTCGTCCACCGCATCCGCCCACACAATAGGAGAGTTAAACTCATGTCACCACTCGTCTCCCCCCAATGGCTAGCACAAAAGTTAGGCGACCCGCGCACCGTTATTCTTGATTGCAGTATTGAATTCCAAATTCCCAGTGAAACTGAGAAAGATACTCTGCATAACATTCCCGGCGCTCGGCGCTTTGATTATGATGATGAATTTTGTGACCTACAATCGCCACTACCTCATATGATGCCTAGTGAAGATCGCTTTAACCAATTAGCACAATCGATCGGTTTAAACCACGATTCGATCGTCGTTGTCTATGACAATAGCGGGACGTTTGCATCACCGAGGGCATGGTGGATGCTCAAAGCGATGGGACATGCGTCGGTATACGTTCTTGATGGTGGATTAACCGAATGGAAACGCCAAGGTTTACCCGTTGTAAAAGAGTACACACATGCCTTTAAACACGGAAACTTCCATGGCACGCTCGATCCTCGCTATTTTGTGAACGCAGACTATGTGCTTGCACAAATAGAGAACCCAGAGAGCTTAACTGTTGATGCACGTTCACAAGCCCGTTTTTTGGGTCAAGTGAAAGAACCAAGAGAAGGCGTGCGCAGCGGCCATATTCCTCACTCTATTTGCTTACCTTTTACAGAGTTGATGAATGGGCATAAGCTTAAATCACCGCAAGATCTACAACCTATTATGCAAGCGACGCTGGCTGCTGGAAAAAAGCAATACATTTTCAGTTGTGGCTCAGGCGTAACCGCCTGTATTGTGCTGCTGGCTGCGCAAATTTGCGGCTACGAAAAACTGTGCGTTTACGATGGTTCGTGGACAGAATGGGGGCAACGCACTGAGCTGCCTATTGAGCTTTAGTCTCTGAATCAAATCCCCATCATTGTGGGGATTTGATCATGTTTTACAAAGCGTGTTATTTCAACTCATCAGCCATTGCTTTGATCAATTCATTTGAAGGATCACCTGAAAGTTCCCATGTGAAAATTCCCCCTAGCTTCGCTGATTTTGCCCATTTGGCTTTGGCGCGCACTGAACGTTCATCTTCATACGAGATAAATACTTTCTTTTCTGCATTCCATAAATATGGTGCTTGCGATTCTTGATCGTAACCATATTGATAACCTTGTGCCGCGCGATAATTTTTCATCAAATCCCAGAACATGAAATAGCCATTTTCACCTGTCCCAAACGGCGCTCCCTGCTCAGACACAAGATCAGCCGTAGGCAAACCACCCTCATAATCTTGAGTGCCTTGCCAACCACGTCCATAAAATGCCGCGCCGATAACCAATTTCTCGCTTGGTATACCCAATTCGATCATTTGATTGATAAACACATCGGCTCCCATTCCCCACCAACTGCGATCCGTCGCATGTAAATTGGTTAAATGGCCCGTTTGCGTTCCCCAACCACCCAGAAAATCATAAGTCATCGCAAACATATTGGTTAAATAAGGGGATACGGCGGGCCAATCTATCTGAGCCGCTTTCGCTCCAACACCAACAGCAGTAGAAAGTTCATAGTGGCGAGCCGTCTTTTTACTCAACGCATCCAAATCAGCACGTAATGTTTTCATCAGCTCGGTATAGGCTTGTTTTTCTACTTCTTTTTGTTCGTCGGTCAATTTCGTATCAGGATTCCAAGGCGAAGTAGTTAAACCGCCACCACCCGGATATTCCCAATCGATATCGATGCCGTCAAAGAAGGCGTACTGCTCTATAAGTTCAACCGCTGTTTTGGAAAAATGCTTGATCGTAGCAGGATCTTTTATCATTGCGTGGAACGGTTCAGACATTGTCCAGCCGCCAAATGAAGGCAGAATCTTAAGCGTCGGATAGTCTTTCTTCATTTGCGCAAGTTGAGCGAAGTGACCTTTGTAAGGAACTGGTACATCGACTGCACCAAACTCTTTTTCTAGTGCGGATTTAGTATCAACAACAATCGCACTAAATGGTGCTTTTCCTTCACATTGCTTAGCGATTTGCTTTTGTACGGTTTCACTGGCTCCAGAATGGGGGCCACACATACTCAAAAAGGCGTAAATAACATGAGTCAAGTTCTCTGCTGGAATATCTTTAACTGTGTAGGGGTTTTGCTCATTTTCATATTGCCAATCAGCAAAGTAGCCCGCCACGACGGGTTTGGTTGTCTCTGCGGTGGCGTTAAATGACGCAACAACGAGAAGGGCGATCATCAACTTGTTCATAAGTTTCTCCTTGGGTTTGCGTCAATACAGCAGAGAAATATATTTTAAGTTTAAAAATAATCAGCCAATGCGAGCCAAACTCAGATCTTAAAATCACGTTACAGTTATTGCAGATTAATTTATGAGCCTAAATTCACTAACCTGAATCCACTAACCTGAATCCACTAACCAATGACGGTTTGTATCTGCTCATCTAAATTCAATACCGTTAACGCGTTGCTTACGCTGGTGGCAATCACATCAATTGCACCGGTGCGTAGCGCCCCAAGCAGCGCTAAAGGTTTGCTGTTTTCAGCCGCGATAGCGATCACCTCAGCAATCGGTCGAAATTCGTCAATCCCTAACCCAATCACACGATCGCTCATCACCGTATTGGCAGCTTTACCGTGGATATCAAAAAAATCATAACCAGCGAAATCCCCCACTACACCTTGCTGTAAACGCGACTGCACCACTTCATCGGCGGTAAACCAACCGAGGTCGACCATGTAGCTGTTTTCACTCATATCCCCAATACCCACTAACGCAATGTCTGCCTTACGTGCTAAATCTAAGGTTTGTTTGACGGTTGCATTTTGCATAAACGCCAATTTTTGTTCGCGATTTTCAGCATAGGCAGGCGCATAAAGCGTTTCAGAGCTTCCACCGTATTTTTTGGCCAGTTGCCGACAGATATGATCCGCATTAAACATCCCACCTCTTGGGTGAATGCCACCAATACTACAGACAAACTTACACTCTCGCGGTGTGATCACGCCAATATGATGCGCAACGGCCGATACATTTCGGCCTTGACCAACGGTCACAACCATGCCGTTTTTTAGCGTACTGGTCAGGTAATTGGAAACCAACCCCGCCACTTGTTGGCGCTGCAACTCTTCGCTAGGTTGGTCAAGTGCAACCAGCGCACGTTTTACGCCAAAGCGTTCAATCAGTCGCTGCTCAATTTTGGCACTAAAAACAGGGTGATATTTCACCGTAATTTCGACAATCCCTTCATCGCGTGCCTGTTTAAGCATTCGTCCTACTTTGGCTCGTGAAAGAGAAAACTTTTTCGAAATCTCTTCTTGAGTTGCACCATCTTGGTAATAAGCCACTGAAATTTCAGTTAATAAGTCAGTATTTTCGATAGAAATGTCTTGATTGGGAGTGGTCATACGGGATCTCATGGTCAATATTGTGCGCAGAATAACGACAATTGAGCATTTGTTCATTGACCTAGCATAGGTTAAGCCTCATTTACTTTGCAACATTTGCTCACGGAAATTACATTTTCTCACTCTAATCAATGCACAGTAACGTTCGCTTTCAACCCTTGATAAATCTAAGCAAACGTTTATTTATCAGCACTTAGATTAATTCACAAAAAAATAGTTGATTGATATCACTATAACCTCAGAACAGCGATTGACTTTCCCAGTGGATAAGATAAATATGGCTACATCATTTACTCAACGATCGAGCAAATGTTCAACACAAATGTTCGGTCGCTGGAAATAATTGAGTTAGCTTTTCTGGCATGTGTAAGACATGACTATGTGATTGCTAACCCGCTTGCAAATGCCCAGCAAACTCAAAATCTGGCTTGGCCCAAAGAAATAGGATGATCGATATGAGCAATAAATTAGAGCAACTTCGTAAAATGACGACTGTTGTTGCTGACACTGGTGAAATTGACGCAATCAAAAAATACCAACCAGAAGATGCGACCACTAACCCATCTCTCATTCTTAAAGCGGCTCAAATTGCAGAATACGCGCCACTGATTGATGCTTCTATCGCATACGCAAAAACACAGAGCTCAGACAAGGCTCAACAAGTTCAAGATACTTGTGACATGCTTGCTGTCAATATCGGTAAAGAGATCCTAAAAACGATTCCGGGCCGTATTTCTACCGAGGTCGATGCTCGCCTCTCTTATGATATGGAAGGTAGCGTGACAAAAGCGCGCCAACTGATCAAAATGTACAACGATGCTGGCATTACTAACGACCGTATTTTGATCAAGCTGGCTTCAACCTGGGAAGGTATTCGCGCAGCAGAGATCCTTGAAAAAGAAGGCATCAACTGTAACCTGACTTTACTATTCTCCTTTGCTCAAGCACGCGCGTGTGCAGAAGCAGGCGTGTTCCTGATTTCTCCATTCGTTGGCCGCATTATGGACTGGTACAAAGCCAAAGAAGGCCGTGATTTTGCACCGCAAGAAGATCCAGGTGTATTGTCAGTTACTGCTATCTACAACTACTACAAAGAACATGGCTACAAGACAGTAGTAATGGGCGCAAGCTTCCGTAACATCGGTGAAATTTTAGAGCTAGCAGGCTGTGATCGTTTGACTATTGCCCCTTCTTTACTGGCAGAACTCGAAGCAGCTGAAGGCGAAGTGGTTGAAAAATTGCTTGATTCTAAAGGCAGCAAAGAATGCCCTGCAGCAATGACGCATGCTGAATTCCTATGGGAACACAACCAAGACCCAATGGCAGTAGAAAAATTGGCGGAAGGCATCCGTAACTTTGCCATTGACCAAGGCAAACTTGAAGTCATGATTGCAGCCAAGCTGTAATCCACTCACGAATTAAAATTTGGGGAACGATTAACGTTCCCCTTTCCTTTCTAACTCTATTATTTATCGGTAATTATTATGGAACGTAAACAATTAGCCAATGCCATCCGTGCTCTTAGTATGGACGGTGTTCAACAAGCTAACTCTGGTCACCCCGGTGCACCGATGGGTATGGCCGATATCGCCGAAGTTCTTTGGCGTAGTCACTTAAACCATAACCCACAAAACCCACAATGGGCTGACCGCGACCGTTTTGTGCTGTCAAACGGCCACGGCTCAATGCTGATTTACTCTTTATTGCACCTGAGCGGTTACGCGCTGTCGATTGATGATTTGAAAAACTTCCGTCAATTGCACTCAAAAACACCGGGTCACCCAGAATACGGTTACGCACCGGGCATTGAAACCACCACGGGCCCACTAGGCCAAGGTATTACTAATGCGGTCGGCATGGCGATGGCTGAAAAAGCACTGGCGGCGCAGTTCAACAAACCGGGTCACGACATTGTTGACCACTTCACTTATGTATTCATGGGTGATGGCTGTTTGATGGAAGGCATCTCGCACGAGGCGTGTTCTCTGGCCGGCACACTGGGCCTTGGCAAACTGATTGCGTTTTGGGATGACAACGGCATCTCTATCGATGGTCATGTGGAAGGCTGGTTCTCTGATGACACGCCAAAACGTTTTGAAGCGTACGGCTGGCATGTTATTGCTGCGGTTGATGGCCATAACGCTGAAGCGATTAATGCTGCGATTGAGGCTGCAAAAGCAGACCCTCGTCCAACCTTGATTTGCACCAAAACCATCATCGGTTTTGGTTCGCCAAACAAAGCGGGCTCACACGACTGTCACGGTGCCCCTTTAGGCGCTGAAGAAATCAAAGCGGCGCGTGAATTCTTGGGTTGGCCGCATGCACCTTTCCACATCCCTGCCGACATTTACGCGCAGTGGGATGCCAAAGAAGCTGGCCAAGCAAAAGAAACCGCTTGGAACGCCAAGTTTGAAGCCTACGCCGCCGCTTACCCAGCCGAAGCCGCTGAGTTCAAACGCCGCGTAAATGGCGAGTTGCCAGCAGAATGGGAAGCGAAAGCGAGTCAAATTATTGCTGACCTTCAAGCTAACCCAGCCAATATTGCGTCACGCAAAGCGTCACAAAATGCGCTGGAAGCGTTTGGTAAAATGCTGCCAGAATTTATGGGCGGCTCGGCGGACTTGGCACCGTCTAACCTCACCATGTGGTCGGGCTCTCAATCGCTCACGGCGGAAGATTTCTCGGGTAACTACATTCACTATGGTGTGCGTGAATTCGGTATGACTGCCATCATGAATGGTATCGCGCTGCACGGTGGCTTCGTTCCTTACGGCGCAACCTTCCTGATGTTTATGGAATACGCCCGTAATGCAATGCGAATGGCCGCGCTGATGAAGATTCAGAACATCCAAGTCTACACCCATGACTCGATTGGCTTGGGTGAAGATGGCCCAACCCATCAACCGGTTGAGCAAGTGGCTTCACTGCGTTTGACACCAAACATGAGCACATGGCGTCCGTGTGATCAAGTGGAATCAGCCGTCGCATGGAAGTTGGCGATTGAGCGTAAAGATGGCCCATCAGCGCTGATTTTCTCTCGCCAAAACCTAGCGCAGCAACCACGTAGCGAAGCGCAAGTTGCGGATATCGCGAAAGGTGGTTACATCCTAAAAGAGTGCGCGGGTCAGCCTGAGCTTATCCTGATTGCCACTGGCTCTGAAGTTGAACTGGCGGTGAAAGCCGCAGAGCAACTTACAGCCGAAGGTAAGAAAGTGCGTGTAGTTTCGATGCCATCAACCGATGCGTTTGATAAACAAGACGCAGCCTACCGCGAAGCCGTACTACCAGCAGCCGTGACTAAGCGTATCGCTATTGAAGCGGGTATCGCGGATTTCTGGTACAAGTACGTTGGTTTTGGCGGCAAGATCATCGGTATGACTACCTTTGGTGAGTCAGCACCGGCGGATCAACTGTTTAAAATGTTCGGCTTTACAACTGAAAACGTGGTGAAACAAGCACAAGAGCTGCTTGCTTAAGCCTTCTTATTTTTAATGCAAAAGCCCAGCGAGTCATTCGCTGGGCTTTTTTGATCTTGTCGCGTGTGAAAAGAAATACATCACTTAAAAGGCACGCCACCAAAAGGCATAACTTAATTATTGGAAACAATAAATAACACTTCCACACGACGGTTACATGCTTTACCTGCATTGGTTTTATTCGTACAAGCCGGAACGTATTCACCATATCCACGGGTAAAAATAGAGTCCATCGCCACATTACTTTTCACTAAAGTGTTCTTTACCGCTTTCGCTCGACGTTCAGACAAACCATCATTAAAAGTGGGCGCTCCACTACTATCCGTATGGCCATCAATCACAATATCAATACCGGGTTCTGAGGCTAAATAACGTCCCATCATAGTAAGCCAGTCACCAGAGCCAGAGGAGACGGTGGACGAGCCCGTTTCAAATTTCACCGTATCTTTCAATTTAACCATAATGTGGTTACCCGGGAGAACCTCGTAATCAACGCCATTCTTCAATAAAAAACTTTGCAAAGAATCATAGCTACTCACGCGCTGCTGTCCCATCGGGCCTTGAACACCTGTTGAAGCAATCTTCGGCGCATAGCCCCATTCAGGGTAGAGCACGTCAAAATCACCTTTTGGCGCTGCATCCAATAGATTGTCGCTAAACATTCGATCTGCGGTGGCTAATGTTCCACACCCCGTTAACAACATCAATAACGGTAAGGCTAAATACTTCATTCAAGCATCACTCCATTCTCTTACTACCTAAACTGTATCGGCCAAGACTGTAAAACTTTATATATATTTGGTAGCAATTTCGTGGTTGTTTCTGTTTTCCTTGTCACGGTAAGCCGTTAGAATTCGAGTATTCTTTTTTAACTCAATACTCGTTATGAAAAAAAACACACGCTATTGGTTGGCTCTCATCACAACACTACTGATTCTAGCAGGCTGCGGTGACAACACTACGCCACAAAAAGGGAAACAATATGATGAGCTTCCCGTAAGTCTTGCAACATACCGCCTGCCAGCCGTCACGGAAGTGTTTTCGCTGACTTGCGGACACTGTCGTTCAATGGAAAAGGTCATCCCAGAGCTAGAGAAAATAACAGGCGAAACATTTGGTAAACTGCATGTCACCTTTAACGAAGGCGCACAGATTGGAGCCATGATTTACTATTCAGCCGTGATGCAACTGGGAGCAATTCCCGATCATGCCATGATGGAACAGCTATTTTCGGTCGTGCAAATGGACGAAGAAGTAACGTTAAGTGAGCGTAAAGAAGCGATTGATTTGGCCTTCAGCCAACGAGGGCTAATCAGCCCGTATTCGTTAGATGATGAGCAGCAAAAACAGTTATTCCAAGAGATTCAGCTCGCTGATGATATTTCAGTGAAAGGCCAAATCAATGCCGTTCCAACCTTTATTGTGAAAGGCAAATATTTAGTCATCACCTCCGGTCATAAAGATGTAGCAGATATCGCGAATACCATCTCATATTTATTGACTCACCCCTAATCCACAAGGCTTTAAAAATATGTCTAAATTTGTATTTCCAATTATTATTTTTTTACTGGCTGGCTTTTTCATCTATCGTACGTGGAATAACCACAAAATTGCCGATGAAAATTTTGCTAAAGGCCAAGCGTTTTTGGCTGAAAATACTCAGCAAGATGGCGTGATAACAACCGAAAGTGGCCTACAATATCTCGTACTCCAACAAGGTACTGGCACCATTCATCCGAAAGCCAACAGTCGTGTAAAAGTGCATTATCACGGTACTTTACTTGACGGTTCGGTGTTTGATAGCTCAGTTGAACGTAACGACCCGATTGTGTTTGGTTTGAAGCAGGTGATTCAAGGCTGGCAGGAAGGTCTACAACTGATGGTGGAAGGACAAAAAATGCGCCTGTTTATACCCAGTAATTTAGGTTATGGCAAAAGTGGCAGCGGCCCTATCCCACCTGCATCCGTACTGATTTTTGATGTGGAATTAATTGAAATCCAGTAAAGCGGTGTTGAGCCGCATTACGCGGCTCTATTCTTGAGAAGGGACTGGATAAAACACCAGTTTTCCTTCCTCTACCATCACACAATCCATTCCTCCAGCGTGAGCGGCTTGTTTACCTAAATGAGTATCTTCAAATACCACACAATGCTTAGGTTCGAGATCTAATAAAAAGGCTGCACGCAAAAATGTATCTGGATTCGGCTTATGGTTTTCAACATCAGACGCCGTTACTACAGCATCAAAGCGATTTAATAGCCCAGACTTTTTAAGTAATGCGAGTGTACTTTGCCTTTGGCTTCCAGTCCCAACCGCAAGCTTCTTTTTACCATAAAACTGCTCAACAACTTCATGAGTACAAGAAATTACCTCGCCACTATTTTCGATAGAAGAAAATGCCGCCATTTTAAATTGAGCGACCAGCTCTGGCACCAATTTGAGATCGTGCAGCTTATTGATTTGTGAAACGATTTTAGCGCTAGGCATGCCACCTAAACTGTGCAACCACTGTTCTGAGAATGGGAAACGAAAATGTTGCGCTGTTTTTGACCAAGCCTCTAAATGCGCTGGCATGGTGTCAAGCAACGTACCATCCATATCAAAAATAAGTCCTTGGTAATTTTCTAATTCAATCATGTTTACAGAGCGCCTCTAACAAATTCTATGGGAATCAACAAAATAAAAGTTCCACTATTGTGTCACGATAATGCATGTAATTTATATTTTTGCGTTCATTGATATACGCTTCATTTAATCCTAACATTCTAATTAAACATACTAATAATTACATTTTCATCAATTATTGTCATTTTACTTAGGTGTATAATCTCATGAGTATCAAACAAAAATTATATTCACTGGGTGCTATTGCGGTTATCGGGGTTCTGGTAATGTTAGCCACTACCACACATTTTTCCCAAACCGCCGAAACGCTCAATCAAGCCATTAACTTAGTCGATAAACTTGAAATTAGACTGCTCAATTTGCGGCGCAATGAGAAAGATTTTCTTCTGCGAAGCGACGTGAAATACCTTGAAACCTTTAAAAAAAACAGCACTCTTTTTTTAGATCTGGAACAGCAACTTTCCCTCATCCTGTTAGATCGAGATCTCCCCTCTAGTAGCCAACTCCGACAAGATCTTTTGGCTTATAAACAAGGTTTTGAAAAATTGGTGCAGGCTTATAGCCTATACGGATTAAATGAAAAATCCGGCCTTTTAGCCACTTATTTACAAGCATTGGAAACCATAAAACCTAATGCTGATGATGCATTACTTTTAGAGCTAATGGCGTTTGATCAAAGCGTGCAGGTTGGAGAGCTGCAAAACAGCACAGTGACCAACCGTTTTCCGGCATTAGCACAGGCCGCCCAACAGCTTGTCGATCAGAAAAAAGTGATTGGTTTGAAATATAATCAAGGGCTACTTGGTGAAGTACGTAACCTTTCTCATAATGTTGAACAACAGTTTGTCACCTTTTCTGAAGTGTTAAATAAAGAGATTACAAGTATTGAGCAAGAACTTAACTATGTGAAGCAAGGGCTCAGTGCGTTAGTGATCGTGCTAATCCTTGGATTTATTCTCCAAATAGCGCGCTCCATTAACGTGCAAGTGAGTAAGTTGTTATCAGTGATGCAAATGATTTCAAACAGCAACAACATCAGTTTGCGTGTTGAGCTGACTGGCCGCAACGAGTTGGTATCGATCGCAACTTATTTTAATACCTTACTCGATAAGTTCGAAACTCTTATCGCTGGCTCTCAAACAAAGTCTCACCAGCTATCGAACAGTACATCAAGTATGCATAACGAATTAGAAGATGTGATTGAACAGTTTCACGTTCAGGCTGACCACACCACGACAATGGCAACGGCCGTTCAAGAAATGGTGTCCACCATCAGCGAAATTTCAGAAAGTACTAGTGTAGCAGTAGAAGGTGTACACAAAGCCGCGCACAATGCTCAGCAAGGGCGTTTAGTGGTGGAATCAACGGTAAAAAATGTCGATGAACTCTCACGAACATTGGAAAAAAGTCAAATCTCCATCGCCTCATTGAACAAGCATGTCGAACAAATTGGCGGTGCTGTTAACATCATTCAAGGTATCGCAGAGCAGACCAATTTACTGGCATTAAATGCCGCGATTGAAGCCGCTCGCGCCGGAGAACAAGGAAGAGGCTTTGCTGTGGTCGCCGATGAAGTCCGCGCACTTGCCAGCCGCACGCATCAGTCAACGGAAGAGATCACCAATGTCGTTTCTGCAATTCAAAGCCAAATGAGCACCGTTGTCACTGATATTGCACAATGCAACACTCAAGGCCATGCGACGCTAACGGCTTCAGGAGAACTGGATAATAGTTTACGTCAGATTCTCTCTGACATGGAAATGATACAAAGTAACTCTGAGCGAATAGCCTCTGCAATTGAAGAACAAGGCATTGTGATGAACCAAGTCAGTGAATCGATCACCGAACTTAACTCTATCTCTGATAATAATATGCACTCAGCTAAACAGTGTTTGATTGAAGTCGATATCGTTTCCAAACAAGCAAACGACATGGACAACGCGGTCGCCGAATTCCAGACTCAGAAATCCGTCAGTTAGCCAATGTATAGAGATAAAATATAGCGAGAGTTAGTGAAAAGGGTCTAGAGTTAGACCCTTTTATTCATGTTTGCTTAAAGCATAACAAGATGTGGATTACTTTTGTATTCCTTCAACATAGAGTTCCATATCGACGTAGCTTGAAGCGCCCATTACTGCAATATTGAAATCCGCGAGTTCGATACGTGTTGTCCCCGAAAAACCAGCGCGTTGGCCACCCCATGGGTCTTTACCTGCACCAATAAATTCTGCATCAATAGTAATGGGTTTGGTTTGACCATGCAGAGTAAGATCACCGAGCACTTCTAGTTTACCATTCCCTTTATCAACCACTTGAGTACTGGTAAACGTGGCTTGTGAATATTTTGATGCATCAATGAAATCAGCACTACGAATATGTTTATCACGTTCAGCATGGTTACTGTCCAAGCTGCGAGTATCCACATTAACTTTCACTTTTGAGCTTGCAAGGTCGTTAGGATCGTAGGAAAACTCACCATCAAACTTGTTAAAGCGGCCCTTGGTAAAGCTATAACCAAGATGGCTGACTTTAAAGTTAATTGAAGCATGCGCACCTTTGGTATCTATAACATAGTCAGCAGCGTTTGCACCTAGCGGCATGAGTGTTGCGAAAGCCAATCCAGTAGCAAGTAACGTTTTCTTCATTTAGAAGCTCCTATCATTTTTCGTAGCGTATCGTCTTTATCAATAAAATGGTGCTTGAGTGCGGCAACAGCGTGCACGCCTGCTAAAATAATCAGCGTCCAAGCTGCGTAAAAGTGAACCGTACCAGAGAGATCGGCTTGTCCTTCAAACAACAAGCCCATACTTGGTACAGTAAACCAATTGAAAACATCAATCCCTCGGCCATCTTCTGTTGAGATCAAATAGCCTGATACAAACAGCGTCATCAATAATAAATACATTAATCCGTGCGCCGCTTTAGCCGCAATGCGCTCATAGTGGCCGCCACCAATGGCAGGAGAGACACTCACCAACTTCCATAGTATGCGGAACAGGGTGACCGCGAGCAGCAACAAACCGACAGATTTATGCCAATGTGGCGCGGTGTTATACCATTGACTGTAATAGGTTAACTCAACCATCCAGATCCCAGCACCAAACATACCGATGATAACGAGTGCGGATAACCAATGGATAAGACGCGTGACTAAGTTGTAATTTTTAACTTCAGTTGTCATAAATTTTCTAAACCAGCAAGTGAAACAGCAACAAAGTGAATTGAATCTATATTCTAGCCTAAATTATTAACACAGTATTTACCATACTTTACATTGTGGACATACTTTAGTACTGATTGAGTTATTCGAAAAAACTGAAGGAACTTATTGTGGATATAGATAACCACGACTTAGGCTCAAACAACTTGAAACAACGGTAGCTTCAAATCATAAGGGTTTAACACCTGTAGAATGCTCGTATTAGAAGAATAGTGTGAAAGATCAAGAACTCGCCATTTGCTGCTCGTGCTTGTTGATAACTGTGGTAATCTTGCTTGGCTTTATTAAAGGAGAACAACGAGTTGCTACTGGACATACTCACGCAAAGCGTCAACGAATTTCAAGCTGACTGTCTAAAACTTTGTGAAAAGCACTACCCCACCATACACAACCAAGGAATGAGTGAACATCACTTAGGACTAGCTTTTGCTCGCAGGTTGGCTCGTACACTCAGTGAATTTGGGCACCCATGCCACTATTCTGTTATTGAATCAATCCCTCAGCGAGACATGCCACACCACTACCGAGTGAGTAGTGATGCAGGAACAGTATGGATCCTGACTCACCATATGGTCAGTGCTGGTAAAACCTGTCGAGAAAAGTTGATGCAAGACATTGCGCAGTGGAAATATGAGTACGCTTACGCGATTCAACCGAATGATTTACTGTTATTACTGACCGATCACTGGATCAGTCGTAGCCAAAAAAGTCGCGAGTTACTTCATTGGTGGACAGGGCAATTACCCGATGAAATAGATCAATACCTCGCACAAGGTATCACGCTGTATGAAAGTGACTCATTGCTAACTCAATCTTTAGAGAACCGTTTTCAAATTAGCCCTTGTTATATTAAATTTAGCCATCCTTTAAAACGCTCTAAAAACCAGCAACTAGTCCGAAAATACGTTCAATTATATGCCGTATTACAATGGGCGTAACGTAAACAAACCGCCCTCATTTTCTTCCAAATTCTAGATTTTATATTACCCTCTTCATTGGGCTGTCTTCTGATTTAGCACACTCTCAATCAATTGAGCCTGCCGCATCACATTCACTAAATAATTCAATATTTGTGACGCTGTTTTGACAACCCACAAATTTTCATCTTAGCCAAAGGTACAATTGACAAAGGTCAAGGTGAGTCAATAATATGGCATGGCATATTGGCGCTCGGATGCTTCAAGCAAAAATTAATGATTAGGATGTCGAAAATTGTATGCTTTTAACTAACAAAACTCAGTTTTCAAAATGCATGTCTCTGGATTCCGATGGCCAGTTTATTGCTCATTACCAACATCTTGTGCTGCGAAGCGTTTTCCAGCCGATATTCTCGCGGGATAACCGTATTGTGGGCGTTGAAGCCCTAGTGAGAATAACCGCCAATGGCAGCACGACCATTCGCCCCGATTGTTTTTTCCATTCCGACACTATTAATCCCATCGACAAACTTAACGTAGAAAGACTCAGCCGAGTTATCCACATCCGAAACTATGCCCTTTCCGAATATCGTCAATGCCAATTATTTCTAAACTTACTGCCTGTCGCAGGTGAATTGTTTGCCATCAGCGACATCAACAAAGCATTGCTATGCGATCGCCTCAAAGAACTGCATATAGAACATAATCAACTGGTCATGGAATTGATTGAAATCGATTCAGAAAATGAAAGCAAGCTGCAATGCGCAACGCAAAGTCTGGCTGCAAATGGTTTTAAAATTGCCATTGATGATTTTGGTACTCAAGCCTCAACACCACAACGGGTTCATTTGGTGACGCCTGATATCATCAAATTTGATCGAAGCTTATTACTCAAATATATGCAAGGTGATTGTGACCCACTTATGGATGGCATTACCCTTGCGAAACAGAATGGTTCCAATACCGTTGTAGAAGGCATCGAAACCCAAGCGCAACTCGAAGCAATGCAAAAACTCGATATTGATATGTTTCAAGGCTATTTTTTAGCCATGCCGGAAGCGATAGTACCAGCCATTAAGATGGCCATTTAATAACGATATTCTTTACATGCGCGTAGCGCCCCAACTTTACCGCTACTTTCAATATTCACTCACTGTTTTCCTAGCGACAACATCACGTTATTTAACTGTATGACATAGCGTGATGTTTAATAAGAAAAGGAAATAAGCTCTTGGGTATAAGGGTGCTGAGGATTGAGAAACAGCTGTTGCGTTTCCCCTTGCTCAACGACTTCACCCTGTTTCATCACCATAGTGTAGTGGCATAATGATTTCACCACATGTAAATCATGGCTAATGAACAAGTACGTTAATCCATATTTTTGTTGCAGCGATTTAAGCAAATCCAACACTTGCGCTTGAATCGTACGATCTAAAGAAGAAGTTGGTTCATCAAGTAAAATGAACTCAGGTTTAAGCACCAATGCCCGAGCAATCGCGATACGTTGTCGTTGCCCACCTGAAAACTCATTGGGATAACGGTAGCGAGTGGCTGGGTCGAGTTCAACTTCTCGCATCACATCACAAATCATTCGTTCAACAGTTTGTCTATCATAACGGCTATGAACCTCTAACCCTTCACCAATAATCTGCGCCACCGACATTCTCGGATTCAGTGCTGAAAATGGATCTTGAAAAACGACTTGCATCTTGCTGCGATAAGGTAACATAGCTTTCCTATCTAACCCTTGCAGCTCATTATTGTCGTAACAAATCGAGCCTTCCGAATGGACTAATTTTAGTATCGCCATGCCAGTGGTCGATTTACCCGAACCGCTCTCGCCAACAATTCCTAATGAATGTCCTCTTTTAAGCTTAAACTGCATGTCGGTGACAGCTTTAATATGCGAGACCGTGCGCTTGAATAAGCCGCCAGTGATGGGAAACCATACTTTGAGATGCTGAAGCTGCACTAGAATTGGGTTGTCAGGGTTTACGTCAACGGGCAAACCTCGAGGATCGGATTCAATCAATTTTTTGGTATAAGAGTGAGAGGGTGATGAGAACAGCGTTTTGGCATCATTCACCTCGATCACTTGCCCATTTTGCATTACGGCAACGCGATCAGCGATACGCTTAACAATACTGAGATCATGAGTAATGAACAACATGGCCATACCCAGTTCTTGTTGCAGGTTTTTAAGTAGATCTAATATTTGCGCCTGCACAGAAACATCAAGCGCAGTGGTTGGCTCATCAGCAATCAGTAATTCAGGCTCATTGATCAAAGCCATCGCAATCATGACTCGCTGGCGTTCTCCCCCAGAAAGTTCATGTGGATAAGCATTGATCTTAATTTCTGGCGATCGAATACCCACTTTTTCTAACCATGCAATGGCCAACTGACGTGCTTTGCTGCCTCTTAGTCCTCGATGAATCTCAACAACTTCGATCAACTGTTTACCAACTTTGTGCAGAGGGTTGAGTGAGACCATTGGCTCTTGGAAAATCATACCAATCCGCCCGCCTCGTATACCTCTTAATTGCCTCTCGCTACAGTTCAACGTGTTGATACCATCAAAAAAGATCTCCCCTTGCAAATAGTGGGCAGCACTTTTCGGTAACAACTTCAAAATGGCATTCGCCGTCACTGATTTACCAGAACCACTTTCCCCCACCAGCGCTAAAGTTTCCCCTGCAGAGAGAGAAAGTGACACCGCTTTAATCACAGGTTCAAGATTGTCTTTTTGACCAAACCCGACCGAAAGATTTTGGATAGAGAGTACGATTTTACTCATCATCTTCTCCCTGTCGAATGCGGGTCAAAGGCATCGCGTACCGCTTCGCCGATAAAGACCAATAATGTCAGCATTAACGAGAGCACCACAAATGCTGAAATACCTAACCATGGAGCTTGTAAATTGGCTTTCCCTTGCGCCAATAATTCGCCCAAAGAGGGCGAGCCGACTGGCAAGCCAAAACCGAGAAAATCTAAGGATGTTAAAGTCGTAACTGAGCCTGAAAGAATAAAAGGCATCATGGTTAAAGAAGCCACCATCGCGTTAGGTAGCATGTGGCGAAGCATAATGCGGCGATCACTCACACCCATCGCTTGCGCAGCCCGCACATAATCAAAATTACGACAGCGTAAAAACTCCGCTCTCACCACGCCCACTAAACTCATCCAACTAAAAAGAACCATAATACCGAGCAACCACCAAAAATTCGGTTCGACGAAACTCGATAAAATGATCAGCAGAAAAAGCGTTGGCATCCCTGACCAAACTTCAATAAAACGTTGCCCAAGTAAATCAAGCCAACCGCCATAATAACCTTGAGTGGCACCAACGATAACGCCTATTACTGACGAGACGAGTGTTAATACAAAGCCAAACAAAACCGAAATGCGAAACCCGTAAATAATACGAGCCAACACATCGCGCCCTTTATCATCAGTACCAAGCCAGTTCATTGAATCTGGCGCTGACGGCACTGCACTATTGATATTAAAGTTGATGGTGTCGTAACTAAATGGGATCAATGGCCAAACAATAAAGCCTTTTTTTTCAATCAGATCGATGACGTAAGGATCGGTATAATCCGCTTCGGTTTCAAACTCACCACCAAAACGAGTTTCTGCATATTGTTGAAAGGTCGGGAAAAACCACTGCTGATCGTACTCAACCAAAAGGGGTTTATCATTTGCAATCAGCTCAGCAAATAGGCTCACCACAAATAAAAGCGTAAACAACCATAGTGAATAAAAACCGCGCCGATTGGACTTAAAACCGTGCCAGCGCAATACGTTTAATGGGTTGGACAGCCTTTTTTTTACCATCATGAACGAGCCTCAAAGTCGATTCGAGGATCAACCCAAATATAGGTCAAATCGGAAATGATGCTGAGGACTAATCCAAGTAACGTCATGATGTATAAAGAACTAAACACTACAGGATAATCCCGTTGAATGGTCGATTCAAAACCAAGTAGCCCTATACCTTCCAGTGAAAACATCACTTCAATCAGCATCGAACCGGTGAAAAATATGCTGATAAAAGCACTCGGAAAACCGGCAATAATAATCAGCATCGCATTACGAAAAACGTGCTGATAAAGAATACGTCCTTCATCCAGTCCTTTTGCTCGAGCCGTCACCACATACTGTTTGTTGATCTCATCAAGAAATGAGTTTTTCGTTAGCATACTCAAAGTGGCAAACCCACCGATCACCATTGCAAAGATGGGCAAAGCCAAATGCCAAAAATAGTCGCCAATTTGTTGATACCAAGTCAGATCAGCAAAATTATTTGATACTAAACCACGCAGTGGGAACCAACTGAAATAATTTCCACTGGCAAAAATAATGATCAAAATGATCGCAAATAAGAAGCCAGGAATGGCGTAACCGATGATAACCACTGCGCTTGACCATACATCAAACCTTGAACCGTGGTGAATGGCTTTTAAAATTCCGAGAGGAATGGAGATAAGGTAGATGATCAGCGTACTCCACAGCCCTAAAGAGATCGAAACGGGCAAACGCTCAGTGATCAAATCAATAACATTGCCCCCTTTGAATAAGCTGTCACCAAAATTAAAGGTTGCGTAATTTTTTAGCATTTCAAAATAACGGACATGAAGTGGCTTATCGAAACCAAACTGTTTTTTTATCGCTTCGACTACCTCGGGGTCTAAACCTCGAGAACCTTTATATCCTCCAGTGTTAGCCGACAGCGACATATCCACCTCTTGGCCGCCTCCAGTAAATCGCTCCATAATTCCGTCACCATGTCCTTCCATTTGTGCAATCGCTTGCTCAACTGGGCCTCCGGGGGCAATTTGGATGATAAAAAAATTAATGGTAATAATCGCCCACAGCGTGGGCACAACGAGCAGCAATCGGCGGAAAATATAAGCAGTCATTGCATCCTCTTAACGGCGTTTTTCTGGTAGCAATTGCGCTTTCTGCTCCGAAACCCACCAAGTATCAAGACCAATATCATATTTTGGCATCACACTAGGGCGCTCGAATTTGTCCCAAGTTGCGATACGATATTGGCTCAGATACCACTGTGGGATCAGATAAAAATTCCATTGTAGAACGCGATCTAATGCTCGGCCTAAAGGCAATAATTTTTCTGGATGCTCTTGATTGGCGGCAATTTGTTCAGTGAGGAAGTCGACAACTGGGTCTGCCACTCCAGCACGATTGTACGTGGAATCGATGTAGTTTGAATTCCAGATAATCAACAAGTTAGGACTTGGGTAAGGATTCGCCGCATAGGCCGACGAAAGCATGTCAAAATCTCTATCGCGCAAACGCTTAAGATATTGTGTGGTATCCACTGAGCGAATCTTCATCTCGATACCAAGCTGTTTTAGATTTTTTTGCAAAGGAATAGCAATGCGTTCCGTGGTCGGACTGTAGATCAATAACTCAAACTCAAACGCTTTACCCGTTTCTTTATGGGTCATCACTTTATCTTTCAGCTCCCACCCCGCCTCTTTGAGCAATTGAAAAGCGACTCGTAGTTGTTGACGAATACGACCAGACCCATCCGTCACTGGTGGTTGGTATTCTTGGGTAAAAACACGTTCTGGGATCTTATCTTTTAGTGGTGTAAGAATAGTAAGTTCATCAGTAGAGGGAAGACCTTTCGCTTCATACTCTGTGTTTTGAAAATAGCTACGCGTTCGTGAATATTGATCGTAGAACATATTTTTGTTCATCCATTCAAAATCCATCGCATAGGTCAAAGCCTCGCGCACTTTCGGATCACTAAACACTTCTCGTTGAATATTAAATACAAAACCTTGGGTTGAAGCTGGGCTATTATGCGCGATCGCTTCTTTCTTGATGAATCCTTTATCAAAGTTCAATCCAGTGTATGAGCTGGCCCAAAACTTCGCCGAACTCTCTTGGCGAATATCAAATTCCCCAGCTTTAAATGCCTCAAGCATTACGGTATCGTCGCGGTAATAGTCGTATTGGATCTGCTTGAAATTATGCCGCCCAATGTTGACTGGTAAGTTGGCAGCCCAATAATCTTTCTGCAACTCATAAGTGACACTCTGCCCAGTTTGATAACGTACGACTTTGTAAGGACCGCTGCCGACTGGCGGTTCATTTAATGGTTCTGCTAAGTTTTTATCCTGCCAATAGTGCTTAGGCAACACTTGAGTTGATTGAGCCAAACTAAAAAGCTTTTCTCTATTAGGTTCTGACATCTCAATACGAACCGTTAAAGGATGGATCGCCGTTACCGATTTAACCGCTTTGTAAAACAGTCGATATTGAGGCACTCCTTCTGTCATGAACTTGTTGAACGTAAACTCAACATCTTGCGCGGTGATCGGTTTACCGTCTTGAAAACGTGCGTTCGGGTTGATATCTAGTTCTAGCCACGAATAGTCATCAGAATAACGAACTTTAGAAGCAATCAATGGATAATAGGTATCAATTTCGTCGCTGGGCGCAAACATCAGTGGATCATAAAGCTCACCACTGCCTGCCGCCGGAGCGCCTCGGGAAGCAAAGCGGTTAAAATTGTCGTAAGTACCTACCTCGCCATAAGTTACTTTTCCGTACTTAGGTGCGCTTGGATTAACATAATCGAAATGAGAAAAATTGGCGGGATATTTGGCTTGCCCAACGCCGGATAATGTTGTGGTTTCTACAACATCCGCAGTCGCCAAAGCACTCATCAGCAGCACAGTCACACCTAACAGCGTAGGCTTAATTTTTCTCATACTAGAATCCTTCCATTGATAACTTCGCGACATTCCATCGGTGTAAACTATTAATAATTCAGTCACTTGGGTAAGTATAGAGAAAAATAAGATTTACGAAACCCCAAGCTGCAATTATAACGAAACAACTTGGCATTGCTGGTAAGTGGTGCGTCTCAATAAGAACTGGTAACTTTGTGGTTTTAGGAACGAAACGTATAGAAAACGCCGCGATGAGATAAAAAGCCCCGCCATGCAGGGCTCCACCAGCTTCAGCCATCTATGGTAATTTGGCTGATCAGCTCTTTTTCTACCTGCTCGGCCATTTCAAGAGCAATTTGGCACGTTCCAGCCGCTTGATGGCCCCCACCACCATATTTGAGCATTAATCCGCCTACATTGGTTTTCGAGCCACGATCAAAAATAGATTTCCCCGTAGCAAACACGATATTTTGCTTCTGAAAGCCCCACATTTTGTGAATCGAGATATTACACTGGGGAAATAAGGCATAAATGATAAACCGATTCCCCGCGTAAATAATTTCTTCACCCGTCAAATCAAGAATGACAAGGTTTTTATAGACTTTGGCACAACGTTGAATCTGCTGTTTAGATAGAATTTCATGCTCACGGTACAAAGTAACGCGCTCTTGAACGTCCGGCAGAGCAAGAATCTCAGCAATGGAGTGGTTCGCACAGTAGTCGATGAGATCCATCATTAACTGATAATTGGAGATACGAAATTCATGGAAGCGCCCTAAACCTGTTCTTGCATCCATCAGGAAATTCAGTAAATTCCATCCTGCAGAATCAAGCACTTCATCCCGAGTAAACTGCGCGGAGTCACCTTTGTCGACAGCAATCAGCATCTCTTGCCACTGAGAGGGAAACGTATCCAGTCCGCCATAATATTGCCATACTACATGCGCGGCAGACGGCGCGTTTGGATCAATAATATGATTCGGCCTTTCACCTTGATTGCGAATAGTTTCCGATAGGTGATGATCAAAAATTAAGTGAGCATTAGCGACGTAAGGCAGGTTGGTGACAATGTCACGCTCAGTTGTCGTCACCTTCCCATCTTGCATATCCTTTGGGTGAACAAATACGATCTCGTCAATTAGGTTGAGTTTTTTGAGCAACACGGCACAAACCAGCCCATCAAAATCGCTGCGTGTCACTAATCTAAATTTACTTTCAGCTTGTTGATGCTCAGACATAGACAATTTCCTTATTAGCAGTCATATCACTGCTCGGCGTGGGTTTAAGCAGTGTTTTGTATATCAGATCCTGAGTTAACACCTTTTAGGTTTACCAATGCAGGTGGTATGTTTTCATTTTAGACGCCATCGTCTTTTTAACAAACTTAACACAATGGTTTTCAAACATTATTCAACACAGCGCATCATTTTATTGAGCAAATATCGAATAAAGTAATGAGGAATGAAGACTGCTGTTACAACTAGGGAATTGGAGGTAAGAAAAAGCCAGCAACAAGTGCTGGCTGCTAGGTTGAGCTAAGAAGTGAGGTATCTCTATTTACGTTTATCCTGCACGTACTTTCGGCTCACATCAACAAGCGCTACATCTTTAAAGAAACTACGACCAAGTAACAGTGGGTAAGTCAGATGTGTACGATCGGCAAGCGTAAATTCGGTTCTCTCTTTGAGATCACCAATTTCAATCCAAGCGACAACGACCGCACGTCTTTGTGTACCCTCGGCACTGGATTGCCGAATTCTGACCCAGCGTTCAACAGGTAAACTTATCTCATCACTTTTGATGTCATCGTGTTCAATCCTGAACTTGACCCAATCATTTCCATCGCGTTCAAAAGCAACAACATCCACGGCACTAATTGAAGAGGTGGCCGCCCCGGTATCGATACGCGCTTTGAAGCTTTCGTTCAAACTCGGCACATAAACCCACTCTTTTTCGCCCAAAATAAGCTTACCATCAGAGGTTTTTTTGGCCTTCACCACCACTGGCTCTTTCGAGGGTTTTTCAACCGGTTTTTGTGCCTCAGTATTGTGTTGTTTTGGCTCTTCAACTTTTGGCTTTTGCTCTGGTTGTGTTGAGGTTTGGTTTAGCGTACTACATGCCATCAAACCAGTACTCAACATTAAAAGAGCAATAAGTTTCAAGTGTTGTTTCATTGACCCACCTAATCAAACTGATAAATATTTAAGAGACATTCACTATGGCTTGAGCAACATACGGAATATGTTGTTCTGATAAGCCTGCAATGTTAATTCGGCCATCACCTACCCCATAGATTCCATATTGATCACGTAGCTGAGCCATCTGTTCTGGAGTAAAGCCTAGCACAGTAAACATCCCTTTGTGACTTTCGATAAAATCGAATTGTGAAGTATTGTGCTGATTTCTCAAATGATTACACAAGGTTTGACGCAGGTTTAACAAACGCTGTTGCATTTCACTTAACTCTTGCTTCCAAATCGCGGTTAATGCTTGATTTTGTAAAATAGTTTTCACCAGTGCAGCACCATGATCGGGCGGCATAGTATAGGTCGAACGGGCTAACGTTAGTAATTTACCTTTTGCATTCGCTACATCTTGTGCGTTTTTACCGACAACAATCGCGGCACCAGTTCGTTCTCGGTAGAGACCAAAGTTCTTTGAACAAGAGGTGGTGATCAACATCTCTTCGACGTTGTTTGCCATAAAACGCAGCCCTTTCACATCCTCTTCAAGACCTTCACCAAACCCTTGGTAGGCAACATCAACAAAAGGGATGAAGCCATTTCTCTGCGCAAGACTGGTGATCGCTTGCCATGCGGCGAAATCAATATCCGCGCCAGTTGGGTTATGGCAGCAACCATGGATAAGCACCACATCTTTTGGCCCTGCTTGCGATAAATCATCAAGCATCCGTGCCGTATCGACTTGCTTAGTCTCGCGACAGAAGTAAGAATAATATTTCACTTTTAAACCCGCCGCTTCCATCACAGGTTTATGATTGACGTAACTTGGGTCAGTAATCCACACCGTCGTTTCTGGTTGTGCTACGTGCATTAAGTCACCGAGCATACGCAGCGCACCGCTTGCTCCGGGCGTTTGAATCGCAGCCACACGATCAAGCACTGAAGTGCCAGACAATAATAAGTTCACCATGCTTTGGTTAAACTCTTCACACCCAGCAAGTCCAACATACGATTTAGTGGTTTGTGTGGCAATCACGTGCTCTTGCGCTTTGGCAATAGCGCGCATAATCGGCGTCTCTCCTTCGCTATTACGATAAACGCCAATGCCTAGGTCAACTTTTTCGCTGCGAGGATCGTTGCGGTATGCAACCGATAATGAAAGTATTGGATCGAGTGTTGGTGTTGGTAAATGTGAAAACATGAAGGTCACAACCCTTTGAAATTCAAGTAATGACCTTCAAGTTAGCACTAGATACATAATTTTTACAGTTTAAATTGATGGATTATTTGATTGGCACTGCCTCGCCATTCTAAGCTTGGATCGGCTTTATCCTGTTCAAATTTTCCATCAATCAAGACATCAACATATTCAATGACTTGTCTTTGAGCATCACTGAGTTCGTTTAGGGTATATCCCGTCCATAACCAGATATCTTTCCCCACACATTCAGTCTTTACTCGTTTAACCAATTGCAAAATAGAAGTAAGGTTTTGCGGGTGTAAGGGATCGCCACCCGACAAGGATAATCCTCGGCGCTTGATGCGCGTGTCGTTCAAATCGGTGATGATCTGCTGCTCTAGTTGCTCATTGTAAGTGTGGCCAGAATGCAGCGACCAAGTCCCTTTGTTGTAACATCCTTTGCACTGATGTTCACAGCCGGAGACGAACAGCGTACAACGCGTCCCCGGGCCATTCACAACATCAATCGGATGATATTGGTGATAATTCATGCCAACAGGTTACTCACTATCACTTACAAGTGTTTAACGCGACGTTTAACTTCTTCTTGTTTACCGAAGTTAAACGGACGAGCATCTGGGCTACCAAGGTAGCCACACACGCGGCGGGTTACGGAGACTTTGGATGAGTCGTGGTTACCACATTTAGGACAGGTAAACCCTTTACTCGTACACTCAAATTCGCCAGTAAAACCGCATTCATAGCACTCATCAATTGGCGTATTGGTCCCATAATAAGGAACACGGCTGTAACTGTAATCCCAAACGTTTTCAAGCGCTTCTATGTTTTTCTGCATATTCGGGAACTCTCCATAACAGATAAATCCACCACTTGAAACCTCTGGATATGGCATCTCAAAATCAATCTTATCGTATGGATTAACTTTCTTTTGCACATCCAAATGGAAGCTATTGGTGTAATAACCTTTATCCGTTACACCTTCAATCACACCAAATTCTTTGGTGTCAATACGGCAGAAACGGCTGCAGAGGTTCTCACTTGGCGTACCGTACAAACTGAATGCGTAACCGGTTTCTTCCGCCCATTGGTTAACGGCCCCTTTCAGGTATTTAATGATATCTAACGCGCGATCTCGCAGTTCGCTATCATCATAAACATGTGTATCACTGCCATAGAGCGCGGTAATGGTTTCATGCACACCGATATAGCCCAAAGAGATAGATGCTCGGCCATTTTTGAATATATCGGCAATAGAATCATCGGCTTTTAAACGAACACCACACGCCCCTTCCATATACAAAATAGGTGCGACGCGTGCTTTGACTTTTTCAAGGCGGCTGATGCGAGTTTCTAAAGCACGGCGAGCCAGTTTTAATTTTTTATCGAGTAATGTGTAGAACTGTTCAATATTTCGGCCCGCTTTCAGCGCGATACGAGGTAAATTGAGACTGACTACCCCCAAATTATTCCGCCCTTCGTGAATCAGCTCACCACCTTCTTCATATGTATTTAAGAAGCTGCGGCAACCCATTGGGGTTTTGAATGAACCAGTCACTTCAACTACTTTGTCGTAGTTGAGAATATCCGGGTACATGCGTTTGGTCGCACACTCTAATGCGAGTTGTTTAATGTCATAATTTGGATCTTCCGTTTTATGATTTAAGCCATCTTTGATGGCAAATACCAATTTAGGGAATACAGCCGTTTTACGATTTTTGCCTAAGCCAGCAATGCGATTTTTCAAAATTGACTGTTGAATCAATTTAGAGGCCCAACTGGTCCCTAGACCAAAGCCGAAAGTGACAAACGGAGTTTGCCCATTCGCGGTATGCAAAGTGTTGACTTCATATTCAAGTGACTGGAATGCGTCGTAGCACTCTTTTTCTGTACGGGACATAGCAAAGGCTTCGGGATGATGAATATCCCACTCTTTTGCTATTTCTAAATGTTTGTCGTAACTGGCTGTCACATAAGGTTCAAGCACTTCATCGATACGGTTGATGGTGGTGCCGCCGTAAATATGGCTCGCAACCTGAGCGATAATTTGCGCGGTCACTGCGGTGGCGGTTGAAATTGATTTTGGCGTATCAATTTCCGCATTACCCATTTTAAAGCCATGAGTGAGCATGCCTTTTAAATCAATCAGCATGCAGTTAAACATTGGGAAAAAGGGAGCGTAATCCAAGTCATGATAGTGGATATCACCCTCTTCATGCGCTTGCACAATATCACGCGGTAAAATGCGGGTTTTAGCGTAGTGTTTCGCCACAATACCAGCCAGTAAGTCACGCTGCGTTGGGATAACTTTGCCGTCTTTATTCGCATTTTCATTGAGCAGATCGGCATTACTTTCTTCGATAAGACCTTCAATCTCTTGCGTCAAGGCACTTTGCTTTTCACGCGCGATATCACGATCGTGTCGGTACTCGATGTATGAACGAGCTAATGCTTTATAGGGCCCTTGCATTAGCTCGTTCTCTACTAAGGTTTGAATCTCGGCGATATGGACTTCATCGTAATCTTTGAGCTTCAGTTCTACCGCCAACGCCACATTGAGTGCGTAAATAGCGATCTCTTTATCAATATGTTCAGCTGCACTTTCCACGGCAGATTGAATGCGATCACGGTTGAACGGGGCTCTCGATCCGTCACGTTTGATTACGATAGGTTTCACCATTTCTCCTTACCCCTAGCATACTCACAGAGTTATCCACAAATACACTATATAGAGCAGTTTATTATCCGACTGACACAATATATTGTGGTGCATTTAACGAAAACTCCCAACTCAGGGTATTGATTTGGATCAATAAAAACCGAGCATTGAACAAGATCAATGCGATCTTGGAGTAGTAGATCTCACTTAGAAAAGAAACGATGAAAATTGCAAATTTTTGATTTTCCCTCTTGAAATTTCACCGAACCTGATAGGCTAAGCCTTCGGATTCGATCAGTGAGGTATTGCGATGTTAAAATCAAAATGTGTATGTCGATTAGCGGCAGCAATACTCTTTATTCCCTCTTTCGCGACTAGGGCACAAAGTCTCACATTAGCGACATGGAATGTCGAATTCCAGCACACTATTTCATGATTAATCGAGGTCATTTCGTTGACAAAAAACATCATCCATACTTTTCTTGGAATGGCTTTTCTTGAAATACTGCCCTCGGGCGAGCCAAGTGATAATACATGACCGAAATGAAGTTAATTGGAATGATCAATCCGCACATTGATCAACTTTAACAACTACAGCACGATTTTTACCCGCCGACTTGGCTTGGTACATTAAACTGTCCGCAACAGTAAGTGAGACCTTATCAGGAACAAGATCGTAATAGGCGCCACCCAAACTGATACTGAGCGTGATGGTATCACTGGCTACTCGCATTGGATTTTCATAGACAGATTGACAGATATATTGAGCTTTCAATTTGACCTCTTCAAAGGTATAGAGAGTAAGAATAATGGCGAACTCTTCTCCACCTAAACGAGCAATAAAGTCATTATTGGATAACTTTCTCTGCACATGTCTAACCACATGAATAATGGCTTGATCACCCACTTCATGACCAAACTGATCATTGATTAGCTTAAAGTTATCAATGTCAAACACCAATAAGGTGAAGGGGACGGGAGTTCCTTGCAATTCTGCTATCTTTGATTGGAAGTGTCGGCGATTACTGATTTTTGTTAGCTCATCAGTTTGCGCAAATTTCTCTAGCAAGTGATTTGCTCTCTCTAAATCGATGGTTTTATGTATGATTGCGCGTCTTAACATCAAGATGTAAATACAGAGAACCATCAGAGCTACGCTAATGATGATCGGGATAAAATATTTTGGGTAAACCGTCTCCATGTAGATCCAGCGACTAAATAACTGCATTTTAGAGGCATCAGATACCTTATCTGTCGCATTTGCGAGCTTCTGCCAAAGAACGTCATTGCCCTCTTTCACCCCAAAGCGCAACGGCTCAGAATAGAGATACTTAACTGGCACATATTTTTTCGGGCTATTTTCTGTAAACATAAAGAGATTAGCGACTTGATAATCGCTAATAAACCCTTCTAATTTTGCACTGGAAGCGGCATACAACATATCTTCATTCGTGGCAAAGTGGACCAAGTTTAGTTTAGGTAAATATTGAACTGCGTAATACGCCTCATAGCCACCCGATACAACGCCAACCTTAATATCGATTTCACCTGAAAATATTTTGTCAAAATCCGTACCGAGTAAGTGTTGATCTAAGAATACGTGCGTCTCGATCGCCATAATTTCAGGTCCAAAATCGAGGAACAGATCTCGCTCAGGTGATTGAATTAGACCCGCATGAACGTCGGCTTGCCCATCTTTGACCAGCTCTAGTGATTCGTTCCAGCTTACTAGTTTAAATTCAACATCGAACCCGCTTTGCTCAGCAACAACTTTCCAATAATCGACTAAGATTCCGGCAGGCTCTCCTTGCTTATTAATATACGAATACGGTTTCCACTTGGCTGAGCTTGTAATGACCAGAGGTTGAGAAAGATCATGCTCGCTGGAGAGCGCTTCGCCGACTTCTGCCGTAGAAGCGATGACTGGAAGCTGCAGCGCCAATACAGCCATCACTCGAGAAAATATTATCAATAACGCAGATTTCAGTTTCATGTTTTCCTAACTGGGGAGTTTAGTTGACTCAAACACGATTAAGCTCGCACCGCTTTTCTTGTTATGAAACACCTTTAGTTATAATCATAGCGAATTTATCCGTAATCTACCTATTTAAAACTGCATTTTTAATATCCATTGCCTGCTGACATTTTAAAGCTGATAAAAAGGGCGCTGACTACTCAGCGCCCTTTTGATAGTTAGAGCAAGGGAATAGTTAGAACAGAAAGATCAATGACGCATAACCGTATAATACAAAACAGGAATCACCAATAAAGTTAAGACGGTAGAAACAAAGATGCCGAAAATCAGGCTAATGGCTAAGCCATTAAAAATGGGGTCATCTAAAATAAATACTGCCCCGATCATGGCCGCTAAAGCGGTAAGCATGATGGGTTTAGCACGAACAGCCGCAGACTGAATAACCGCTTCGGAAAATGCCACACCTTCTTCAACCTGCTGATTAATGAAATCAACCAGCAAGATGGAGTTACGTACAATAATCCCCGCGAGTGCTATCATCCCAATCATCGACGTGGCGGTGAACTGAGCACCAAGTAACGCATGGCCGGGCATGACGCCAATAATCGTCAGTGGAATTGGAGCCATAATGATCAACGGAACAAGGTAGGACTTAAACTGCGCGACAACCAGTAAGTAAATAAGGATCATCCCAACCGCGTAGGCAATGCCCATGTCGCGGAATGTTTCATAAGTGATCGTCCATTCACCATCCCAGAATATTTCGACACCATTTAACCCTGTAGGTTGGTGGATATAATACTGTTCCACAGGTAGGCCAAGTGCATTGATGTTGAACACCATTTCAAACATACCGTATAAGGGGCTGTCTATTTCACCCGTCATGTCCGCCACCACCATCACCATTGGTAACAGGTTTTTATGCACAATGTAGTCATCCATTTGAGTTTGGCGAATAGTGACTAAATCAGACAGTGGATATGCACTGCCCGCAGTGCTCCCTACTTTCATGTTCAACACTTGATCTAATCGGACTTTGACATTTTCACTAGCTTGCACTTGAATGGGGATTGGGTACTTGCTGTGCTCACTGTGCAAATAGGTGATCGGCTTTCCACCGACGGCCGTCACCAAAGCATCGACTATCGAAGCATAAGGTACTTGATAGTGTGACGCTTTGCTGCGATCAATCACTACTTGCCATTTTTGATGCACTTCCGGTAGATACATATCGATATCGACAATATCCGCTGTTTCGTGGAAGATCCCGCGTAGCATCCTTGCCGCTTGTGCCCGAATCTCATGTGTCGGACCATAAACTTCCGCTAAAATAGGTGACCAAACGGGTGGCCCCGGTGGAACTTCAACGACTTTGACTTTACCGCCAAATCGGCTGGCAACCTCATTAAGCTTGGGGCGTGCTTCACTTGCAATCGTATGACTATCTTTATCGCGCTCTTTTCGCCCTAACAGGTTCACCTGAATATCACCTTGGTTGGCTTGATTGCGCATAAAATAATGACGCACAAGGCCATTGAAGTTGATCGGTGCGGCTGTACCTGCGTAAATCTGATACCCACTGACTTCAGGCACGCTATTTAACACCGCGCCAAGTTCAAATAAAACGCGTTGCGTTTTCTCAAGCGACGCCCCTTCAGGCATATCCAATACCACTTGAAACTCTGATTTATTATCGAAAGGCAGCATTTTTAAAACCACGGCCTTCGTGATTGGCAATAATAGGGAGCCAGCAATAAGCGCAAATACCGCAAGCATCAAGAAAAGCCGGTTACGTCTTTGTGCAGCCGAGACCACGAAAGGATTCATGATTCGGTGAAAGATGCCTTGAGTTGATTGAGATTGTGCTTGATGCGATGAAGGCTTAAGAAACTTGGCCGCTAACCAAGGTGAAAAGACAAATGCAACCGCCAATGAAATCAGCATTCCCATCGAAGCATTGATGGGAATTGGGCTCATATACGGGCCCATAAGCCCAGAGACAAAGGCCATTGGCAATAGTGCGGCAATCACGGTTAAGGTGGCAAGGATTGTGGGTCCACCCACTTCATCAACCGCCGTAGGAATGAGATCCACCAGCTTGCGCTTACCTAACGCCATATGACGGTGGATATTTTCCACAACAACAATGGCATCGTCCACTAAAATGCCAATAGAGAAAATTAACGCAAAAAGCGAGACCCGGTTGAGTGTAAAACCCCATGCCCATGATGCAAACAGTGTCATCATCAAGGTGACAACAATAGCCATACCGACCACGATAGCCTCGCGCCATCCCATCGCAATAACCACCAAAATAACGACTGCAGTGGTTGCAAAAATCAATTTACCGATCAATGTATTGCTTTTATCGGCGGCGGTTTTCCCGTAGTCACGCGTGATTTCAACACTGATTCCGTGTGGAATTAACTGATTTTCAAGTTCTGCAACTCGAGCTTCAACCATCTCAGCCACACGAACGGCGTTTTCGCCTCCTTTTTTAGCGATGGCTAAGGTAACTGCTGGATAAATACCTTGCTTATCACTGGTCCAAACTTGTTGGGTTGATGTATCAACACCCAATTGAACCGTAGCGACATCCGCTAAATATATCGGTGTCTGGTTATGCAGCCCAATCACCAATTGCTTTACTTCTTCAACTTTTGTTAAAAACTTACCAATTTGGACGGGAAATTGCTGATTTTCATGCGTCAGTTTCAACATTGGAGAGCTGTGGTTCGCCGCAGGAAGATGCTGATTCAGTTGATCTAACGTGATGCCAAAGCTGTTCATTTTAACGGGGTCTAAACGTACATCAACAATAGTAGGGTGGCGACCTATCGTATAAATATCTCGTGTACCATTAATGCGTTTGAGCTCTGTTTCTAAACCATGGGCCACTTGCGTTAACTGCTGGTTGTCCAAAGTGCCCGTTTTATCGGATAACGTAATGCTGACGATAGGCACATCTTCAATGCCTTTAGGTTTGATGATCGGCTCGCCCACCCCAACGCCTTTTGGCATCCAATCTTTATTGGAATAGAGTTTATTATAAATACGAACCACGGCGTCGTTTCTAGGAACGCCGACATCAAAGATAGCCACAATCATCGCACCATCGGGTTGTGAAAAAGAGTAAATTTTATCAATTCCCTCAATTTCAGAGATGATCTGCTCTGCTGGGTTCGTCACTAAACTTTCCACTTCCGCCGGAGAAGCTCCGGGAAAAGGAATATACACATCGGCAAAGGTAACATCGATTTGCGGCTCTTCTTCTTTAGGAGTAACCATTACCGCAAAAACGCCCATCAGTAACCCAACAATCGCGAGCAACGGCGTCATCGCTGAAGTCTGAAAAGCTTTGGCAATACGTCCTGAGACGCCTAAACGATTATCCATATCACTCACCTACTTGTGTAAATACACGGCTTGCAACCGTATCGCCTTGTTCCAAGCCAGATAATACTTCCACATATTCACCATAGGTTTGCCCTAATCGCACTGGATTTAGCAGTCGTTTATCATCAACGATGCGATATACGGCACTCAGTTCTGCTCGGCGAATCACAGCGGCAACAGGAATGAGCATCACCTCACGTTGACCATAATTAAACTCTGTCTTGACCCACATTCCTGGCATCACTTGCCCGGACTTGTTAGTTTGATCTGCACGAGGCAGCTCAAGACGGATTTTGAATGTATGTGATTGAGGGTCGGCATAACTGAATAAGCTGTAATCGATTGGGGTTATTTTATCGCCCGTAGGCATAATGACTTGGAATTGAGCAACATTGGTGACTGCAGGCTGATAGCGCTGCGGAATGGCCGTTTCAACACGCAACTCATTGAATGAGAAACCACTGAGCAGCGCAGTACCCGGAGCCACCGTTTCACCCAGCTCTACATGTCGCTCCGTCACGACACCATCATAAGGGGCGGTAATATTGGTGTATCCAAGTGACTCCTTCGCCTGCACGACCGCGGCTTTTGCCGCCTTGACGGCCGCAGCAGCACTTCGAGCTTGAGCTTCAGCGCCATCCATTTGGTCTTGTGAAATCGCACCTTTAGGAAACAGCAGTCGATAACGCTTTAGTTGAGCTTGAGCTTCACGATTTCGAGCCTCTGCACTGGTTAACTGAGCTTGAGATGCGTCTAAAGAAGCCGATTGCTGAATAGCGCTGATTTCTAATAGCACGTCGCCCTTTTTAACAAAATCGTTAACGTCGACATACACACCAACGACTCGACCAGAGGTTTGAGCCGCAACTGTCCCTTTGTTAACTGGCTGGACAACACCTTCAAATGCAATCTGCTGTGGTATCTGCTCATAGGTCACGATATAACGATCATCAGCATAGCCAACGGCCCAATAACCGCTCGTGATTAAGGCAATACACGCAATCCAAATTCGCCTTTTCATACCCATCCCTCATGTTGATCGTTACGATTCCACTTGCTTATTGAATTCTAGTTAGATTAAACCGTTTGCGTTTGCTGTTGTTTATTATTCTTAATGCAGATCAACAAATTAGTTGCACCAAGCCCAACCATCATTGAGACAAAGAATAGCCATACCTCAATATTACCCAGTGCAAGGCTTGATAGTGCTGGCCCTGGACAGATGCCCACTAATCCCCAACCTAACCCAAAAATCGCAGCACCAGAGATAAGCCGGGTATCAACACTGCGAGTCGTCGCTAAACAGAATTTTTCTGCGTTTATAGGCTGCTGTCTTACTTTAATAACGATGAAATAGGTCGGCATAAAAACGGCTAATGCGCCTCCCATCACAAACATTAAGCTTGGATCCCAAGCACCAGCCACATCCAAAAAACCTACGACTTTGGCTGGATTGGCCATTCCTGAGATAACCATACCCGCACCAAACAAAATACCTGCCACTAACGAGGTTAATCTAAACAACATCTGATTCATTTTGACTCACTTATAGAAGATGAAGGCGCACAAACACAGTAATGGCAGCAACGCCCATGAAGGTACCTGTCGCCGCAATAGAGCGAGTGGATAGTCGACCAACACCACAGATGCCATGGCCACTGGTGCAACCATTTCCTAATCGAGTGCCTACCCCAACTAATAGGCCAGCAAGCGCCAAAACACCGTTATTAAAGTTAAAAGTTTGCGGCACTTGTGCATTTAAAAACCAAACGGCAATAGCACCACCAGTTACCATGCCAAGTGCAAATAACAAACGCCATGCAAAATCACGCGTTTTAGGCGTCATCAATCCCGTTAATACCCCACTTATCCCAGCAATTTTGCCGTTAAACAGCAACATGAGTGAAGTTGATATCCCTAGTAAAACACCACCTAACAACGATTCCCAAGGAATAGAAAACAACATTATTTATCCTTTTAACCTATGACAAATGAACTAATTACAAAAAACGGTCTGCAAACTTTGAATAAGCTGTACAACCCGCGGATCCGATAGCGAATAGAAGACTTGCTGTGACTCCTTTCTTGCTTTGATCATATTTTGCTTACGAAGCACGGTTAAATGTTGCGAAAAGGCTGATTGACTTAACATCGAGCTTTGCTGCAATTCTCCAACGCCCACCTCACCATTAATTAACTGGCAAAGCACCATCAAACGCTCAGGGTGGGCCATCGTTTTAAGCAACTCTGAAACCTCTATCGCATTTGTTTTCATTTGCTCCACATTGACTGATGTGATCTCCATCATTCCCCCTTCGCATTGCATTTAATTAGATAATACTAATGAATGAGCTTTAGTCAACGCTTATTTAGCTTATCCAAAATTAGATAAATTAACATTAGACATTGCTAATCAATAAATTTATAGTGACTTTAATTTACAACGGAGGGTAACAACATGACGATTGAAAATGGGGTAAGAATATTGGCGGGCAGCATGGTACTGCTGTCGATCGTTTTAACTGTGTTTGTCCATTCAAACTTTATTTGGCTAACGGTATTTGTTGGAGTGAACTTAATTCAAAGCGCTTTCACAGGGATTTGTCCAGCGGCCTTTTTCTTGAAAAAGCTTGGCCTGCACTGAGGATTTACTTACCTTACCATGCCGCTTTTGTTTAATTTTACTGGAGTAATTTATGACTAAGATTGTGATTATTGGTGGTGTCGCGGGTGGTGCATCCGCAGCGGCTCGTGCTCGTCGACTCAGCGAAGAAGCTGAAATCATTATGTTTGAGCGGGGCCCCTTCGTTTCATTTGCTAACTGTGGCTTGCCATATCACATCGGCGGTGACATCAAAGAGCGCAGCAATTTGCTGCTACAAACACCGGAAAGCTTTTTAGCGCGTTTTAATGTAGATGTGCGCACTATGAATGAAGTGCTGCGCATTAATCGTGCAGCGAAAACCATCACTGTACGCAATCTGCTGGATCAGTCAGAGTACCAAGAAAGTTATGATTTTTTGCTGCTTTCCCCTGGAGCGGGTCCTATTGTCCCGTCGATTCCTGGGATTCAAAACCCACTGACCCATTCGCTGCGCAACATTCCAGATATGGATAAAATCATCCAGACGCTGCAAATGAATAAACCTGAGCATGCAACTGTCGTCGGCGGTGGTTTTATCGGTTTGGAAATGATGGAAGCGTTCCATCACCTTGGTATCAAAACCACGCTGATCGAAATGGCTGATCAGGTAATGACACCTGTCGATAGTGAAATGGCGGGCTTTGCTCATGCGGAAATTCGCGCTAAAGGCATCGATTTACGTTTAGGTGTTGCCTTGAAATCGGTCGAATATAAACCAGCGACGACGTTACCTAGCACAGAATCGGGTGAAACTCTGGAGCACAAACACATCGAAGGTGAACTGGATCTTGTGCTCAGCAATGGTGAAATACTCACCACTGACATCCTGATTATGGCGATTGGTGTGCGTCCAGAAACCAAACTGGCTGCTGAAGCGGGCTTACAACTCGGTGAACTTGGTGGCATTTGGGTGAACGAACAGATGCAGACCAGCGATCCAGCGATTTACGCCGTCGGCGATGCGATCGAAGAAAAGGATTTTGTTACAGGCAAACAAACGCTGGTTCCACTCGCAGGTCCTGCCAATCGCCAAGGTCGCATGGCAGCTGATAACATGCTTGGTCGTAACGAAACCTATCAAGGAACACAAGGAACCGCAATCTGTAAAATATTCGACTTAGCCGTGGCATCCACAGGCAAAAATGAGAAGCAACTAAAACGTGACGGCGTTGATTACGAAAAAGTGTACGTTCACACAGCCAGCCATGCGAGCTACTATCCGGGCGCTGAAGTGGTGTCGTTCAAAATGCTGTTCGATCCAAAATCAGGCAAAATCTTCGGGGCACAAGCGGTTGGTAAAGATGGCATCGACAAGCGTATCGACGTGATGGCTGTCGCTCAACGTGCAGGTATGACAGTAGAACAACTACAACACTTAGAGCTGACTTACGCGCCACCATACGGCAGCGCGAAAGATGTGATTAACCAAGCAGCTTTTGTCGCGACAAATATAATGAAAGGCGATGCAAAAGCCATCCATTTTGATCAAATCGATTCGCTAAGTGACACGCATATTATTTTGGATGTACGTAATCCAAGTGAACGTGAAAATGGTAATCATCTCAAAGGCGACATCAATATTCCGGTTGACCAACTTCGTCAACGTATGGATGAACTGCCTAAAGACAAAGAGATCATCATTTATTGCCAAGTCGGGTTGCGCGGTAATGTAGCCTACCGCCAACTGGCCAATAATGGCTTTAAAGCACGTAACTTGATTGGTGGGTTCCGTACTTATCTGTTTGCAAAACAATAAAAGATTCAATTGAGTGCTGCTGATGCGGCACTCTTTTTAAGTTAACCGATGTAAACCGCGATTGGCATATTAGTCTGTTCTTCAAGCTCTTTTAATTTCGCCAACAAAGCTGAGTTAATTTGATTGCCAGCGGTCAACATTAAGTTTCCATTGGGTAAGTACAAATCACGCTTAATTTTCATACCCGGTTTCACTTCACTCAAACCAATGCACAATTCTAGGCCATCCTCCAAGTGTTTTAACGAAGTTACTACCATTAAAAAAGCATCCACGACTGTAGGATCATATAAGGTTCCAGCCTGCTCTTTTATATAACTCTGCGCACTTTTGGTATGCATACGACGTGGATTATTTGGTGATGCAATATAGTAGTCATAATCTTTAACCACTTTAATAATACGTGAACACAAAGGTATTTCTTCACCATGTAAATGTCCTGGCTTACCAGTACCGTCATACAACTCATCTTGGTGGCGAATGATCTCAACTAGTGGTTCAAAGCGCTTAATTCGGCCTAAAATCTCGGCACCTAATACAGAATTGGCATTAGGACTCTGAGGAATTGAGGTTTCTGGATCAACAATCAACTTTTCAAGTTCTTTATCTTTCGCGCCGATTAATCCTATTTGGTGCATCAAACCACACAAATAGACATGACTCACTTGGCTTTCAGGTAGTTTTAACCGCTGCGCTACTACCTTCGCTTGGTTAGCAATACGCTCTGCGTGATCGGCTGGGTGTCCCGTTCGATATTGAATGATCGCAGTAACCATACCCAATATGTCTTTAAACGTCTTGTTACGACTTATCAATAAATGTTCTAACTTTTTATTAGATGATTGCAGCTCTAACGTTCTCTCTTTTACCTTCTGCTCTAAATCTTGATTAAATTCAGCCAGCTTACGATTATTGTCTTCCAAGGCTAGATTCACCACTTCGAGCTCGCTATTGCGTTTTTCTAACTCGATAGCCAAATGTTCTCGCTCTTTTGTCAGACGATAAAACTCCGCTGCTTTTGAAACGATCAATTTTAGGTTTTCGTTATCCCATGGTTTGCCAATATAGGTATGAATTCCGCCGGAATTTACTGCCCTGACGGTTGACTGAATATCACTATATCCAGTAAGCAGGATACGAATCGTCTCAGGATATAATTCTTTTGATTTTGCGAGAAAATCGGCACCATCCATCTCTGGCATCCGCATATCAGAGATAATAATAGAGACCTCATGTTGCTCTAAATATTCCAAGGCTTCCTTTCCGCTATTAAAAGAAACTATGTCATAATCTGTACGCAAAACCCTCGTTAGTGATTTTAGAATTTCGCTCTCATCATCTAGCAGCAGAAGGCTAAGTCTATCACCACCAATCGCTATTTTTTGTGCGACATTTTCCATCGTTCCTCCTCCATTCTAGACAAATAACTGACCACGTCGTCTGATGATAATGCCTGACTCACCAAATGCCCCTGGATAATGGAACAGCCCAAGGTTTTCAATTTATCCGCTTGCTCCTGAGTATCAACCCATTCGGCGATCACTCCCATTTCAAGTGATTCAGCACTGTCTATCATTGCCCTCAGAATAACTTCATTGGACGCTGATTTGCCAATTGCTTGAACAAATCGTCCATCAATTTTAAGTACATCGAAAGGCATTTCGCACAGATATTCATAGCCCGCATATCCAGTTCCAAAATCATCCAGTGCACAGCTCAATCCCAACCCTTTCAGTTTACTGAGTTCTTGTTTCGCCTGAATAAAATCCTCAATAAAGTCATGCTCCGTTATCTCTATTGACAAATTATTCAAACCGCAACTGAGCTTTGTAGTTAGCTTAGTCAATAATTCGTAAAATTGCCCATTTATCAACATGTTCCCAGGCACATTAACACTGATATTTCGATCTTTAATTAGTTTCTGATGTTGTTTGATGAACATCAGTACGTCTTCCAATATTTTTTCGGTTAACACTTTAGTTAAACCATACTGTTCAATTATGGGTAAGAAGCTGGCTGGATATTGCCACTCATTCTCAACTGTTTTGCGCCTAGCTAATGCTTCAAATCCACAAACATCACCAGTTACCGTCGACAGTTGAGGCTGATAAAACGCGCAGAAATAGCGTCTATCGATATCGTTTAATACAGAAAATAGCGCCAATAACTCTCGGGATTGAGGATCATTATCGAGCCAGTAAATCGGCAGTTGATGGTGCAAACGCACTCGCGAGCGTTCATTAAGGTCAGCAATAGATATATCATCGACTTGATGCAACGATTTAACATCACAGAGCAAAACCGTGTATCTGGTTTTAATAAGATGTGTGTCGACTTCAACAGGCTGAGAGAGTCGCGAACATAGGCGCATCACAACTTGATAACCTTTGGGGCTGTATGGAATGCACATAAACAGCTTATCTTTGTAGCGATATATGGTTTCCGGCTCTGTATTACCATCACTCAGATGCCACGCTAGCGTTTTAATAAATTGATTACCAAGCGCTCCGCCGTGTTGATGGTTAATTTCATCTAGATTAGCAATATTCACCATAACCAAAGCGTATGAGGAGTCACCATGTTTTTTCAATTCGATAATCTGTTCATCTAACGTACGCCGGTTTTTTAAGTTCGTCAGCACATCACTACCTAGCAATGCTTCACGCTCCAATAAACTCAAACGTATGGTTTCAATCAGCTCCTCTCTATCCCATGGTTTTTGGAGAAAACGATGCAATTTCCCTTCGTTCAAAGCACGAGACAAACCTTTGATGTCAGCTTGACCAGAGAGAATAATGGTTACAACATGAGGATACTTATTGCGAATATTGACGACCAGCTCTGTCCCATCCATATTAGGCATTCGATAATCAGAAATCACAATTTCGATAGGGTGCCGCTCTAAAATAGTCAGAGCCTCAAGGCCGCTACTCGCACAATGAACCACAGAAAAATGCGGTTTGAATTCACGAGTTAAAGCTTTAAGTACCGCTGGCTCATCATCTACAAGCAGAATTTCTTTATATCGAAACATACAATTACCCCAATCCTTTCATCGAATGATGAGGTGCAACATAAAGCGGTAAACGAATATAGACGCAGGTTCCTTGACCTATCGTCGACTGAATTTCAATTTTACCGAGGTGCTCTTCTATGATTTCTTTCGCAACAGATAATCCAAGTCCTGCGCCATCACCGATACGCTTGGTGGTAAAAAAAGGATCAAAAACGTACACTAAATCTTCCGGACAAATGCCTTTACCGTTATCGCATACCGATAGACAGACACTCGATTTATTCTCGATTAATAAGCTGTTTTCCATATACAAGGCGACAGTGACTTCACCATCAGTATGAGAGAATGACTGTAACGCATTGACTAACAAATTAATCAGTACTTGTTGGAGCTTATGGGTTTGCCCTAGAACATAAAATGGTATTTGAGGAGGTTCATAATTTAAGCGTGCTTTCAGCTTCATCTCACCCAACACCATATTAGTTGCAGAGCTAACCACGTCTCTTAAATCGACCATTCCAACTGATAATTTGGACTCGTGATAATAAACATTCAAGCTCGCTACAATGTTTTTAATACGCGAAAGCCCCTCTAAACTTTCCACAATGATAGACTCGCTATCATCAAGTATTTCTGCCAACTGACGGTCGTTGATCTGCTGGATCTCTGGGTGTGCCTTCACTTGGGCAAGATAGGAACTTAACGTGTTGAAATTACTCATCACAAAGCCGAGTGGATTATTGATTTCATGCGCAACACCGGCGGCCAATTTACCTAAAGAAACCCTTTTTGCATCTTGCTCATTTCGTTGAAGATCACTACTACTCTCCCGCATAGACGACAGTAATTTTAAGGCCATCTCAACCAGTAACATGCCTTCTTGGATTTTTTCTAATTCACTTAAGTCAAAAGCATTCAGCGTTGTTCGCGCAAGAAACAGGCTATAGCGCCGCGTCAGTGAGGAGACGGAAAAGGTAACGCCACTTTTCCAAACAGGAAAGTCATTGTGATAGTCTGAGAATTTCCCCGCATCATTGGCTAAATCAGGGAAGTAACTAAACTCCGTATCGGCTAAGGCCGGGTATGTGCCTGACTTCATTGCATCGGTGATTGGGAAACTAGAACGCAGTATCTTGAGCCTCTGCTCAGAATTGTAAGAAAATAGCACGATATGTGTATTAGGGAATAAAGGCTGAACATGAGTAATAAACTGATCTAACTTGTCTTCTTGTGATTGATTTGAAAACATAACTCCTAGCAAAGAAAGTACGACGTAGTGAAATGTTGAGTCCAAGCTGTGTTCTTCTTGAAAGCGTCTATTCTCTTCCTGTTGCTGGGTTTTACTCACATGCATACTCCCTAATCAAATAACGATAATTTTCACTCTATTGCTAGTGTAGCCAATTCGATTGCGTCTATCGGCAACGTAATGATGAATTCAGTACCTTTATTCACTTCGCTATGAACTGCAATGGTGCCTTTATGACCATTGATGATCCCGTACGAAACTGATAAACCTAATCCTGTGCCGGACCCAACCGCTTTGGTGGTAAAGAAGGGTTCAAAGATGCGATCTTTAATCGCATCAGGAATACCGCTTCCCGTATCTTTAATGCGAATTTCAACCTGTTTCTCATTTAACTTAGCTAATGAGATGGTGATGGTGCCTTCTCCGACAATCGCCTGACTTGCATTGACAAGAATATTAAGAAGAACTTGGTTAATCTGCATTGGCTGGCAATACACGTCAGGTACGTTTTCTTGATATATCTTCTCTAAAGTAATGTTGTATTTGATTTCGTTATTGATGATTTTCAGCGTTGATTCGATACAGTTTTCCAAATTTGCATAGCTCCATTCAGAACCATCAACGTGTGAAAACTCTTTCAAATTTTTCACAATGGCCATTACTCGAGATGAACCTTCTAGTGATTCTGAAATCAAATCTGCCGTATCTTCTAAAATAAAATCAATCTGTTTCTCTTGTAGTAATGACTCACACTTTGCCGCTAGAGCGGTATCATTTGCTTGTGAAACCTGCTGTTTTATCCCTTCTAAAACGGCGGCTAGCGTTTGAAAATAGTCACTAAGTGTTTGAATATTGGATGTGATAAAACCCACTGGATTATTGATCTCATGAGCAATGCCTGCCGAAAGCTGCCCAATAGAGGCCATTTTCTCTGATTGCAGTAGTTGTCCTTGAGCATCTTCGAGTTTTTTAATCAACACTTTTTGCGCTTGATGTTCTTGCTCTAATTGATAAGAAATGCGCTTAAGTTCCTGCTGCTGGCTAGCTTGTATCGTTACATCATAGACACATATACAAACATGCTCGATGGCCCCATCTTCACTATGAATAGGGATGATCTCCAAATCTTGATACATCTGATCTTCTTCGCCCGATACAGGGCGGGAGCTTTTAAAGGGCAGTAGATGAGGCTTTTGCTCCCAGCTACTAAAGCTTGAAGTTTCAATCACCAATGCCGTATCAATTTTTCGTTTAAGGTAGTCTGCGGAATGGGGAAATAGTTCAAGTATGTTCTTTCCTTGCATCACATCACCATCAAAAATGACTCGGGATTGGAAATAGTCATTAGCTTTCACGATAATGTAATCCTGTCGTACTATGCACAACGCAAAAGAGAGTTGATCCAGCAGATCAGAAAGCAGTAAGCGGCTTTTTCCCATTCCAAACTCCTACATCAACTCATCGAGGTGAATGAGTACCTTATCCAATTCGTTGTCTGCAAAACAGATGATGGTTTTAGCAGAGAATGACGCTTTTTCGACTAAAAAAGAAATTTCCATAATTAAAGATAGCTTCCACTGAGAAATGGGAAGCGGCTGTGTTGACGGATAAAACAGCACTGGAGACTGAATTTTAGTTTTTATGTCTATTTGCTGACATAGACCCTTTAGACTTGCACCAGATAAAATATTCGAGATATCTAAAATGCTCTCCTCTAGGCTCACTACATCTTGAGCATCACCTGTTGATTGTTTTAGATCGCTCACTATCTGTTCACAGCCTTTTCTGCTCATTAAAGTCACTAACTCACCATCCATGCCACCAAAAAAAGACTGCCGAGTGTAGTAATAATCGGTTTCATAAGATTGCAGTTGCGCTAAATCCTCATCCGTTGCCACTCCAATACTGGGTACAGATATAGTGACGTGCAAATTAAGCAAGGTAGCCAGTTTATTTGCTGCTCTGCCCATTGAGATATTCATAAATTCTTGCAGGGCGTCTTTATGGTCTTCTGAAAGTGCCATTGTCATAATAGTCCTACCTCGTGCAATGTTTGTTTTAGCTGTGCTGGGTCAAGTGGTTTTTGCAAAAAGGTGACTGCACCGAGTTCTCTTACGCGCTGCTGAGCAAAAGGTTGAATATCGGCACTAATGACAATGACAATGCTTTTAGCATCAACGCTGTGCAGATATTCTAGGACTTGGAAGCCATCCATTTCTGGCATGGTCAAATCTAAAAACATCACTTCAGCGCACCCATTTTGGTAATTGACTAGGGCTTCTTTGCCATTTTGGGCTTCGCTGATTTCTACATCCCACTCTTCAGGAATCGCCCTCATTACCGCTTTTCTCGACATCTTTGAATCGTCTGCTATTGTAATTTTAATTGCCATGCTCGCTCCCTCTAATCAAAAAAAGTAATTATATAATTACTCAATAAATATGGGTTTTAGCTCAACTAATACGCTTGCAATGGAACTTGGTACACCATCAATCAGTGTTTGGTAGCTCTCATTTCCCCTACATGCTTCTATGCGATTTGCAAGCCCCACAATACTTCCAAGTACAACAGATTTGTCATCTGAAAAAAAATCACTCTTACTTTGATTAAGAACGATCTCTCCAATCTCTGAACCGTATCCCCATATCATCAGCATGTATGCCGTTACTATGTAGTAATCAGCATATTCTTGTTGAAGCTCTAAGAAAGAATCAACATTATGGATATCAGCGCCTTCCTCCATCAAAATCAATTTTCCGATTGCGGTAAGCAAGCTTGAGACAAACACCCGATCTTTATCTTGTAGGGAGTACCCCAAGTTTTTAGCCAGTAAACGGGATATATAGCTCACCCTCAGCGCCTGTTCTGAAATATCTTGGTGGGCCTTTTTTGAAACTAAGCTGTTAGCGTGATGGCTCAATAACGATATGGCGATACTCTCCACTAAAGTCGCGCCTAAACGTCCAACAGCTTCCGATAGTGAATCAGTGGTTCGACGAAAACCCAAGTAAGAAGAATTGGCAATTTGAAACACTCGTGCGACTAATACAGGCTCATGGCTAATGGTGTCTGCGATCGATTGAAGATCACAAGTAGGAGAGGCAATCGTTTGTTGTAAACGGTGTATCGAATTGGGTAATACCGGAAGATCTTTCAAACTTCCGAGTTTAGTTCGGCACTCATTGTTAAACGGCATTTGATAAAGACGTTCGGTACATTCAAATAAGCGTTCAAAGTCCTCTTGTGTGAATGGCTTAGGCAGAACGAAGTGGGAATACGCATGCGCTTTTTGAGGCAGATTTTCCTGCGTATTACCAGTTAAAAGAGCTCTCACTACTTGCGGGTAAGTCTGCTTTACCTCTTCTAACAGCTCATCGCCACATTTATGCGGCATGAGTAAATCTGAAATGATAATGGCTGGTGGTTGGCAATTATGCTTATTCCATTCTGACAACCAATTTAGCGGCTCCGAAACCAGTATGATTTCCCATTCTGGACGAATACGCCTGATCAAACGAGCAATGGCTTTAAGCATAAAAACATCATCATCTATGCACATGACCTTCAAATGTACTTTTTCCATTTGATTCTCACTTAGCTTCATTGTTTTATTTATTCATATATTGGTTGATTTCGTCCAACAACAACTTACTTTGATCATTGATAGAACTGATTGAAAACTCGGTGTCTTGAGTAACATTGGTTAGATTATCAGTTGCGGCTTCAAGTTTCTGGAATTCAAATGCTAATACATCCGCTCCGACAAACCGAGATGACGATTTCATCGTGTGTGAAATGTGATGAATCACCTCAACTTGGTTGCCACAAAACGCATTGCTAAGTTTATTCAAAGCTTCCAATAGGCTTGTTCGATAGCCGCACAGCATCTCATTCACATTCTCTTCACCCACCATGTCCGCCACCCTATCTGGTGAAAAATACTGCAATCCGTCCATAAAGTGCACCCATGAGCCAAAAAAGTTGATATATGCATCCTGACTTCTAATCCAAAGCGTTAGTACTAGTGTAGACCATATTGCTTAAGTGCTAACAAAAAAGAGCGAGTGAAGTGTGTGTATTAGCTTAATGCTGCATTGGTAACATCTTAAGAAATAAAGCAATTTCTACCTTGATGCTTTGCTTGGTACAAGGCTTCGTCGGCCAGATTGTAAATATTAGCGATAGACTCAGTGCCATTCGGCGTTAACGAGATGACACCTTGAGATAAGGTGACATGATCGGCAATTTCGCTGTATTGATGAGGATAGTGTGCTTTAATCATTGATTGTTGGATTCGCTCAGCGGCAATCAGTGCTTGTTCATAATTGGCATTGCCCAGCAGCACTAAAAACTCTTCACCGCCATATCGCCCTACATACTCACCAGTACGCACAAATAACTGATTCACCGTTTGCGCAATGGTAATCAAGCAGTTATCTCCTTCTATATGGCCGTAGTTATCGTTAAACCGTTTGAAATAGTCCACATCGATTAAAATGAGGCTCATTGGAAATTTGTGCCGCCCATGCCAACTGATCATCTCTTTAAGCTTGTCATCTATAAATCGACGGTTAAAGACTTGCGTTAAGCCATCTTCATTTGCTTGCTGCTGCAAAACACGATTTAGCTCTTCAAGTTTAACCGTTGCGCGTTTAAGCTCTCGACGCATACTTGCAATACGCTGCATGGCTAATAATTTGGAGTTGAGTACCAGTTTATCGACTGGCTTGGTTAAGTAATCATCACCGCCTGCCTCTATCGCTTGCGCGATCATCGACGGTTCATCATGCCCACTTAAAAAGATAATAGGTACCCATTCATGGTATTGCTGACGTATTTTTTTCGACAATTCAAAACCATTCATGCCGGGCATCGAAATATCCATCAGAATCAGTTCTGGATCAAATTGGCAATAGCTATCCAATGCCGCTTGTCCACTGGCAACCGCCTCCACGTGATGACCGAGCTGCTTAAGACGAATGGTGAGTTGCATTCGATCCAGTTGTACGTCATCGACCAGTAAGATCCTCATAGAAGAGCCCGAACTTACCATCTGTAACCCCTTTAAATTTCAATCATATGCTTACGTATAACATAGATTTATTCACTTTCTTTGTTTAATTTTGCGCACAATATTGACTTTTCGCTATAAATTTTTAGCATGTAGCTTTTCCCCTAAAGAGATATCTTCATGTCTGAAGTAAAGCAAACCGAACAACCTGTAGTGGACTTAGACGCCATCTCGCCAGAATTGCGCCAAGTAATTGAATTTGATCAAGTGCCACAAGAGATGTACTACATGGTCGTGTCTATACATGAAGTCTCTGAAGAAGCGGTACGCGAGTCTTGGAACTCTCTACCAGCCAGTGCGCAAAATGTGTTGGATAATTTTGAACAGTTTCATGCGTTGATCTCTGTTAGCCAAGCTTTTGCCGGTGTCAATGTCATGGAGGAGTTCCCAACATTGAATTTACCGAAAGAGATGACAGACCAAGATAAAGAAGAATACCGAGCAGAGCTTCTTGATCAAGTGCTGCATAACTGTGTGAAAGATATGGTTAAACAGATCAAAAAAGCACGCCGCGACCCGATTCTAAAACGCGATTTTAAAGACGTGTTTGCAAAATAAAACGCACACCATTGAGCATAAAGCCGTCAATTTTATATGACGGCTTTTTCTATTGAACCTGAACTCGAGATAAGAGAGGCTTAGGTTATTGAATCAATACATTAATAATGAAAAATATTAATGCGTTAAGACGATATCACGCTGCGACACGCTCACGCCTTTAATTTGCACATACAGCGAATCACCAACATCCAGTTGTAGCTCATCGGCCGCCCATTTGGTTACCGTAGCCCACAGGTAACACCCTTCGCCTAACTTGAGTTTTATCCCCACACTCTGTTTATCAGTACCTTGAGGCTGCTTTTCAATCTGACAAATCTGCGCAGGCAGAATATTACGAATTGACGTCCGGTTTGGCTTATCAAGCGCCACCGAAACATCATTTGCACGGATCTGTAATCGCAGTGCAGAGCCTACCTCGCCTTCCACATATTGCACCCAAAGTTTGACATCATCTGCAAGCGAGACCTGTGTGAGCGCATAATCTTTGTTGTGCTGGCAGATGTGGGCAGAAAACAGACTACTTTGGTCGGCAAATGATTGCCAAGGACGCATATAATTTGAAGACCACACTTGCTCTAGCTCACCGCTTATCAGCACAGCGCCCTGCTCTAACACAACTAAATGATTAGCCAGACGCAAAATTTCATTCATGCTGTGCGTCACATAGAGAATTGGAATATGCACGCTATGAGCCAGCTCTTCCAAAAAAGGCATCACTTCACGTTTGCGCGGCATATCGAGCGATGCCAACGGCTCATCCATCAATAAAATATCGGGCTTGGATAGTAAGGCTCGGCCAATCGCTACTCGCTGTTTCTCCCCACCCGATAAATCATGCGGATAACGTGTAAGTAATGGCGCTAAAGCCAATAATTTTACGATAGCGGCGAAGTGGTCGGCATCCTTTTTTTTGACACCATAGTTTAAATTGCCATGAACGGTGTAATGTGGAAACAATCGAGCATCTTGAAAAACGTAACCAACATTGCGCTTTTCAACAGGCAAGTTAATCTTTTTTCGTTGGCTAAATAGGATGTGGCCATTGATCTCGATTTCACCAAGTTCAGGCTTCACCAATCCACTAATAATATTGATGAAGGAGGTTTTCCCCGCCCCTGAACGCCCGAAAACCGCACAAATACCACGGCTTGGTAAAACCAAATCCGCATTAAGCTTGATATCACCTAACTGTTTTTCAAATTGAATCTTTAACCCACTCATCATTGAGTCCCTAAGCGCCGAGTCATTCGGCGGCTAATCACTTCAGAAATGAATAACGAAGCCAATGCAATCGCGATGGAGATAATACACAAACGCATCGCTTCCATTTCGGCTCCTGGCGTTTCTAAAAAGTTATACATCGCAAGAGGAAGCGTTTGTGTTTCACCGGGAATATTGGACACAAAGCTAATGGTGGCTCCAAACTCACCTAGGCTGCGAGCAAAAGAGAGCATCGCGCCAGTGATCAGCCCGGGTATCGTTAAGGGTAATGTAATGGTCAAAAAAACTTTGAGTGGTGAAGCGCCTAAGGTTCGAGCCGCTTGCTCTAACTTAGGATCGACGCTTTCAAGGCTTAAACGAATCGCACGAACCATCAAGGGCAGTGCGATGATGACACACGCCAACACGGCTCCACGCCAACTGAAGCTGAAACGCAAGCCAAACATATTATCAAGCCACTGTCCAATTACGCCTTGTTTACCCATGGTGATCAGCAGAAGATACCCCACAACCACTGGCGGTAATACGAGCGGCAAATGCACTAGACTATCCAGTATACTTTTACCCCAAAACTGCTTTCTGGCGAGTAGCCACGCAAAAAACATTCCCAGCGGTAAGAGCCAAAGCACGGTATAAATCGCGACTTTTAAGCTCAGTTGCAGTGCAACCCATTCGTACTCAGAAAGCAAAGGAATCCGTTCCTATCATCACGCTAAAACCGTAGTTCTGTAAGATACTTTTTGCTTGATCGCTGCGTAAAAAAAGCATGAATTGATTCACCGTATCACGCTCAGTTAGCTGCACTAAAGGATAATGGATGGCGCTGTGTAGGCTTGAATCAAATTCGTGTACCACTTTGACCTTATGGCTCATCAATGCATCCGTCTTATATACAATACCAAGTGCGGCTTCTTGACGTTCCACTAGCGCAAGCGCTAAACGTACGTTATTGCTTTGAGCCAGCATAGGGGCGAGCGACGACCACACTTTTAACTTTTCTAGTGCCTCTTTGGCATACATTCCCACAGGCACTGCCATTGTGTTACCTATCGCTAAACGTGAACCGTTCAAGGCGTCAAGCCATGCCGCAACATCATTTACCACCAGCGAATTGAGCTTCGACGATTGAGGGGCGATAAGCACCAGCTGATTTCCAGCCAACAATGTGACCTTATCGCTCGTCACAATGTTCTTGTTAAGCAAGTGAGTAACCCAGTTATCATTGGCTGAAATAAAAATATCCGCTGGTGCACCTTGCTCAATTTGACGAGCAAGCGCGGATGAACCCGCATAAACGGGCACAATATCTAACGGTTGTTTCGGCTGGTAAGCCGCAATCAATTCATTAACCGCATTCGTCATGGATGACGCTGCATAAACAGTGATTTTCTCTTGTGCATAAACCGCCGTACAGCACAGCATGGCGACGATAGAGAGCAGTATTTTTCTCATGTTAACGCTCCGTTAATTCTGGCCATAATAAGGCCAAGTTCAAATGCTCTTCAATCGCATCCGCAATGCGGTTAATGGCTTGTTCTTTTTGCGCCACATGATCGTAATAACTTATATCAGCGGCACCAGCCCAGCGACAGATAAGCTCAGTTGCAGGAAAACTATCAAAAATTCCGTGCATGTAAGTCCCCAACACTTGCTGGCAATCACTTAATAAACCGTCACGGTTGCCATTGTCTAACGTGATGATTGCTGAGGATGATGCATCATCGAGCGTTGTGCGTCCAACGTGGATCTCGTAGCCTGAGACCTTCGCTTTACCTTGCGGTAAAATAAGCTCGCCTTGAACATTCCTGAGCGTTTTTTCAGCGGTGAGTTCTGTACTGACGTTCAACAACCCCAGTCCTTCACTTTCGCCCGTTTCACCTTCAACACCGAGTGGATCGCGAATTACCCGACCTAACATTTGGTAACCACCACAAATGCCCATCACTTTGCCTCCGAAACGCAAGTGACGTTTGATATCCTGATCCCAACCTTGCGAGCGAAGATACGCAAGATCGTCCCTTACAGATTTACTGCCCGGAAGCAGAATCAGATCCGCATTTTCGATCCGTTCACCCTTTCCCACATAACGTAAGTCAACATCAGGATTTAAACGCAACGCATCAAAATCAGTATGGTTACTAATGCGAGTCAACACTGGCACCACAATATTCAATTTACTGTTGCTGCTGAGGGTTTGCGCTTGAGTGATCGCATCTTCAGCTTCTAAATCAAAGCCATGTAAATAAGGCAGCACACCAATGACGGGTTTACCCGTTTTTGCTTCTAACCAATCAAGGCCAGATTGCAGTAACGCAATATCACCTCGAAAGCGGTTAATCACAAACCCTTTTACACGCAGCTGTTCCGATTCAGAAAGCAGTGCTAACGTGCCATACAGATGAGCAAATACACCGCCTCTATCAATATCGGCAATGATAATCACAGGTACATCGGCCGCTTCAGCAAACCCCATGTTAGCAATGTCATTTTCGCGTAGGTTGATTTCAGCCGGGCTTCCCGCCCCTTCAATCATGACACTTTGATACTCGGCTTGTAACCGAGCGTAGGAATCAAGCACAGTATTCATCGCGACTTTTTTATAATCGTGATAACCCGTAGCTTCCATATTCGAGAGCGCTCTGCCTTGCAGGATAACCTGCGCACCCGTGTCTGAATTTGGCTTGAGTAATACAGGGTTCATGTGTACCGATGGCTCAACGCCACACGCTTGAGCCTGAACAGCTTGCGCTCTCCCGATTTCGCCACCATCGGCCGTCACCGCACTATTGAGCGCCATGTTTTGCGGCTTAAAAGGGGCTACTTTTATTCCTCGACGTGCTAACACTCGGCATAAGCCTGCAACTAGCACACTTTTTCCAGCGTCGGAAGTGGTGCCCTGCACCATCAATGACCTTAATGTTGATTCCATATTAACTCTACGATAGGCGTTTGCTGGTAATCATACCGTCACAGCTGCTACTCACTCAATAAAATGAATGGAATATTAATGTTCCGCTCAGAGTGTGTTCAACATCTTAGTGTTTAAATCGCTTCATCAAAACAACAAACCCATAGAGGAATTAAAAATGAAACGTACAACACTAGCCCTAGCAGCTTCGATGATTATTGCTCCTGTTTTCGCTTTTGCAGGTAACCATAACCAAAACAGTAATACCATCAATTACAATGGTCCTATCGAACTTACGTCTGTGGAATCGTTGCTAAAAGACACCAATATGTTTACAGAAAAGCATGTTGTGGTTGAAGGAAAGTTGATTCGTCAAATCAGAAAAGACACATTCGTATTCAGTGATGGCAACGGTGAGATTCAAGTAGAACTGGATGATGATATCCACTTCACAGCGCCACTCAATGCAGAGACTAAGGTTCGCCTTTATGGCGAATATGAAGGAGGGCTGACACCTGAAATCGAAGTGGATCAGATCCAAGTTCTATAATCATTACTGCTTATTGCTCACTTGATGGTAAAACACAAAAAATAAGATGGATTTTTTTGTGAAAATGGCCTGTAATTTGCAGGCCATTGCTGTATCTTATTCAGCTTAATTTTCATCTTTTCAGGACGAAGCGTACATGTATAAAAAAGCGTACTCACTAGGCCTAGTCGGTTTGTCATGTGTTCTTTCTTTCTCTGCGCAAGCTAACAATTTTAATTATAACTTTTTTGAAGTCAGAACCGCTATCAGCCCTGAATCCTCAGGTGCAGAATTTAGTACTTATTTAACCGATAATACACATCTGGTCGCTCGTTACGATTCGAGATTTGACGGAGATTGGGATGCCGCTGGCGGAATTGGCTTTAACGGTCCAATCAACCAATTTGCTGATGTCTACGGACAAATGCTTGTTCACCACATTAGACCTACCGATGAACAGGGTGGCAAAAGCGAAACCCAGTTGGAGTTTAATATTGGCAGCCGGATCTGGTTATCGAGCCAAATTGAAGCCAATATTAAACTGGGTAAGAACGATGAACACTCGGTATTTTGCGCTGGATTACGTTTTCACTCTACCGAACAATTATCGTTAGGAGCTGAAACCAAAAACAACGGCGTTTACGGCCCACAGATCGTCATGAATGTTCGTTTTCAGTTCTAAAACGTAAAGCGGCCTTCAGGCTTAAGCGCATAATGCTTCTTCGCTACTTGTGCGCTTCTTTTTACTCTTTGTATCAACAGAATTACCCCACAAATTTGATGTACTCCACGATATCAGATATTTGGAAGCGACTTCTCATATATCAGCGATATACTATGCACTCAATAACTTATATGTGCCGCTATGTTTCGCTCTTTCTATAAATACTTAGCTCAATGGCTATTTGTTAGTGTCGTGCTTGGGGTTGTGCCCTTTCTTTATTTCGTCAAAGAATTCGACAAAGCTCACGAACAGACTGTGCAAATGATCGAACAAAAAAGCCATTCTCAACTCGAATACAATAAGCACGAACTGCTTACTGCGTTTAATGACGTTTACAATTCCACTCAAATATTGTCAAACAACACCATGTTGTACAGCGCATTGCGTCTTCCCTCCACCGAAAATATCGAAGCGGTACAGGCGTTTTGGTTATTAGCAGCTCGTATTCAAACCCTTTATTCTCGGCTCAGGCTTTTTGATATAGCGGGTAACGAATTAATTCGCGTGAATCAGAGTAATGGATCAACAGAAGCAGTACCAAGTTCACAACTAAAAAACAAATTGCACCGAGACTATTTTCAGTATGCGCAAAACCTTTCCCCAAACCAAATTGGGATCTTCGGTGTTGATAGTGAAAGAGAAGAAGAAAATTATGGTGCTACTTCCCAGATAACAGCAGTCTTTAGGATTATTGCACCAATAAATTTTGATGGAAAAAGGCAAGGCTATTTTGTAGCAAATCTTAACTTAACCCAGTTGTACAAAAAATTTAACCAGAGTTTAAATTCACTGAGTCGCCCAGACATCATCAGTTTCAAGGGTCAGTATATTCATCATGAAAATGAGATCTTGTCTCCGCAAGAAAACCCGTCGAAATACTACATGCTGAATATGAACAGTGTCGCCCCTATACTCTGGAAAAGTATGCAAGAGCAAGCTTCTGGCACGGTATGGGATAACAACCGCTGGTATAGTTTTACTCAGGTTCCTTTGCAATCCATATTCCCTGAAATGGAGCCAATTTACCTAATTCAGCCATTAAATGGTGATGCGCTCAATAAATTGCTTTCTGCCACAGAGCTAAAAATTAGCTTTCAAGCGGTTGGCATAGCGCTATTAGTAATGACGATTGCGGCCGGTTTTATTCGTTGGAACGCAAACCACGATAAAAACAGTATTGAGAGCAAGCTGGCTAGGGCGGCGATGAATGGTATGTCCGCTATGGTGATTACCGATCGTAGTAACCGCATTATCAAAGTAAACAATGAGTTTACCCGGATCAGCGGCTACACCTTAGCCGAGGTGAGAGGTCAACAACCTTCCGTTTTTTCCTCCGGCAAACACAATCAAGCTTTTTACATGAATATGTGGAAAGTGCTACAAGACGAAGGGTTATGGGAAGGAGAAGTGATTAATAAACGCAAAGATGGTTCTATGCAAACCGAGATTTTGCGAATTCAAACCATCCGCGATTCAAACGGAATTATTCAGTTTTATGTGGCCTCATTTGTTGATATTAGCCATCGCAAAGAGCTAGAAAATCGCCTGCGTGAGCTCAGCGAGAAAGATGCGCTCACCAACATTTGGAACCGCAGGAAATTTGATCAAGAAATGCGATCCGAATGCTTACGCGTAAAACGTTACCAAGCTCAAGTGCAGTCGTGCTTAGCGATTATTGATATCGATCATTTTAAACGCATTAATGATAAATTAGGCCATGCAGAAGGCGATAAGATCATTCGTTCTGTCGCAACACAATTAAGTGAGCACCTAAGAGAAACGGACTTTTTAGCTCGCATCGGAGGCGAAGAGTTTGCCATCATTATGCCTCATACACCACTGGCAGAAGCTGAGTTGGTCATGCACCGTTTACGAGTAGCCGTTCACTTAAATCATCGTTTAGAAGTGTCGATCAGCGGTGGCATCACTGACATTACAGAAAAACCAGAAGAAGTGTATAAACGGGCCGATATTGCATTGTATGAGTCAAAAGCTTCGGGGCGTAATCTTGTCTCGGTATTGACCAGTGTCGAGATGGAAGAATTTGCTTAACAATTAGCACCATTTAAGTTCATTGAGGAATAAAACGGGTTTATTTTCGTGCAATTATCACAAACTCAGTTTGTAACATATTGTTCGCTATCATTTTTACTTTTGGCTTAAAACTTGTACTACTCTCTAATATGGTAAATAGATTGCACATATTTAGGGAGAAATAAGATGCAAGAAACACTAACCGTTGTGTTAGCAGGTGGCGTCGGTTCGCGGCTATCTCCGCTAACTGATGACAGAGCAAAACCGGCTGTACCCTTTGGTGGAAAATATCGAATCATTGATTTTACACTCACCAACTGCCTACACTCAGGGCTGCGAAAGATTTTGGTTCTGACTCAATATAAATCTCATTCATTACAAAAACATTTACGTGATGGCTGGTCTATTTTCAATCCAGAACTCGGCGAATTCATTTCTGTGATCCCCCCGCAAATGAGAAAAGGAGGAAAGTGGTACGAAGGAACAGCAGACGCGATTTATCATAATATGTGGTTGCTTTCACGCAGTGACGATAAATACGTTGTCGTCTTATCTGGTGATCATATTTACCGGATGGATTATGCCTCTATGCTCGAAGCTCATAAGCAAAAAAATGCTGCACTGACTATCGCCTGCATGGATGTCCCAAGAGAACAAGCTTCTGCCTTTGGCGTGATGAATGTGGATAATGACTTCAAGATCACCTCATTCATCGAAAAACCAAGTGACCCACCCTCCATGCCCAATAATCCGCATCGCAGCTTAGTTTCTATGGGGATCTACATTTTTGATATGGAAGTATTAAAAAGTGCTTTGATTAATGATGCTGAACTGGAAAACTCGAGTCACGATTTTGGCAATGACATCATTCCCAAATTGATTGAAAGCCATGCTGTTTATGCGTATGAGTTTTGCGGTGACCGAGGGCGAGTCGCTAAAGATTGTTACTGGCGTGATGTCGGAACACTTGATTCTTTTTATAACGCTAACATGGATTTACTCGAACCCGTTCCACCAATGAACTTATACCAAAAAAACTGGGCCATTCGAACATACGAAGCGCAATACCCACCTGCGCGCACGGTTTCTTCTGCAACAGGTAACGAAGGTATATTCATTAATTCGATTATTTCAAACGGTGTGATTAACTCTGGAGGTTCTGTACAACACTCCATTATTTCTTCAAACGTCAGAATTGATGATGGTGCAACAGTGGTCGATAGCATTTTATTTGATGATGTTGAAGTCGGCGCAGGGTGTCAGCTCATGAGGTGTATTATTGATAAACATGTAAAAATCCCTCCACATACTCAAATTGGCTTAAACCCTGTTGAAGATGCCCAGCGTTTTCGTATTTCAGAAAATGGCATTGTTGTGGTACCCGAAAGTTATCAATTCTAAACCTATATTTTTTGCCCACTCAATTTATCCCTCATTAAAATGAAGCCTTAGCACACGCTAAGGCTTCTTACTTTACACTGAGTTCAAAACATACTGATTAATCACGCTCGGTTATGGGCACGTTGTTGCATCCCAAAACCAATTTGACTGAGTCGGTGACTCCCAAACGCCAGGGTTGTTTTTGGCAATAAAACATTTCCCGTTGTAAGTCACAACATCGCCAGTTTTCACCTGTGTGGATCCGGGAACCCAAGTAATGACATTGCTAGGATTCGTGGTGCCACCGGTATCGCCACCACCAGTATCTCCACCGTCGCTGCCACCAGAAGATAGGTCAGCAAGTGGAAGATCCGGTTGTTCAAACTTGAAGGCGTAATCGACACCATTAATGTTTACGCTGTAATTTGCAGGCCCAGAAATAGGGAGGTAGTAAACCATATCCAACTCATACACGCCGCCTGCGGGCAGAGCTTTCCAGTTCGGTAAACTAAACGCTACGCGGTGCATGACACCGTCTAAGCCACCGACGTTGTTGGCGCGAGTATGGCCAGAAGCAATCACCTTCAAACCACCACCAGATTGGTCTTTAGCATTATCAGGTGCAGATACGGGGATATCAAACTGGAACTCAGTACCACCTGGGATCTCTTGACCTGTGTTATTAGTAAAGCTGATTTTCGGATTGATTGGGTAGTTTTGATCACCCACCTTAAATCCACCAACGGAGACCGCGATGTCTACGGTTTCACTGGCAATCGTTCCTGTTGCAAGCGTGTTACCATAAGGCGTTGCCGACTTAAACTTGTCATAAATTGCTTTCGTCATGGTATTACCCATGTGGTATTCGCCATTTCCGCTTGCACAAGCTTGCTCTGTTGAATCCACTTGAGTGCGTTGACCATTAGCGTCCAAGACATAACAGTTATAATCGCCCGCTAACTCCCAAAACATGATGCCGCCGATCTCTTTATCGATGACATAATCGGCTTTGGTGTTGATAGACTCTTTATCTTCAGTAGATAAGAACACCCCTTTATCGGCATTCCACAGCCAAGGCGCGACGGCAACGCTGTCATAGTGACGTTGGTAAAGACCGACAAGTTGATCGGCAGGCTCATTCACTGGATCAAGGTTATAAGCTTGGGCGTAAGAGCCCCAAATCCCCTTCTCTAGGTTTTTGGCATGCCACATTGGGTTTGAACCTGCGCCCATCTCGTTTCCTTTCGGATCGGTGTCGTGCCACATGTTGTCAATACCCACCGCGCCGTGGCCACAGTTGTTTTTCTCACCCTCACCAGTGCCCGGAGCACATTCAGCTTGGTTAGGTAATGCCGCTCGCCCCCATAAACCATTCTCTCCACCCGTGACACCTTGCCAGCCGCGCGTGTAGTAAGGAACGCCGATGTTGATACGCCCTGCGGGCATAGAACCACGGAAATAATGATAAGCCCAGTCAGTGTTGAGGTAACCAATACCACCGTATTGAGCCGTACCATATACGTTCCACTGTGCTAACTCTGAATCTTTACCAGTGTCATACAAAGCCGCGTTGTGACCCACGTGATCATTCCATGCGCCGTGTAAGTCATAAGACATGATGTTCACATAATCAAGATACTGAGTGACATCAAACGTCTCCATACCACGCAATAGATAACCAGAAGACGGTGCTGCAATCGTCAGCATGTAATGGTGGCCATCTTGTGCCGATGCTTGATCAAGCTTCTGACGTAGTACCTTCATGAGCTCTTGGTACGACGCCCATAAATAAGCACGGCGAGGTTCCATAATCGCTTTATCATCTGGATTACCTGCGCCCGCCATTGAGGTTGGATATTCATAGTCGATATCGACACCATCGAATTGATATTTACGAATCATTTCAACAGCCGATGTTGCAAATTTTTCAATACCAGCGTGGTTGATAGAGCCATCAGCGTTGGTTGTCATCGTATAAAACCCACCATCGGCGACACGGTTGCCAGCCGTATCAAAGTGCCCGCCAGTTTCAGCCCAGCCTCCGATAGAAATTAAGGTCTTAACATCAAATTTTTTCTTCGCTGTTGCCAACGCACCAAAATGTCCTTTAAAGCCTAATGCAGGATCAATCTCAACCCCTGGCCACTCTTTGCCCACTGCCGCATTATTGGCATCGTTCACATCGCCCACATTCACTTTACCATCGGAACCTATGCTGACGAAGGCATAGTTAATGTGCGTGAGCTGCTCCCACGGGATGTCTTTTACAAGGTAAGCCGATTGCGGATCATCACCCGCACGCCAACTGGTGAAATAACCGATCACACGACGTGGATGATCCGCCCCCATGATCTCACGACCTTCCGCATCGTAAACGGTGCAATAAGGTACATTCACACCTTCAGTTTGATATAAACCATCAGGACGACAATTATTAGCTATTGGCGCGCCATTGACTGTTAAAGTCGCTAACGTGGAATCTGTCGTCGCACCAAAGTTATCAGTGGCGCGTGCAAACACCGCCAAGTTACCCGCTTTTGTCGCGGTGTATTCTAAGGTATACGGAGCACTAACAGCCGTTCCAACCAGCGTTCCCGCAACGAAGAAATCAACTTTATCGACGCTTCCATCAATATCAGCAGCGTTTGCGGTTAAGGTGACTAAAGCCCCCACGTCAACGGAAACCGCAGAAAGCGTAATATCAACAGTTGGAGCCTGGTTGCCTGGTTGTTGTGCCTCTTTCACCGTTAAGGTCGTTGCACTTTTCACGCTGGCATCACCTTTATCATCGATGGCTACAACACTGAATTCATGCTGACCAGCGGTTGCGACCCACGTGGCTTTATAAGGTGCCGTGGTGACTATACCCACAATTGCACCATCGACAGAAAACTCGACTCGAGCAACGCTGCCGTCACTATCGGTTGCGTTCGCACTTAATATTACGGTATCACCGACAGTAATCACATCTGCCGCGGAAGGTGAAGAAAGATTCGCGGTCGGTAGCAGGTTCTCACCACCGGAAGTGGCGCAAACATCCAACACTTTCCACTGGGCATAATCACCGGAAAAGTTGGCTGGATCGTTACCTTGAGTCCAATAGTTAGCTTGGTAGGCGGTACCACTGTGCTGAACCTTGTTACCGCCAGTATAAACTTTTGACGATTCCCAAGGGCTTAGTGTCGTGCAATCAACGGCTGCATAGCTGTTAAAAGCCATCAAGCAAGAGGCCGTTAAAGTGCTCAGTGTAAAAACACCCTTTGCCACTGTCCTGTTGTTTAAATGCATAGCTGCTCATTCCTTAAGTTATTGTTTCACTATAAAAAGCCTCGTATCAAGAAGAAACCAGACTTTAATTCTCACGTGAAACAACTGTAGGACAGAGCGATAAATAAGCACCTCAATTTGTTCAAATATCAAAAATCACTCGCAACAAGTTGCACTATTTCTGCAAAAGAGACATCGTTATTTTGCATCAACAACTAATTATTGGTTAATTTTCCGATTCTAAAAAAAGCGCCGAAATCAGAACAATATACGGACTGCCTGCCGGTTATTTAACTTACACACTATCAAAAAGAGCAAAAAATATGCAACAACACTAATTGTTACAAAAATGTAGAGTTTAACTTTATGCGCTATTTCTAACGCTGTACTCCTCTTGGGGTTTCATTAAAATGTCGCTTATATTCTCGACTAAACTGAGATGCGCTGGCATAACCAACTAAGCGAGCGGCATCGTTCACACGCTTGCCTTCCACACGAATCAGCTCTTTCGCTCTGTTAAGCCTGACTTTTTTTAAATATTGTAAAGGAGATTCTAACGTCACCAGCCTAAAGGCGTGGTGAAACGCCGAAACACTCATATTGGCTTCTTCGGCGAGTAACTGAACGGTAATGGACTGATCATATTCTTGATGTACTTTACTCAACGCTTTGGCTATCCGGGCGTAGTGTCCTTCTTGATGAGCGAGATCAAAAAGCACATAACCGTGCTCGCTGGTTAATGCCCGAAACACAATCTCCTCGACTAAGCTTTCGCCAAGCACTTTAGCTTCAAGATCATCAACCAATGCCGACATCAAACGAATCGCACTTGCTTGCATCTTTGCGCCCATTTCTACTGATTTCAGCCCGCATTTTGATTTGTCTATGCAATCAGATAAAAAACCAGAAGCCTCAAGTCGATCAACCTGTTTAAGGAGAAGTGAGTGATCGATATTAATAGTCAAGCCCAATAACGGTTCACTTTCTGACGCAAAAGCTTCGCACTCAAGTGGTAAAGGTACCCCAACAACCAAGTAATCATTGGGGCCATAATTTACGGGTTGGCTACCAATATGAATGCGTTTATGTCCTTGCCCCAACAATATGATACCGGATTGATACACAAGGGGTTGTCTACCATTACCGCGGCTGCTGCGATAAAACAATACGCCCGGCACTGCCGTTTGGTGAATACCTTCCAAATGATCTAAAGATTGTTTTTCAATGTATTGCTGCATCAGTTGCGCCAGTTTACTCATAATGCCCCCTTATCAAAACTGAAGGAAGAATACGACAATTAGAGAATTAGGCAATTAATTTCGAGAAATTGGTCTATATTAACTGGATAATTAATACTAATATGCACATCGTAAAACACTGCCTTGGAGGCGCCGCCTCCTTTTCTATAAGCAAAGGTGAGAATAATGAAATTTACTTATGTTAACCCTACTCTAATTCACTTCGGCCAAGGCCAAATCTCGGCGATCAGTCAGGCGATTCCAAATGACCAAAAAGTACTGGTGATCTACGGTGGCGGTTCGATCAAAAAAAATGGTGTTTATGACCAAGTCGTGAGTGCACTCACTGACCACCAATGGGTCGAGTTTTCAGGTGTAGAAGCAAACCCAACCAAAGAAACCTTAGATAAAGCGGTTGCTATCGTCAAAGAACAGGACATCGACTTTATTCTTGCCGTGGGTGGTGGTTCGGTTATCGATGGTTCAAAATACGTTGCCGCGGCGGCTAAGTATGATGGGGATGGCTGGGACATCATGGTGGGTAAACATCAAGTTACTGAAGCTACGCCTATCGGTGCAATTCTGACTCTGCCAGCAACCGGTTCTGAATCCAACATGGGCGCGGTAATTACCAAAGCACAAACACAAGACAAACTGGCCTTTATGGCTCCAGCGGTACAGCCTAAGTTCGCAGTGCTTGATCCAGATGTAATGAAATCACTGCCTGAGCGCCAGTTGATCAACGGTATTGTTGATGCTTGGGTACACGTCTGCGAGCAATATTTAACCTTGCCAACCAATGCGATGGTTCAAGACGGCTATGCCGAAACTTTACTTAAAAACTTGCTGGTATTGGGTCAACAATATGACCAGCGTGATAATGATGGATGGCGAGCAAACCTGATGTGGACAGCGAACCAAGCACTAAATGGCCTGATCGGTACTGGCGTTCCACAAGATTGGGCGACTCATATGATTGGTCACGAGTTCACCGCATTATGGCATGTTGATCACGCCCGTTCACTAGCGATTGTGCAACCTTCTCTGCTGCGCAATCAACTTGAGAACAAACGCGCTAAACTTGAGCAAATGGGCAAAAATGTCTTTGGACTCAATCAAACTAGCGATCTTGCCTTACGCACAATCGATGCGATTGAAGCCTTCTACCACAGCTTGAATGTTCCAACTCAATTTGCGGATCATAATAGCAGTAAGCAAGCGGCCATAGACGCAGTTATCGCTCAACTGAACGCACATGGAATGCTTGTTTTGGGTGAACAGCAAGCCATCACGCTTGAAAAATCACGGGAAATTTTGGAACAAGCTATCATTTAGCCTCATTTTTTAGACGAGTGAATAGTGATTTCCACATTCCAATAGCATAGATTCAGCTACATCAAGCAGCGCAATTGGGCGCTGCTTTTTTTGTACTTTTTTTGTATTGGATACTTTATGTAGCGGCCTTTCATTACCATGCCAGCATTATCAAACTGATCCACCACCTAAAATTGAAAAACTAATAACGACTTTTAAAGTCATCCTTTTCTAAACCATGTTTTTTCATTCGTAAGTAGAGCTTTTTACGCGGTACTTGCAGATAATTTGCGGCATCAGCGACGCGACCAGAATGGAGAAATAATGCATCTTCAATAATTTGCTTTTCGTAATCATCCACCAATTCATCAAGCGGTGATAAAAGATCAGACTGATTGTACAAACGCTCTTTTCCCGTCAGTTTTACAATACCTATCGCATATAATTCAGCTACATTTCTCAGCTCTCGTACATTTCCCGGCCATTGATGTGCACGCAGTAGCGACAAATAACTCAGTTCTACCGCTGGCAAAGGTTTCGCCAATTTATTACAGCTCTGCTTGAGAAAATAATGGAACAAAGTAGCGATATCATCGGGACGATGTCGAAGTACAGGCACCTCTATCACGCCTTGGTTTAACAAATAATAGAGCTCTGGCTGCAACCGATTAGCCGTAATCAAGGCCTCAGGTTCCGTACCTAAAATAGCAATCACGCGCGTTCGAGCTTTGCTTAGGCGTTCTTGGTTAAGCATCCTCTGAGTCAAATAACGCTGCAATTCTTCAGAAAGTAATTCGATGTGGTCTATTAGCAATGTACCGTTTTCACTTGCATCTAATTTTTGTTCAATCTGTGCGAGCGTGGTCGCTGATGAAACGGTTAATTCCACCAGAGATGAAGCATGATTACCCTGTGTCAGTTGGTGGATGAGATATGCAATAGTATGCCGCCCAACACCCGATTCTCCACAAATAACAACATGACTGTTGAGCATTGAATACTGAGCAACATGGTGGCGAATTTGCCCCATTTGAGCGGATTTTCCGATGAGTTCGCATTTGATTGAGTTGGCCATAGCCGTTTTTTGTTGTACAAAATGACGACGAATATCGAGATTTTTCTTCACTAAGCTCAATAACTCCGCAGGATTGATTGGCTTTTCAAGAAAATCGCATGCCCCTATTTTGACCGCCTCTACCGCCATAGGAATGTCTCCGTGGCCAGTAATGACAATCACAGGAATATGCTCATCAATCGATTTAATCGCTTTAAGCAATTCAATGCCGTTCATTTGTGGCATATAGACATCAAGCAATATCACTCCAGCCCAATCAGAATGGATAAACTCACACGCTTTGGTGGGGTTAAGAAGTGCTTTTGACGGCAAATTAGCTATCGACATAAGATGCGAATATGAGTCAAGGACATCTTGGTCATCATCAATCAATAAAACAGAATAATTATGATTCATAAGGCAACTCCAGCACGACCATTGCACCTCGACTGACTGTCGAGGCAAGATAAATTTGACCCTTTATTTTTCCTATGAGCGAGCGGCAAATATTCAGCCCTAAGCCCAACCCTACTTCTTTGGTCGTGGTAAAGGGCGTAAAGAGTTTTTCAACGACATCATGAGCAAATCCAGCCCCTGAATCGCATACTGCAACAACGTGATGCGTTGGCGTACTCGACAGCAATATCACGTCAACTTTTTTGTGCTCACATCCCACAACCGCTTCACAGCCATTTACCAATAAATTAATCAATACCTGTTCCAAGCCGATTTGATCTGCAATGACTTGAATTGGTTGATGAATATGGCTTTGCAATACTATCTGTTGACGTTTCGCTTTCGTTTCAACCAACAACATAGCCTGACCGATAACGTCAGTAATCAAGACAGGGATAAGGGTTTCATCACTGCTACTTTTACGAGAAAAATGACGTAACCCATTGATGATTTTGCCCATTCGCTCTGTTAAATGTTCAATATGATCGATGGAATGTCTGATTTGCTCTGTTTTCTTCTGCTCTAAAGCAAGGTTTACGCTATAGAGATAAGTCGACATTGCGCTTAATGGTTGATTCAATTCGTGCGCTAAACTGGTCATCGTTTGCCCGACCACCGCCATTTTAGCGGCTTGTACTAACTCACTTTGTGTTTTTTTAAGATGGTTTTCGGTCCGGTGGTGCTGCTCAATTTCAGCGAGTAACTGATGATTTTTTTCACGTAATGAATGAGTTTTTGCTCGAACTCGCTCTTCTAATAATCGATTAGCGTGCTCTTGATCGGTAACATCCGTAATCGTGATGATAACTTTATCGCTTAAACCGTGGGTATACTTACGTAAATACAAGCGCAAGTAATAAGGTTTATCCACATCGCCTAACGATAGCGTAATGACATCTGCACCATTTTCGATCAACTTAGCCTCTGGGTTAAACAGTGCTTGCAACTGCGATTGAGTTGACGTTGAAAAACAGAGCCAAAAGGCTTTCGGGTCCTCATTCTGGTCTATATTCAAGCGAACACGAGCGCTTAAGTTAGCCGATTCAATATAACCATCCAAATCACAAGTGATTAAACTCGCTTGCGTATTGTTAATCAAACTCAGTGCGTTGGTTCGGTCCATTTCCTCCACTTTTTTACCATACTGAACCAATTTTTCACTGATCCGGCCAATTTCATCTCTGCCGTCTACCACAATAGGGTGTGAAAGATCATTATGAATGATGGCATCTAAACTGTCGCTAAGGCGGTTAAGTCGGCCCACAATCCGACGATTGATGAAATAGTAAGTCAAAAACAAACTGATAATGATCGATAAGCTAAAGCAGACAAACAGAATACGGTTACCATGAGAAACCAGTTCCGTGGTCTCTTTTTTCGCTTGAACAAACGACTCATCGGCGTTGGCGACCAACATAGCAATATCAGTATGTTGGTGGAGAAGCTGTTGCTGAACTTCAGCTCGAATATCATCAAGCTGGGCATTTAAACGCACCATAGAACGTAAGTTTTGATGGAAAGAGCCATTCAAACTCAATACATCCATTAGCTCACTGAGTAATTGTTGATAGGCGATGGTTGCAGGTTGTGAAAAAATCGGCGCACTCTGTGCGTACAGTTCTTCAAGGCGGTACTGTAGTACTTTCATGCCATTATTCACTTGGCTAATATGCTTAGATTGGATGAGCTCTTTTGCGAACATAAACGTTTGAGCCTCACCATCTAGGATAGACTGGACAGCCCCTAAACTCGCAAACAGCATGTCGCTTTCATTGCCTTTCATTTTACGCTCTAGCTGCCACTGTATTTCTTGGCGCAGCGGAGTCAACTCAGAACCAATATCTTGATGTAGCCATTGGATCTGCTCTTGAAGTAACTCAATTTGACGACTTTGATCAATCCGTTGCCCGACCAGAAGACCAAATTGCTCACTAAGATTACGTAGCCGTTGATACCCAGCAAGCAGCCGTTGCTGCTCGCTGTTCAATTCAATCTCGCTTAATATTTTGCTGATCGTCGTTAAATTGTTATCCAAACGTTGCCGTTGCTCATCCAACTCAACTTTGTTACGCGTATTTGAGATGATTTCGATCCGTCTTTTAATTTCCGAACTACTGCTTTCGAGCAGATAACTGGCATTATATTTAGGAACACTTTTATCAAGCAGCTCGCTCACTTGATTATCTAAACTATTCCATGTTCCCCATGCGACGATGCTGACAATCGTCAACAGCAAGGTACTACAAGCAAAGGCTAAAACCAGTCTCGCGCCAATCGTGTTGTATTTCGGAAAAATCATGGCGTATCGACCCGGTCCAAGTTTTTTAGATCGGACAAAGCTTCTTCTAAGGTTAATGCTAACTGCATCTTCCAACGATGCGTCAGCTCCGCTACTTGCATAGAAATGGCGGCGGAGTGTGTCTCATACTGCGCCTCATCAACACTGATTTTTTGCCATGACTGATATACCACGGCTAACTCTGTTTCGGTCACAGGTAAAGAGAACACTCGAGTTTCAATATTTTCAATGAGCTTCAGAGCGGGTTCATTGTGTGCGTACTTGGTTTTAGCATGATTGATTGCGAGCCAAGTGTCTTTTAACTGAGGTAAGCGTTTGGTAATCGCAATTTCAAACAATAAGTTAACTAACTCCTCACGATGTGTAATGGATGCCATGGACAACTGTGTATATGCCTCATTAAACAGGGATTTATCGTTTATCGCATGTTTAGAAAAATCATTGCTATCCATATTCGTTTGTACCGATTTTGACATCAATAAATCGATGAATGCCTTCGCATATTGATCATTTTCACGCAGGCTCACTTGGGCGACGTATGTGGGCATTAGGGTAAAACTTTCATCATAGCGAAATTGAACGTGCTCAAATTTTCGTTCTAATATGCTGGCATAGCTATCAATCGTTGGGCCTATCCCAAATTGCCCTTTGGCTACATAATCACTCACACCAAAACTGCGTGAGGAAATTGTCCCTAAATTTGCCCCCACGTTCAGTAAAATCCGCCACCCTTGTTGCCAACCATATTTAGCAAGAATGCTCTCGACCATTAACTGAGTAGTACCCGAACGTGTTGGGGTACTCATCGTGATGTGGTCAAAGTAGATAAAATTAGCCAGATCGGTGAACGACGTAGGCGTCGGTAAATGATGTAAGCTGAGATAGTCACGATTCCATACCAAACCAGCGCCAGAATAGCCTATCGTCACGACTTTATCAGTTGGCGGTAACATGTAGGGTTTTAACCATTCTGGTGGTTGCAAATGGGCAGGTAAGGTTGCGAGCTTATTGCTATTTGCTAAATGCTGCATTAAAAAAGGCGATGAGCTCAGCACTACATCAATATTCTGGATATAGCTTTTATTAAGCAGTTGAATACTCGATTGTGCTCTACGGTGGACAACTTGCACATCAACCCCTTGATACTGTTTGCTGAACTCTTCAATAAGAGGTAGCAAGGGTTCACGTGAAAATGTAGTCAGTATGACTAACTCATTCTCTTTTGCATAAGCGGTATTGATAGCCGCCGCTATCGATCCTAATAGCACCATCCATTTGCACCAGCGTAATAAGGTACAAGAACGGGAAACCGCTTTTAAATCACAAAACCCTAAAAATTGTGCGTTCACTCAAAACTCTACCGTTTAGCTAAAAATAAATTATTAAACATTTGTGTCAGTTATGACGCAAAACAGCGTATTACAATTTCAATTTTATCAGCAAAACATAATTTACCCTTCGCTGAATTCCCATTTTTGACCCATTCACACTCTCAATTTGAGTCATTTCTGCCTCAAATTGGCACTTTTGAGCCCCATACCCATTTGTTTGAAGATGCATTCCGACAACGAAACAACCCTATTTAGTAATAACCCTATTTAGTATTTGATGAATGGAGAGCTCCATGCTTAACTTTTTTAAAACTCGCCCAGATCTACCGCTATCGGATAGCTCTGAGGGCGCAATGCAATCGCGTTTCAAAAGTTTTCAATGGCAAGTATTCTTAGGCTTAGTCTTTGGATACGCCATGTTCTATGTGGTTCGTATGAGTTTAGGCGTCGTTAAAAAACCGATGCTTGATGCGGGCATCGTATCGATAGAAGAACTCGGGATCATGGGATCAGCCTTCTTCTTCACCTACGCATTTGGTAAGTTTTCGAACGGTTTCCTTTCTGACTACGCCAACATCGGCCGATTTATGTCGTTCTCACTACTGCTTTCTGGTGCCACTGCCATATTCATGGGGTTGAACACCACGGCATTCTTCTTTGTGTTACTTTGGGCCGTCAATGGTTGGTTCCAATCGGTGGGTTCTGCGCCTTCTTGCGTCTCGCTTTTCCAATGGTTCTCACCTAAACAACGCGGAAGCCGTTATTCAATTTGGGGAGGATCTCGAAATATCGGCGAAGGCATCACTTGGATTCTAACAGCAACGCTAGTGAGTTATTTAGGCTGGCAAGCAGGTTTCATCGGTGCGGGCATTGCTGCCATCATCGCTGCATTGATTATGTTCTTTGTACTGAAAGATCGTCCGCAGACCTATGGTTTACCTGATGTTGCAACAGCATTTGGTGAAGAGCCCGAGTTCAAAAAAGCCAACGATCCAAAGGAAACACGTCGCGCTCAACTGTTCATTTTGAAGCAGCCGACTGTCTGGCTGATTGCCGCTGCTTGTGCCGCGATGTATATCTCTCGCTATGCGATGTCTTCTTGGGCGGTGTTATACCTACAAGAAACCAAAGGCTATTCACTGATTGATGCTGGTTTTGCAATGTCCACTTACCCTATTGCAGGCCTCGCGGGCGCTATTTTGTCTGGTATCATTTCAGATAAAGTATTCAACGCTAACCGTCATATCCCAACGCTACTTTACGGATTTGCCAACATTGCAGGTATGTGCTTGATGTTCTTCGGCCCCGATAACCGTATGGTAGATGCTGTTGCTCTAGGCTTAATTGGTTTTGCGATTGGTGGGCTTGTCGTATTTCTTGCTGGCCTAACGGCTTGTGACTTAATGCCTAAAAATGCCGTCGGTGCCGTAAAGGGCTTTATTGGTTTGTTCTCTTACTTAGCCGCTTCGGCTCAAGAACTGGTGTCTTCATCACTGATTAAAATGACGGAAGTGGATGGCGTAACCAAATATGACTTTACGCAAGCACAATATTTCTGGTTGGCCGCTGGCGTGATTTCTTTACTGCTTGCGACTACGGTATGGAATGCCAAGAAAGTAACGGATATTGATGCTCCTACGGGCCAGATACTGGAAACGAAACCAAGTCTCTAATCTATAACACCCTTGATACAGGGAGGATAATCCTCCCTGTTATTTTCTTATTTTCATTCTTATTTTCTATATCCAAATCACTTGAAAAATCGACCAAATGTCGGCCGAGAGCAATGGACAAGTGCAATTTGCACCACCATCACTTCAAGTAAAATGGCTATAGCGAGTGTCGTTATAGGATACCACTATGTGTAAAACAAAAATCGTTGCAACGCTTGGCCCTGCAAGCCAAAGCCGTGAGATGATCACCAAGCTCATTAATGCTGGTGTTAACGTTGTACGTTTAAACTTTTCTCACGGCACCGCTGACGAGCATATTGAACGCGCGATGTTAGTACGTGACATTTCACAAAAGCTTGGTGTCAGTGTCGGCATATTAGTCGATTTACAAGGACCTAAGATCCGTATTTCCTGTTTTGAAGACGGTGCGATCACTCTAAAAGCGGGTGACTCATTTATTCTCGATGGGCTTCACCCCACAATGGCTGGTAACCAAGAACGTGTGGGCTTAGATTACCCGCAGCTGATTCAAGACTTGAAATTGGGTGATACTTTACTGCTTGATGATGGCCGAGTACAACTCCGGGTCGAAGAACTCAACAAACCACAGCAGTGGGTAAAAACTCGCGTCATAAACAACGGTAAGCTGTCTAATCGCAAAGGCATTAATTTACTCGGTGGTGGTCTTTCCGCGCCGGCACTGACGGACAAAGACAAACGAGACATCATCACTGCCGCGAAACTCCAAGCCGATTTTCTAGCCGTCTCATTTCCACGTAATGCCCAGGATTTACATGAAGCGCGCCGGTTAGCGGTACAAGCCGGCTGTCATGCACACATTGTCGCCAAAGTAGAGCGAGCCGAAGTGGTGAGCGATCAAAAAAATATGGATGCGGTCATCAATGCATCCGACGTTGTGATGGTTGCTCGTGGTGATTTAGGCGTTGAAATCGGTGATGCTCGCCTACCCGGCGTACAAAAAGCGTTGATTGCGCGCTCAAACTATTTAGGCAAACCCGTTATCACCGCAACACAAATGCTGGAGTCGATGATTGACAACCCGCTGCCAACACGCGCAGAAGTGCTTGATGTAGCGAACGCGATTATTGATGGCACTGACGCTATTATGCTGTCAGCAGAATCAGCGGCGGGAAGCTATCCCATTGAAGCAGTGGAAGCGATGGTGCGTATCGCTCACGGTGCAGAACAAGAGTTAGGCTGTGCGCAAAATTCATGGGATAAACTGCATCATTTGTGCAGCGATGCGGGCAAAAGCTTCGCGCTTTCCTCCATGATATCGGCGACTAAGGTTCATAGAGATCTTGGGGTCGCCATTTTAACTCAACAGGGAGAAACACCCCTGTTGATGTCTCGCTGTCAAAGCCAAGCTACCATTTGGGCACTCTCCGACAGGCCTGAACTGCTGCGTAAATTAACCATTTTGCGCGGCGTTACACCAACCTATATTCCATCATTAGCGACACAAGCGGATTTGCTGTCTCAGCAAGTGCTTAACGCTCTGGCACAAGACGCAGCTAACCGCCATATTTCATCCATTTTGATGACACAATTAGAATCGATCGAAGGCGTGGGTAATATTAACGTCTGTCGTTTATTGACGTTGCCAGTAGTAAAAGAATTAGCCGCGTAGAATGTAGGGTTCTGCGCCGCTAATCATGAGATCATTAAAATTATTCAGTGATCTCAACACCTCCCCCTAAAAAACCTTGCTCCACAGGGAACTTGGCCTGCGCTTGTCGCAGGCCCTTTTTAATGATGCCAACAGCCAATTATTTATATAAACAGTAACCTGAGTGAATGAATGGATTGAGCAGCTAAGGCTTCTAATTCCGCTTGTAGCTCTTGATAAGTTTGCGCAGAGTCAGCACTTTTCTCAATGACTAAACACAGATCAAACAAGGCATGCAAACCTAAGCTGCCAGCTGAACCTTTCAATTTGTGTGCTAACGACTTAACGACCTGAGCCTGTTCCCTCGATTGACGAAACTCGTGTAGGTATTCATGCGTGCAATCGGCGAACAGCTCAATGATTTCATTCATCTTGTCACGCCCTAGCACTTCAATATCCGCGAGTAGGATCCGCTCGTCCATAATCGGACGAGCGGATTTTTGGCTATCAGAGATTACGTGCGTAGGCACAATCAACTCAACGGGTAAGGTATTGTGTTCAATACGTTGCTGGACAAGTTGTGCAAGATCTTCTTTGACTAAAGGTTTGGGCAAATAGCCATCAAAACCAGCCGCTAAATAGCTTTCCACCTCTTCATTAAACACATGCGCCGAAATAGAAATCATCGGTGTGGGGCGTAGATGCGAATACTGTTCATTTTCGATAAGTTTGAGCTGCGCCAACAGCTCAACACCATTAATGTCAGGTAGATTAATATCGAGCAGTGCGATATCAAACCGGTGTTCACTAAACAGAACCCGAGCTTCAGCGCCTGTTTTCGCGGTGAGCACATTATGACCGAGACTGGTCAAAAACCCTTCAGCAACCATGCAGTTAACAGGGTTATCCTCTACCAGCAAGATGTTGGCCTCTCGCGTCGCGGCTATCGGCCTTTTAACCACTTCATTCACTGCCTCTCCTCGCTGTAAAGGAACAGTAAACTCAAAACGGCTTCCTTTGCCTAAATCTGATTCAAGCTTAAGCTCGCCGCCCATGGCTTCAACAAGCCGTTTGCTGATAGCCAAACCAAGCCCAGTACCGCCTTTGTAACTTTGCTCACTGGAAGCTTGAGTAAACGCATCAAACAGCCTGATTTGATCCTGTTCACTGACTCCAACACCGGAATCCGACACTTCAAATGTCACTTGATTAGGCATTTCAGCATCAAGACTGACATAAATATCCACATAACCTTGATCGGTAAATTTGATGGCATTACCCACAAGGTTAGTCAGCACTTGACCTAAGCGAGTCATATCACCCACCCAAAAAGGAGCAACATCCAGTTCAATCTGCTTGGTAAATTCAAGCGACTTTTCTTCAGCACGTCCTTTCATCAGTTGGTAAACATCGTCCACCACTTGGTGCAAATTAAAGTTGGCATTGCGAATTTCTAAGTGTCCGGCCTCAATTTTTGAATAATCCAGCACATCATTCAAAATGGACAGCAAGGTGTGGCCGCTGCGGTTAATCACGTCCACATACTGGCGCTGTTGAACCGTTAATGGCATCTCTTGTAATAAACGAGCCGTGCCCAATACGCCATTCATTGGTGTGCGGATTTCATGGCTCATGGTGGCCAAAAATGCCGATTTAGCGCGGTTGGCTTGTTCGGCTAAGTTGCGAGCTTTAGCATGATTCAACACTTCCATATTGAGTTTCTCATTGGTGTGTTGTAATTGTTCTGTTCGCTCGGTAACCACTTCCTCTAAGTGCTCTTTATGTTCTTGTAACGCCTCTCTCGCCTGCGCTTCACTTTCCGCCACCACTTTAAGAGACTGCGCGATATTGCGAGCCGTGATGATCGCCTGCCCCATTTGCGCCAGTTCATCCTCTCCTTGGACTGCCACTTCAACCTGTAGTTGCCCTTTTGCGATGGATAACAGTGCCGATGAATATTCGGCTAAACGTTTTACTACCGACAGATAGACGACCTTCCACATAATGAAAGCTGCAATGAGAAGGCCAACCAAGGTTAATAAGGTCAATGTATACTGTGCCATGTTCAAGGTTGTAGAGAGCTGCGCAACAGCGTGAGTCGTTGTACGATTGGAGTCATCCACTAAGCGGCTGACGGTAGTATTGAGATCTGAAAACTGTACTAAGGTGTTTTGTGTGAGCGATTTCGCGACCTGTTCGTTATCATAACGTTGCTGCAAAACACTAAAAACCACTTTGCGCTTTTCTAACTCATTAAGCAGCTCTGTCATTTGCTTCGAACGCGTCGGGTCTTCTACCGCGCGTACTCTGCGCTGCATGATGGTGAGATTATGCAAAAACTCGGTTTGGATCTGTTGGATACGCTCAACATCGGTAACCGTGCGTGTCTCTTCGATATGGCTGAGCATTTTGAACGCCAGCAAATGAAGCTCATGCAAGCGCTCTGAAAGATCGAGGTCCACTTCCACTAAAGCGTCTAACGCTTTGTACGCTTGTGACGTTTTATCGGCTTGCAGCAAATCATAAATGTGCGTCACATTCGCCACTGCGATAGTACTGGTATTGAGCACTTGAGTGCGCGTCAGCTCTTCCAATTGCAGCGCCAGTTGTCGCATCTCTTCCACTCGAACACTTAAGTCATGTGCCAGATACAACTTACGCTCAACCGTAATACCAAGCTGAGCCAGTGTATCGATAACGCTTTGAACATCATTTTCTAGGCGCGTCAGCAGTTCTGAATCAAAGGAATCGGCACCCAACTGCTTGATGTGATTAAGCAAAGATTGAAGCTGATCGAAAAGCGCTTTGCCATACTGCTGGCGCTCTTGCTCTGTTTTAGAGTTGGTTAACATTTGCACAGACGTAATGATTCGTGTGCTTAACTCCGACACTTGACGCGCTTCCAGCATCGAAGGAATGGCAGAATTCACCACATTACGTTCGGTTTTAGCCACCAGCGAAAAACCAAACACACCGATCAACGCCGATAACAAAACGAGCAGGGCCATTGCCGAAAAGGACAACATTAATTTTCGGCCAATACTGGCTTTGGCTAACAACATGGCACCCAACCTCAAACATTACTTCTTAAGCAACACGGAATGGGCTATATTTTGCAGTGTTTACTCACGTTATGCCAACGAATAGCGAATGCAATTGATCTTAAACCTTATTTCCCCAACGCTTTTACTGCTGATTTTAAGCTTGGTTAGCAGCACAACATTCGCCGAACCCCATAAGAAAGTCTGCGCTTTATACCCTCACCTCAAAGATTCCTATTGGTTATCAGTCAACTATGGAATGGTTGACGAGGCGAGAAAACAGAAGTTGAATTTACGCGTGTTAGAATCGGGTGGTTATCCTAATCATGAACGACAAAAAGAACAGCTTTCATTGTGCGTTCGTTGGGGCGCTGATGCGATCATTCTCGGTACTGTTGCGCCGGATCTTTACACAACGGACTTAAGCACATACGTCGCTTCTACGCCTGTGTTTGCAACGGTTAATCAGCTCATTCTCAATCAACAGCAGGCTGCGCGGCTACAAGGTCAAGTGGGTGTCGATTGGTATTGGATGGGATACTACGCGGGAAAATATCTTGCTGATAAGCACCCACAAGGCAGTGGGAAAACCAATATAGCTTTGCTACTTGGCCCGAAAACCAGTGGTGGTACTCAACCCGTTAGCCAAGGTTTTTATCGCGCAATACAAGACAGCGATATCAACGTAGTGGAAAGCCTATGGGCAGATAATGATAAAGAACTGCAGCGTAATTTAGTACAACAAGCGCTGGAGCGAGCTGACCTTCGCTATATTGTGGGCAGCGCCGTCGCGATTGAAGCGGCGATCAGCGAATTGAGAACCTCAGGGATGACAAACCACATCGGTTTGGTGGCAACCTATTTAAGTCATGGCGTCTACCGCGGGCTGCTGCGTGGCCGAGTCGAATTTGCGCCAACGGATAAAATGGTCGAGCAAGGCAGGCTTTCCATTCAACAAGCTGCGGCTTTTTTCAATCAGCAACCTTATGAAAAAAAAGCCGCACCGATTATCGAATCCTTAACGCCTATGTCACTCAATCCGCAGATAATTGCAGATTCGTTATCTCCATCTGAATATAGGCCGACTTTTAGCGTAAAAGAGATTGAATAAAAGTGGCGATTTCGCTATTTAACATACTGATTTGAATCATAGGAACTCTTCAATGCAAACAACGACTCGGACTATGCCTGCGCATAAGCATGTCGCTCTCGTCGCTCACGACAACTGCAAACCGGAACTACTTCGCTGGGTAAAAGAAAATAAAGAAAAACTACAGCGCCATTTTTTATACGCGACAGGAACCACCGGCAACATGCTCAGCAAAGAGACTGGCCTTGCTATAAAAAGCATGATCAGCGGTCCGATGGGTGGCGACCAACAAATTGGCGCGTTGATTTCTGAAGGCAAAATTGATGTATTGATCTTCTTCTGGGACCCACTCAATGCCGTACCGCATGATCCCGATGTAAAAGCTCTGCTACGAATTGCCAGCGTTTGGAACATTCCAGTTGCCACAAACCGCGCCAGTGCTAAATTTTTGTTCTCTTCACAGTTGATAGAGCAAGAGGTCGATATCGAGATCCCTGATTACCAAGCTTATCTAGCTGAACGCATGTAACCTATAACCTTTACATACGCACAGAGACACACAGTCAACATCCAAATCACCACATAAAACAACTTGATCGCCTGCGTGAACGCATCCCCTTTCAAAGGATGCGTTATTTCTGCTTCACCACTGGGTAATCCCCTGATAGCAATTCGCGAACAAAAACCGAGCCACTGCCCGAGTGCGTGATCCACACTTTCTCTTTAGCGCGGGTCATTGCAACGTAGAATAAACGGCGCTCTTCGGCATAGGGGAAATCATCATTCGATTGGCTCAATGCACTATCGATATGCAGTGCTTTCACTCGAGCCGGAAACTGTCCCTCATCAACACCGAGCACAATCACAAAATCGGCTTCTTTACCTTTACTGGCGTGACAAGTCATAAATTCTATATTGAGTGAGCGGTAATGCTTTTTCCAGTCGTTAAGCAGCTCTGGTTTATGATAATGGTTTCGTCCAAGCAATAGCACAGATTGTGTACCATTCGCTTGGCGATTGAGCTGATCCAAGATCTTTTCAATGTTGTTACTTGGTGCAATAAAAACTGATTTTTGTTTTTGCTGCTTGAAGCTGTTAAGTGTTTTTGGTAACTGATTCGGATTGGCTTGAATAAACTGGTTAGCCACCGCACCCAACTGATCATTAAAACGATAAGTCGTATCCAGATAATGAACCGTCGAGTGTGGGAAGCGTTCACTAAACCCAGTCGTAAGATCAACGTCAGAACCAGCAAATTGATAGATTGACTGCCAATCATCACCCACTGCAAACAAGTTACACGCTCCTGGCTGCTGCTCACACAAAGATTGGATCAACGCCAATCGCTGTGGTGAAATATCTTGGTATTCATCGATCATGATGAATTTCCAATTCGATTTAAATTTGCCCTTTTCAACATATTCCGTTGCGCGGCTGATCATCATATTAAAATCGATTTGATTTTGCTCTTTGAGCATTTGTAACCAAGCTTGGTAACATGGCCAGCACAAAGAGAGCTCACTGTTCAGCCGTGAATAGTCTGGATGGTCAATCAAACGTTGTTGCAGCTCCTTTTTCCCAAGACCAAGCATAGCCAGTTGCTCAAGCTGCTTTTCCAACCATGCAATCAGCTTTGGGTTTTCAACATGGCTGCCCAGTTCATCATCACCAGCTAAATAAGCAATTGGCCATTTAGATAAATGCTTCTGCCAACGCTTAAAATTGGTCGGCGTCATCCAATGTTTCTTCAACCAATCAATACACCATGCCAACTTTAAGTTACTGTCTAGAGCTACAGGCGAAATGATCGCTTCTCGCCCTTCGACCTCGTTTAAAATTTTCAGCCCTAACTGATGGAAGGTATTAACGCGAACGTGCTCCGCCGCCATGCCGATTTTGCTATCTAATCGCTGTTCCATCTCTTTCGACGCATCGCGACCAAAAGCCACCAGTAGAATTTCGTGGGCCTGTGCAAGGTGACTTTGGAGTAGATACGCAACACGCGCCGTCAAAACGCTGGTTTTGCCCGAACCTGCACCCGCGAGGATGAGGTTGTGATCATCATTGAGTAGCACTGCGTGTTGCTGCGACAAATTAAGTGGAGAACTTTCAACTTGAGAGAATAAGACTTCCCAGTTTTGACGTTCCAATTCAAGCCAGTGTTGATTTCGCTGGGCAAGGGACGCCGAGCGATCCGTAAGCCAAGGCGAGAGCTGAGCAATAGCATCAGGTAGCCGTTGACGTGCTTCGGCTAATTTCATGTCCATCGTCGAAAAATCAGCTTCCACTTGCAAAGCCCAAACATCCAATAAGGAGTGCGGCAAAAAAGAGGGTAAACGCTTCAAGCGATTGAGCTCTTGCTCCCAGCGAGGCAGATACTGACTCAACTGCACACATTGACGATTGTGCCATTGTTGATAAGCCGCTACCGCCGTATGGGCAAACTGTCGGCATTCGGGCCAAGGCAAACCTTGTACCAACCATGATTGCTGAACGCCTTCATCTTCATGCGCAAAAAACTGCAATGCTCCCCAAAACAAACCACGCTTAATACGGACTTTACCGTTCCAAACCGTGAACGGGATCCGCTCTTCGCTGACAGCCGAGGAGATAATCAAACGCTGTTGGTCAAGTTCAACTTGGTTATATTCGTCTTGAATGAGAAATTGTGCAGGCTTATTTGCGCTCAGCTGCATGGTTTTATGCTCTTTTATAAGAATGTGAATATGATATACCAATCACAGTGGGCATTGAAAAATTAATGTCAAGATTACTGTTGTTGATTTTGTAATCAAGTAGACGTTTTTCTTTATCTTGATCAGAGTGTTAATCAACGCTTCTGCTACACTATGGTTTTCTTTTTGGATGTTGAAGTATCGTGCCGCTCTCTAGCAAAATTCGCCTTTATTGGGCGAATAAAACTGTCAATTACAGCATTCTCATTTTGATCACTCTATTAGGTGTGGTCATTCCTGCGTGGCACTACAACCTCAATACTTGGATTACGCCACTGATCCTTGGCGTGATTGCCGCAGCACTGGCTGAAAGTGATGATAGTTTCAGTGGACGGTTAAAATCCCTCACTCTGACATTTATCTGCTTTGCTATCGCTGCATTTTCTATCGAACTGCTTTTCCATACCCCGCCACTGTTTGCGATTGGGTTATTCATCTCCTCGTTTGGTTTTATCATTCTTGGCGCAATTGGCCCACGTTATGCCAGCATCGCCTTTGGCTCCTTACTTATCGCCATCTACACCATGTTGGGTGCACACCAAAGCGTGAATTTGTGGTTTCAACCCGTTTTGCTCCTGACGGGTGCCGCTTGGTATTACTTCATGTCGATGATTTGGCATATGTTTTGGCCAATGCAACCAGTACAGCAAAGCTTAGCGAATGTTTTTTTGCAATTGGCCAATTATCTTGAGTCCAAAAGCCATCTCTTCCATCCCGTATCGAACTTAGTCCCTCAGCCATATCGAATTGCTGAAGCCAATTTAAACGCGGCAACGGTTACCGCACTCAATCAATGTAAAGCCACTTTGTTGAGTCGTTCAAAAAGAGGCCATATTGATGGTGCCAGTGACCGATTTCTCAACATCTATTTCATGGCACAAGATATCCATGAACGTGTCAATTCAAGTCATTATCGCTATCAAGAGCTTGCCGAACACTTTGGCCGCTCAGATGTGCTGTTTCGCTTTAAACATTTATTAGAAACACAGGCCAAAGCCTGCCGTGAAATAGCCCAATCGATTCAGTTAGGGCGAAGCTATCAGCACCATTCAGAGTCAATCATGGCTCTGGATGAATTGCAAAGCTCATTAAACTACCTACAAGAACAACAACGCCCTGACTGGCGGGTGTCACTAGCGCAATTAGGTTATCTTTTCAATAACTTAGCAACCGTAGAAAAGCAACTCAATAACGTTAACAACCCTGATGCTAACAAGCTCGAAGAGGGTATGTTGTATGATACGGAAGCCCACACTCTTAAAGCCATGTGGTTACGGGTGAGGGCAAATCTGCATAAAGATTCGATGCTATTTCGTCATGCGCTGCGTATGTCTATCGCACTCACTATCGGTTACGGAATCATCCAAGGTTTTGGTATTGAACGAGGCTATTGGATTTTACTCACGACACTGTTTGTTTGTCAGCCAAACTACTCAGCCACTCGGCAAAAACTGACGGCCCGAATCATTGGCACGTTATCGGGGCTGTTTTTAGGCGTGCTGCTCTTAACCTTGTTCCCATCGCCAGAAAGCCAATTGGTCTTTATCGTACTATCAGGTGTGATGTTTTTCGCCTTTAGACTAAACAACTACGGCTATGCGACTGGCTTTATTACTCTTTTAGTGCTGTTTTGCTTTAATCAATTGGGTGAAGGTTACGCCGTGGTACTGCCTCGGCTTGCCGATACTCTGATTGGCTGCGCATTGGCCGTCGCAGCGGTAGTGCTGATCCTCCCTGACTGGCAATCAAAACGATTACATAAAGTCATGGCGGATGCGATCGATGCCAACAAAGCCTATTTAGGACAGATTATTGGTCAGTACCGTATCGGTAAAAAAGACAACTTGAGCTATCGCATCTCACGGCGCAATGCCCACAACCAAGACGCAAATTTAACCGCAGCGATCAGTAATATGCTGGCAGAACCGGGTAAATATCGCGCGGCAATCGATGAAAGTTTCCGTTTTCTGACACTGAACCATGCACTGCTCAGCTATATCTCCGCTCTTGGGGCCCATCGGACACGCATCGAAGATGAAGCAACGCACCAGCTGGTACTTGAAACTCACCGAGTGATCCACCAACACTTAGAGGTGTTGCACAAACAACTTTATGAACATTGTGATGAATGCGATACCAGCGACATTGACGATGCAGGCTTAGAGAAACGCTTAGCCGAATGGCGTGAAGAAGATGAAAGCTCGGTAAGAATGGTCTTACAACAGCTGCACCTTATTTATCGCATGCTACCTGAGCTTCACTCTCTCGCCAGTAAGTTTGCCGTCCGTGTAAACTAGCAATTGTCGTAATAATGAGAGCGGCTCAATTTCGGGCGGCTCTCACCTTTCTCTTGTTATAACTTGACATTTTTCGGACAAAAAAACGCCACATCGAGAATAATCTCAGACTAAGTATTTTCTTACAGGTGTAAGGCCATGAAAGAACATCAAACTTACCGCGGAGAGAAGGCAGCGCATTTTTTACTGAGGCATGAGTCGATGACGCATAATCAATTTGAGTCTTTAAAATCACAATTACAGCATTTAACACCCCAACAACTGCGTTTATTACAAGGCGAGATAAAGCACTCTTTGGAAAATGAATCGAATAATTTGCTCACTGATGATGAGCTGAATGTGCTTTCGAGCCTCTTTTCCTAGTCACGAATTTCTTCTTGTGCAAAAAGTAAACGGAGCCTAAACTTTAGACATCGACGAGGGTAAGCTTATGTCTATATCTGGTGTTCATTCTGGCTATCAACTGATCAATCAGTCAAATAAAATGGCTGAGGATGCGGCTCGTGAGCTCAATATGGAAAAAGACACCTCTCCTGTTGATAAAGCGGACAAAGCGCTTGCTTTTAATAAAGTTGAGTTTGATAAAGTTGTTGCTAAAGCTGAAGAAAAACCTGAAGAAATTGATAGCCTACTAAAATTGAACCAAGCTACACAATACAACCGCATTGGCACCAATATTATCCAACGAGATCAAGACATGCTGGGTTCAATATTGGATATCCAAGCCTAACTCTTCACACAACTTGCAACACAAGCAAATATTGTGTTTATGTGCATGGTTAGTACAATGCCCGCAAATTCTTTACCATGATTCGCTATGCCTAAGCTAAACCTGCATCGAAGAGATTATGTTTCTATTTTGGGTGGTGATATATCAGCCCAGCAGCTAGAGCAAATACTCCAACCCAAGCTCACTTCTCCAACGCTCAAATTAACACCAAGTCCGTATTTAACCGCAAAAAATGTAGAACGCCGTTGGCAAGTACTTAACACGCGAACGAACAAAAGTGCGCTTTTAGATGACTCAACAGAGCAAGATATGCTCAGCTACCACAAAAATATTGAGCATTTTATTGGCACAGTCAAAGTTCCAGTTGGGATCGCAGGGCCATTACGAGTCAACGGACTGTTTGCCAAAGGTGATTATCTCGTCCCGTTAGCGACAACCGAAGCCGCTTTGGTTGCCTCTTATCATCGTGGGGCAAAACTGCTCACTGCGGCAGGAGGTGCAAGCGCCATGTTGTTAAATGAAGGCGTTACTCGCACGCCAGGCTTTGCATTTTATAACTTAATCGAAGCTGGGCAGTTTGTGGCGTGGATAGTGACTCAATATGACCACTTTAGACAAGTTGCAGAAAACACGACAGCACACGGAAAACTGTCAGACATTAATGTCAATATTGAAGGGAACCATGTCTACCTCGTGTTTGAGTTTTTAACTGGCGATGCATCAGGGCAAAACATGGTCACTATTGCCACCAATGCCGTGTTCCAAACCATTCTGGCGAATACTCCTGTGCAGCCTGAATACGCATTCCTTGATGGCAACCTATCGGGTGATAAAAAAGCCACTAGCCAAACACTGCGTAGTGTGAGAGGAAAAAAAGTGACTGCCGAGGTGCATTTATCTGCCGAACTCATCCATAAACATCTGCATACGACGCCACAGTCTATGATGCAATTTGGCCAAATGACGACTGTTGGTGGGGCATTAAGCGGCGCGATAGGCATTAACGCGCATTACGCTAATGCACTCGCTGCTTTGTATATTGCCTGTGGGCAAGACGCCGCTTGCGTTGCTGAATCGGCAATTGGTATGACACGCATGGAAGTGGACAAAAATGGTGGTTTGTACGCCAGTGTAACCTTACCCAATTTAATGTTAGGGACCGTTGGTGGCGGTACAGGGTTACCGAGTCAAAAAGCATGTTTGGATATTCTCGGTCTGCACGGTACTGGTCATTCGCAAGCGTTAGCCGAAGTGGCAGCATCACTCTGTCTGGCTGGTGAACTTTCTATTGTCGGTGCGTTCTGCGCTGGCCATTTTTCACGCGCCCATCGCAAACTCGCTCGTTAAGGTCGTTAAGGTATTGCCTCTCACAATAAAAAAGGCGCTACGTATTCACGTAACGCCTTTTTTATTGGTTAAGTGAGCATATGCATTAGAAAATAATGATCGAGATCAAAATAAAAAAACAAAAAACTAACTATTTCGACTAAAAAATGGTTTCATACGAACATTACAGAACAAAAACGAAATAGGTACGCTCAATGAACAACCATTCTGTTTGCAACTCGATTGAAGCCGAAAACAATGTGCTCGACATTATTGTTGTCGGTGGCGGTATCAATGGGGCAGGCATCGCCGTAGATGCTGCTGGCCGCGGGCTGAAAGTTGGCCTGTATGAAGCAAAAGACTTTGCTAGCGCTACCTCTTCTGCGAGCTCAAAATTAATTCATGGTGGGTTGAGATACCTAGAACATTATGAATTTCGTTTAGTCGGTGAGTCATTGGCTGAACGCGAAGTACTGTTGCGCAAAGCGCCTCACATTGCAAAACCAATGCGATTTCGTCTACCACACCGCCCTTTTCTAAGACCTGCTTGGATGATTCGTGCCGGACTTTTTCTTTATGACCATTTAGGCAAGCGAACCTCACTACCTGCCAGCAAAAAAATAGCCCTTAACGCGGGTGTGGTGACTAAAAATGAGATGAAAATGGGTTTCGAATACTCAGACTGCTGGGTCGATGATGCTCGTTTAGTGATACTGAATGCGATGCAAGCACGTGAACTCGGCTCCGAAGTAAAAAACTATTGCCGCGTTGAATCAGCTCGTCGTGTTGACGAGTTATGGCATGTGACTTTGTTTGATGAAAAAACACAAACTCGTTTTACTCGCCGCAGCCACGCGCTTGTCAACGCAACAGGTCCTTGGGTTAAACAGTTCATTGATGAACAGATTGAAATTACTTCACCCTACGGCATCCGGCTTATCAAAGGATCACATATTATCGTGCCGAAAATTCACGATGAAGAGCAAGCATATATTTTACAAAACGAAGATAAACGGATCGTCTTTGTGATCCCCTATCTTGATCATTATTCAATGATAGGCACCACTGATGTCGAATACCAAGGTGATCCTCGTCAAGTGAAAATTAGCGTCGAAGAAAAACAGTACTTATTGGATGTTGTGAATAAGCACTTTATCCATCAGCTCACATTAGATGATATTGTGGCTGACTTCAGCGGTGTACGCCCGCTATGTGATGACGAGTCTGACTCACCACAAGCCATTACTCGGGACTATACACTATCATTGGATCAACAAGCTGATAATGCGCCACTACTTTCTATTTTTGGTGGAAAGTTAACCACTTATCGCAAGTTAGCTGAATCTGCTATGGGTCAATTAAAACCATTTTTTAATCAAATGTCTGACAGTTGGACCGCAAACAAACCACTGCCTGGTGGAGAAGCCTTTTATCCAGCACAGCTCAAACAGCAGCTTGAGCAGCGCTTCCCAGATCTTGATAAAGCGACCATTAACCGCTGGATCACTAATTATGGTAGCCGAGCTTCGGTGATGCTCGATAATGTGCAAAGTAGTGCTGATCTGGGTAAACATTTTGCGTTTGGGCTCTATCAATGCGAAGTCGATTATCTCTTACATTATGAATTTGCTTCTTCATGTGAAGATATCCTATGGCGCAGAAGTAAACTCGGCTTAACATTTAACACTGAACAAATTGATCAGTTAAATGATTATATCGACCAATCATCAACTTGCGAATGTCAACGCATCAGTGCTTAGCACAAGATGTAGCCACTAGAATTAAACTTGAGAAAAGCTCTTAGAAACATGATCTTCTGAGAGTTTTTTACTTTTTCTTAGTAGGTGACGTAAAAATCACGGGGTATAGTAAGGCTATATTTCCGTAACGACGATGCCACTCAATGCCAATTCCGAATACTAACAGCGACGATCTCATCAAACTCCTTAAGCCATGCATGAAAATCCTCGTCACTATTGAATTCGGACCTGAGGATTCTTACAGCTTTTCAACGACAATTGTCGGATGCAAACGTGAAAGATACGTACTGATCGATATGCCCGTTAAAGCTCGTGAAGACTTGGTGATGCGAAAAATAGTTAATATCCAAATCATTTTGCGTGGGATTTGTGACACTGAATTAGGTCATATACTCGCGTTCAAAACCTCGATTATTCGTAGTATTTCTAAACCGTTCGGATTACTGTTTATCAAGTTTCCTAAGCACTTTGTGACCAAACCAATCCGTGAGCACGAGCGCTATAAACTCTCTTTGCCAGCCGTTATGCATGAAGGAGAGCATCAATTTAAAGGGAAATTGATCGACTTTTCTATTTCTGGCTGCGCGCTATTTATTCCTGGCTTGCACCATTTAGAAAAAGATATGTTTATTGAGATAAAGTCCACACTCTCCCCACTTCTACCACAAGATCTCGCTTGCCAAATCGTCAGTGTGCGTCAACAAGGTAAAGGAATGTTAGTAGGCGTTAAATTTCTTGAATCAATTGCAATGACAGCTGCATTGAAAAAAGAAATATTAGAACGCGCTTTTATGGCTGGTAGCGTATAAGAATGTTGCGCGGTGCTTTATTTCTGCCGTTTTTGGAAGTGACAAAAAGCCTCATGCAATGCTTTCTCTTTGATAGGTTTAACTATCACATACTCTGCACCTGCGGCCATAAATGCTTCGTTAGTCGATTGCATACCATCAGCTGTACACGCATAAATAGGTACATCCATCATCAACTCATGTTTGATCAAATGGGTTGTTTCAACCCCACCTAAGTAAGGCAGTTGGTTATCCATTAAGATAAGATCCACTGGATGATCTTTCACATAATCAATCGCCTGTAGACCATCCTCTACTCTTGTCACTTCCATACCGTATTTTTTGCAAAATGCTTGAGCAATAAAAGCGTTGGTATGATTATCTTCGACTAGCAACACTTTGATTGGTTTTTCAAACATTTCATGTGGCGGCGCGCGCTCATAAGATGGTATATCCTTCCCGCAGTCACTCACGACAACCAGCGGGAGTTCAACAGAAAATGTAGTACCTACTCCAAATTGGCTTTTCACGTTTACGGCACCACCAAGCATCTCAATTAAGCTTTTGACAATCGCAAGCCCCAAACCACTACCGCCGTATTCTCGTGTGGTGTTTGATTCTACTTGAGTAAAAGGCTCAAAAATAAGCGCGAGATCTTGCTCTCTGATACCTATACCTGTATCACTAATCGAAATAAACAATTGGTGGTTATTCTTTTGCTGGAACTCAATGCTAATCAACCCATGGTGGGTAAACTTAGTCGCATTATTTAATAAATTAAACAGAATTTGGTTCAGGCGAACTTGATCGCTATGGATCATCATATCAGGCGGAATATTGCTCTTTAGGCTGAATTCAATCTCTTTTTCAGCACATAATGGCCGATAGATACTTTCCACGGCAGAGATGACCTCAACCAGCTTAAAGTCAGACTCTTGAATTCTAAACTGTCCCTGCTCTATCTTTGAAAAATCAAGGATATCATTCAGCACCGCCAATAAATGTTCACCACTACTGCATAACACATTCACTTGTTCAAGTTGCTCATGGTCACTGATTTCACGCTTAAGTAATTGAGAAACTCCTAAAATTCCATTCAATGGTGTTCTCAGCTCATGACTCATTTTTGCAAGAAATTCAGCACGAATACGCGCCGACTCTTCCGCTTCTTGCCTTGCGAGTCGGCTCTGTTTGGCCGCCTCAGCGATTGTCGTAATATCTTGTCCTTGAGTGATGATTGACTCAATTCTCTGCTCAAAAATAATGGGGGATAAATTCCAGCGAAAAACCTTATTGCCGACTTCAACGTTTATCTCTCGGAACGTTTCTTGTTCAACCGCAAGGCGTATCTTTGGCTGCAGCTCTTGCTTTAATGCATCAAAAATGCATTGCTGTTGATCATTACGACGCATGAAATATTTTTTTGCTGATGGATTCATTTTGATGATATCACCGTCGATACTCCATACTATGATGGGCGAAAGTGAAAAATTGAACAGATCTTCAAATTGTTTTTCTTGCTCAGATAAACGTTGAAATGTGTGTTCTAGCGTTCTTCCGAAGTGATCAAATTCATAGATTTTAGAACCAGAAAAAAGCTCATAACTCCCCGCTTCAGCCGCTTTGTGGGTGTAATTCATCAAGCTACTGATTTCATTTTTGACTCGCTGCTGTAACCACCAACGAGTCAAAATAGAGACTATCACCATCGCAAAAAGGGCAAAAATCATCCAAAAAAAATAATTTTCACGTAATTGCAATACGTTCTCATTGCTCTGCACACTGAGGACGTTAATATAAATTGGTACGCCTTCTATGGTTAACGCGGTACGGCTTACCATGTAATCGGCAAAACTATAGGCGTCAAAATTATCTTCTAAAACATCACGTTCCGTGTAGGTCTCATCACCATTAATTGTTGAGGCTAAGACCTTTTCACCCGTCGTCATCACGAGATTTTCTGAGTTACTCCCTTCACGTAATGTTTCTGCCAGCACGTAATTGTTGTTAAGTACGGTAGCAAGATGCAAAAAACCAATCACCTCTCCGGACTGCGAGTCAATAACGGGAGTACGTCTGACCATTAGGTAGGCATAGCCCAATTGAGAGGGCGATTTGATCATATGCCAGTTATTACTTAACGCGACTTTACGAGACATGTTTACCAGCTCGTTTTGTTCAATACCATAAAACTGAGCATTGCCATCTTCCCACATCAGGCTGTCAGAATCAGAAATGAAACGAATGTCAGGTGTGTTGGCTACTTCTAGCTGGTCAACTCCAAAAAAGAACTGATCAATGCTGTCATTATCGCCCTTACGAATTGCTTTAACTAAACCTGCATTTTTTGCGCTGCTATCTTGGTTTATCTGCAGTAATGAAAGACGGAAGTTAAAGAGGTTCTGGATGAGACTAGAGGTTTGAGAAGCCGTACGTTGCACTTCTTGAGCAATGATTTTGCTACTGATCTGATAACTTTGAAATAAAACGCTGAGCGTCAATGCGCCAATCACCGCAATCATTGATTTGGTGATCACGGTAGCTATCTTTTGTTTTTTCTTGACGGTGCTTGACCTTAAACTCATTAATGACTCGATATATCAATGGTCAGAGTAACGAAATGCTCGTTTTTTGAGCTTTTCAATATCCGCTGAAGAGACCTCTTTGGTTACCAACTCAAAATCACCTGAGTAAACCGTAGGTACCGGCTTTCCTTCAAGATCCCACTTAATGGCTTCCGCCATAGCAACACCGGCATCATCATTGACACGCATGATAGTCACATCAAGTGTGCTATTTTGCAGCGCGTCCAATTCAGCCTCACCACCGCCCCAGCCGTTTAACGTAATATCTTCTCTATTTTGCTGCTGCAACGCATCCATGGCACCGAGTGCAACATCAGTAGAGCATGCGTAAATAAAATTAATATCTGGTGTTTGTTTAAGAATACGCAAAGTTGCATCAAATGCACTATCTCGTGTCGCTTTTGTATAAAACGAAGAGGCCAAGTGATATTTGCTGTCTCGACTCATTTCTTGGATAAAACTATCACCGCGAGCATCGCTAACATAGCCTTCAGAATAATAGAGTACGGAATAAGCACTATTCTTTGGCGCCGACTTTTTGTAGTAATCCACCAGTTTCATTGTGCCAATTTCATGATCAAACCCCACGTACATAAAAGGCTGGCGATCTCCCCAACTTTTTACCGGCGTAGTGATATTTTGCAGAATAATTTTGGTTTGATTTGAACTTAACAACTGCTCGATAAATTTACGGTGGCGGATGGTATCAAGCGTAAACACCAAGTAATCGGATTTGTTTCTAATCGCTTCCATCAACGATAAACTTTGTTGGCGAATATCGACATTCGGACGAGTGAATACTTGGTTAATTTGGTATCTAATCCCAAGTTCATCTAAACGCATCTCAAAGGCTTTGATATTGCGCGCCCAATAATCGGAAACTTGTTGACCTGGATAAACAACAGAAATATGAATAGGTTTATCTTGCTCTATTGAGAGTACAGCGGGAGGTTGACGCACTGCCTGTATCATCTGGTCGGTAAGAGCCTGTTGCGCAGGATTAAGATCTAAAAACTCTTGATATCGCCAATAGCCATTTAAAACTTGCGCTGCAGCCTGAGTGGAGGCTGCCACACTGACACTGAACACAAATGAAAGGAGCAGGATTTTTCTCATGGCATTCTCATTACACTAACTTCTGGATTTAATGACACACAATGGCTGATTTCGCACTCATCATATTCTCGGACTACCCAATGAAGGATCAAACAAGTAGCCCGTATATCATCTTGATTATTAAGTATGTTCCTCATAAATGATAGTGCAAACCACTAAAAAAGCTGACTTGCACTCATAACCGCTCATTTACTAAACAAAAGCATCAGAATGCTTTCCTACTTAAAAGGTGAAAGCTAAATTTCCAGAAATGCCAAATTGATTATCTCCAGCATAGTTTCCTGCAAGATCGAAACTGATAAGATCTCCGGGGCTGATGCCAATGCCAAACGTCACGGCGTTGTCCAAAGTATCTTCTAAATCGATTTCATAACCCGCACGAAGCTGTGCCCATCCCCAAGCATTACCTTCTAAGCCAAAGCGTAGGTATTGTGTATCATCTTTTTGGTCTTGGAAACGATTCTGCTTTGTTGCATCTAAATCGATTGCAGCAGTGAAAAACTCAGTGACATATCCACCCGAGATTGTGACTTGCGTATCCAAATCATATGAGCTTAAACCGTCAATGGTTTTTAATTCTTGAGCAAAAAGATCCTTTACCGCAACACCCACTCGAAAATCGTTAATTAACCACACAGCCCCTAAATCAAGATTGAAGGCATTATCGTTCGTTTCGCTTTTGTCATAATCAGCAAGATCAAATTCTTTTACCGAAACATTTTGCTTATAGGTTCTTAATTGTTGAATTTTAGGCGTAATGCCAAATGAAAATTGTTGGCCACGAATGTTGTATATTTTGGCCAGTGCTAGGCCAAATTCTGAGTAACCAAATGCAATCAGATCAACGGTTGAATTTTTATAACGATTCTCAACGTCGGTGCCGCTACTGCCTGTATTTGCCGCAATATCAGAACGCGCAATCACCTCCGCGTGTCCACGCGCAAAAATATTAAGTGAAACTAGATCGAGAGGAATTGCTATCGCCATACCAATGCCCGCCGATGCAGCAAGAGGCTTGTCATCGGCAAGCTGGTCCAAATACTGATTGAGCTTATCAATATCACTTTGATTGGGTGTACCGGAATTTTCAAACGCTTTGATGCTATCTTGCAGGTCATCAATGGATTTTAGGCTTTTATCTGGGTCTCTAGCTGCACCACCTACCGCAGGGAAAAGCACGCCAAACGTGTCATTATTCCGATACACGGCCACCAAAGCAGGATTATAGAATGGAGCTAGCAGATAATCGGCCGTTGTTACGCCAGTATTCCCCATTCCATTACCACGTGCGTCAGCTATCGTGTTCGCCGCTTGCGCAGAAGCACAAGCCAACAAGAGCAACGAGACCACTGACCATTTGTTGTAACTGTTCATATTGCAACCAACCTTGTTGTTATTATTCCCTAAACAAGGTTAATACAATTTTTTACATTGCACATGAAATTGGCGAATAATGCCGCTGACCAAACCTAATCGTCACCAAAATCATCCATGCCACTAACAGAGAAATGAACATTCTCTTGCCCTGCCACCAACTGTTCTTTTTGCAATTTGGTCAGTTTTTTAATCGCTAGCTCAGTTTTTAAAGCGAGGCTTTTACCGCCTTCTACACGTTGAGACCAAACCAATAATAACGGCCCTTTACCTCGTAACGCTTTTGCACCCTTCCCTGTTTGGTGTTGTACAAAGCGTCGTTCAACATCCGTTGTAATACCGCAATACAGTGCTTGATGGCGGGTTCGAACCAAATAAACCCACCAGTCCGGGCTATCTTTGTGGGAAACCTTATTCACTTACAGTAAGCTTTCCACCAAAGCGCGTAACTCGGCGACTTCATTTTTTAATGCGTGAACCTCCTGTTCAAGCTGATCAATACGAGCAGTCGCCCCACCTTCCGGAGCATGAGCAAAGGTTTGCTCTAAACTTTCAACGTCAACCTCTCCAGAAAAGAGATGTTGATAACGCGACTCTCGCTTACCCGGTTCACGTGGCAGCTTCACCACCAGCGGGCCTGATTCACGGTTGGCTAAACCGTCTAAAATAGTTTCGACTTCTTTTACATCGGTAAAACTGCATAATCGGTTAGTGCGAGTGCGCAACTCTCCCGGCGTTTGTGGCCCACGCAGCAGCATGCAGCACACCAAACCAAGCTCTTGATTTGACAGCTTTAAATCGCCAAATTCGGTATTGCAGAAACGGTGCTGATATTTGCTCACTCGGCTATTAAAACCACTTTCATCACTCATCAGGTGACGAGCGATCAAGCCCTCAGCGGCATCTTGAACCTCAGCTTCGGTTAATGACAGCACTGGCTCACGGTTACTTTTTTGGTTACATGCGGTGGTCAAGCTGTTGAGCGTTAATGGGTAGTAATCAGGCGTGGTCACTTCTTTTTCAATTAAGCAGCCAATAATTCGTGCTTCTAGGGGAGAGAGCTCAATGTTCATTATAATTTCCTTTTTTCTAAGCGGAGTTTCCTAATCGAGGCCACAATCGATGTTGCATTAGTGTTCTAACAACAGTGAAATTCGGATGATTTTCCCATTGCTATCAATCATCACAATCTTTGCACGGCTTAACTCTAACTCGGTCATCTCCAGCTTCTCACGCTCGCTAATATAAGCTTCACGCAATTTAACACTGTGATGCAGTTCAGCGTTTGCAGGTACATCTTTTCTTTTAGGTACTAAAATTTCTGAAAGTTGCATCTCTAAATACCATAAGATAGCGATTTGAAAGGTACATGATATAGCGCCTATCCGTACCAATACAATCACTCATGACTAGAGTGATTATTTCTTAATCAAGAGTGAGTCAGGATTGATCTAAAGGCTGTTATGAATCAGCTCGATATGATTTAATCAATGGCATTGACATTCAAGTTGGGAAAAGGAACCTATGAGTATCGTATTTGAAATTGTTAACCAAGCTCGCCGTAAAAATAAACTGAAACGTGAACTGCTAGATAACGAGAAAAAAGTTCGTGATAACCGTAAAAGAGTTGAACTGCTTGAAAACTTACTCGATTATATGAAACCGGATATGACCCACGAAGAAGTCATGGCGATCATCAATAACATGAAAGCCGATTACGAAGATCGCGTCGATGATCACATCATCAAAAGCGCAGAAATTTCAAAAGAGCGCCGTGATATTAGCCGTCGTATTCGCGAGCTGACCGATAAAGATAAACAAATGACTCAAGGCAAAAAGTAAAATTGATGCCGACCATCTTCGAAACCCGTCTTAAGACGGGTTTTTTTATGGCCAAAACATTCACAAAACAAATCAATATTTCTATCAACAAAAAGTGCGATAAATTTTATGTGATAGACATTAAACGTTTGCGTAATCGCTAACCTTCACCGAACCTAGTTTTGAGTCTTTTATCACATATTAGCTATTGTTATATTTATACACAGTAAATCAATTATGACCATTCGAGGCACGGAGCTTCCTCACTTATCTCACGGCGAGAAGATTGGTACCGACATCGTTCGGCATATATTAAGAGGGTCAAATTATGGAAATGAATGTGGTTGAAATTTTAGGCTATGCCGCCTCAATCATGGTGGCAATCTCGCTGACAATGAAAGATATCGTTAAACTGCGTATTCTTAATTTTGTTGGTTGTGCACTGTTTACCGCTTACGGACTAATGATTGACTCATGGCCTGTAGTGCTCACCAACGGCTTTATCGCCTGCGTAAACATATACTTTTTAGCAAAGATGCAGCGAGAAAAAAAAACGGCTGACGCCAAAAACGCTGCATGATAAACCCAAAATAATAAAAATTGACGTGTAAAAAAATGCTCTGCCACGATGACAGAGCATTTTTTATCGATAAATCAGAGAGCAAAAACATAGATAGCCAAGCAAAAAGCCTCTAGCAGGGGGATACATAGAGGCCATAAGGCTAAGTATTACTCTTCGTCATCGTGCATAGTTGCCCAAGCTTGCGCACATTTCACCGCACGTTTCCAACCTTTATAGCGACGATCGCGCTTCTCTTCATCTTGATGAGGAACGAATGTTTTATCGATCACGGCTTTATCAGCAAGCTCATCCAAGCTTCCCCAAAAGCCAACCGCAAGACCAGCTAAATAGGCTGCCCCTAGCGCGGTCACTTCTGTCACTTTAGGACGGTGCACTTCGGTAGCAAGCACATCAGATTGGAATTGCATTAAGAAATTATTGGCTACCGCGCCACCGTCTACACGTAACGCAGACAGTTTAATGCCAGAATCAGCTTGCATTGCATCAAGTACATCACGTGTTTGGTAAGCGACACTTTCCAAGGTCGCTCGAATAATATGGTTCGAATTCACGCCACGGGTTAAACCGACAATCGTACCACGGGCATAAGCATCCCAATATGGCGCGCCTAAACCAGTAAACGCTGGCACAACATAAACGCCGTTGGCCGTATCAACTTTCGTAGCGAAATATTCCGAGTCATGCGCATCTGAAATCAGTTTCAATTCATCACGCAACCATTGAATCGATGCACCGCCCATAAAGACTGCACCTTCAAGTGCATAGTAAGGTTCACCAGCAGGGCCACAAGCCAGAGTTGTTAGCAAGCCATTGTGTGAGGTGACTTTCTCTTTACCTGTGTTCATCAATAAGAAACAGCCAGTGCCGTAAGTATTTTTTGCTTGGCCCGCCTCAACACACATCTGCCCATAAAGTGCAGCTTGCTGGTCACCCGCAATCCCAGCAATAGGAATACGTGTCCCCCCTTTACCACCAATGTTGGTTTGGCCGTAAACTTCGGAAGAGTTCTTCACTTCAGGCATCATAGACAAAGGAATATCAAACTCTTTTAGGATCTTTTCATCCCAATGCAAGTTATTGATATTGAAAAGCATAGTGCGAGATGCATTGGTATAATCAGTAACGTGAACACGGCCTTGTGTCATGTTCCAAACGAGCCACGAGTCAATCGTACCAAACAGCAATTTTCCAGCCTCGGCGTCTTCACGAGCCCCTTCGACATTATCCAAAATCCATTTGATTTTGGTGCCAGAGAAGTAAGGGTCAAGCACTAGGCCTGTATTCTCGCGGATATACTCTTCTAGCCCTGGGCGTGCTTTCAATTCTTCACAAATGGATGCGGTACGTCGACATTGCCATACAATCGCATTGTAGACTGGTTTACCCGTTTCTTTGTTCCACACCACCGTAGTTTCACGTTGGTTGGTAATACCAATCGCCGCAATTTCATCACTGCGAATACCAGCTTTGCCAAGTGCTTCTACTAGCGTCGAACTTTGCGTCGCATAAATTTCCAGTGGATCATGTTCAACCCAGCCAGCTTGAGGGTAGATCTGGGTAAATTCACGCTGAGAAACACTGACAATGTTAGCATCATGATCTAACACTACAGCACGTGAGCTTGTTGTTCCTTGGTCAAGGGCAACAATATATTTCTGCTCAGTCATGGTCTTTTCCTTATCTTTCACGTTAATCGTTTTATGAAGTGTTGTCGTTATTTTAGACGTGAGCTTGCTCACTTTCTTCTACGTCATCACACTGGTTTGGAATGGTGCAGCCTACGCCGACAGTGGGTAAGTACGCGCCAATAAATTTAGGGTAAGCCCATGCCCCAAAACAGGCACCAGCAATAGGAGCAATGATAGGTACGATGAAGTATGGGATATCTTTTGCACCTGTTAGTGCGTAGTCCCAGCCAGCTAAGTAGGCAAACAATTTAGGGCCAAAATCACGCGCAGGGTTCATCGCAAAGCCAGTCAATGGGCCAAGTGAACCACCGATAACCGCAATCAGAATACCAATCAGCAATGGGTTCATTGCATTGCGATGTGCGCCGTTATTTTCATCACCTAGTGCCAAAATAGCGAACATTAATACTGCTGTGATGACAAATTCGACCGCCAATGCACCAACAAATGATAATGAAGCATTAGGGTAGGTAGAAAAAATACCCGCTGTGGCTAACGCTTCTTGGCTGCTACGTACAAAATTGTGTGCGATTTCATAATCAGTAAAAAGGTTGCTGTACAAGCCGTAAACCAGAGCAGCAGAGCAGAATGCACCGAGCATTTGCGCCGCAATATAGGGAAGTACTTTTGCTTTGTTGAAGCCGTGGAAGGCGGCCAGTGCAATGGTCACCGCCGGATTAATGTGAGCTCCAGAAACACCCGCAGTACAATAGATGGCAGTTGCCACACCTAAGCCCCACATGATGCTGATTTCCCACTGACCAAATTGTGCGCCAGTAAGAACTAAGGCAGCAACACAGCCTACACCGAAAAAAATCAGCAATCCGGTGCCGATAAACTCCGCGATACACTCTCCGAGAAGAGTATGTTGTTTTGTTCGAGTCATAGTAAGTGTCCTTGTTTATTTTTTGTGTACACAATGTTTGTGTGTGGCAAATTTTGCACATTTTTCTTCCCACGAAAATTAAAAAACCGCATTTATGAGCGTTCGAACACAATTTTGTTACTTGCAATATCGTTTTTTGTTAATTAACTCATTATTTTGATCTTCTGCTCATTAACGCAGAGCTTAACAAATGATAGGAAACTAAGGGTGTCTCTATAAACAACGACATAATCAAGTGCAATAACGGATAGAGATATGATTTCATACTGCTAAGAGAGGCATGATGATGAAGTCATCGGATCAGCTCGTAAGCGCATTTGTTCTCTAAAATCCACTCCAGTTGTTAAATTAACACAACCTAAATTGTTAAACCGTTCATCATTTTGATATGAAATAACATACAAAGATAAAATTACCGCCAAAATGAAACACAATTTCGCTCATTCGCGCTTTTGTGAGCAACATATCGAACATTTTCTATTGAAAATGCCACACTAAATATAAGTTTTTCATCGAATAAGGTTTCACCATGACCACAACCACACGATTTGAAACCGATGTTGTTATCATTGGTGGCGGAGCAACCGGTACTGGGATCATGCGCGACTGCGCACTGCGCGGCATTGCGTGTATTTTGCTAGAAAAGGATGATATTGCTTCTGGTACCACCGGGCGAAATCACGGTTTATTACACTCAGGGGCACGTTACGCAGTTACCGATCCTGAATCGGCCAAAGAGTGCATCCAAGAGAATAAAATTTTAAAAAATATCGCTAGACATTGTGTAGAGAAAACCGACGGCCTGTTCATTACTCTGCCTGAAGACGATCTTGCTTTTCAAAGCACGTTTATCGACGCGTGCGCTCAAGCAGGGATTACAACCGAGCCGCTTTCTGCCAAAGAAGCACTGCGTTTAGAGCCTCACGTTAATCCAAACCTTGTTGGCGCGATCAAAGTACCCGATGGCACACTCGATCCTTTTCGTTTATGCGCTTCCAATGTGCTAGACGCCAAAGAGCATGGTGCGCGGATCATGAACAAAACCATTGTGACGTCACTGATCCGCCAAGGTGACACAGTATTAGGCGTGCGCTGTTTACAGCTGAGCACTCATCAACAATATGAGATTTTCGCCAAAGAAGTGATTAACGCAGCTGGAATATGGGGACAAAACATCTGTGAATACGCCGATCTCAACATCAAAATGTTCCCCGCAAAAGGCTCATTGTTGATCCTTGACTATCGTATCAACAACCTTGTGATCAACCGCTGTCGCAAGCCTTCTGATGCCGATATTCTTGTCCCTGGTGATACCATTTCACTGATCGGTACTACCTCTGAACACATTGACTACGACCAAATTGACAACCTGCACGTGACTGAAAAAGAGGTTGATATACTACTGGCCGAAGGCGCGAAACTGGCCCCCATCATGGCGAATACTCGTGTATTACGCGCTTATGCGGGTGTGCGTCCATTGGTCTCTATTAATGATGATGGCAGCGGCCGAAACATCAGTCGCGGCATCGTATTACTTGACCACGAACAACGCGATGGATTGAAAGGCCTCACCACGATTACAGGCGGTAAATTAATGACTTACCGCCTAATGGCAGAATGGGCGACCGATTTAGTCGCTAAAAAACTGGGCAATAATACTCCTTGCGAAACTCATACTCGCGCCCTACCCGGCTCCAACGAAACCCCAAAACAGGTCAAAAAAACCGCCAGCATTGCCAAACCCGTCTATGAATCGGCTATTTATCGCCATGGTGAGCGCGCACAAAATTTCTTATCTGATGATGCAAAGAGCCAAGCGGTTATTTGTGAATGTGAAATGGTGACCGCGGGCGAAATTGAATACGCAATTAAACAACTCGATGTAAATAACTTGGTCGATTTACGTCGCCGTACTCGTTTAGGTATGGGGCCGTGCCAAGGAGAGCTTTGCAGCTATCGCGCCGCCAGCTTATTTCAAGAATATGGTCACGTTTCGGGAAACCAATCGAGCCAACTGTTGGTTGAGTTTTTAGAAGAGCGCTGGAAAGGCATTAAACCGATTTTCTGGGGAGATGCACTGCGCGAGGCTGAATTCAGTTACTGGATTTACGAAGGCTTGTTCGGAGCCAATGACATTCCAACGCAACACAAGCAAAATGAAAGTGAGGAGACGTTATGATGAAATACGACGTCACAATTATCGGTGGTGGAATTGCAGGTTACAGTGCAGGTCTTCGCTGCTTACAAGCGGGCCTAAAAACAGCACTGATCAGTCAAGGCCAAAGTGCTCTGCATTTTTCATCCGGTTCCATCGATGTTCTGGGTAAACTGCCTAGCGGCGAAGCGGTTGAATCCCCTTTGCTCGCCATGGAAGCATTACGTCAACAAGCCCCGAATCACCCTTACAGTAAAATTGGCGCTGACACTATTTCGCAAGGGTTAATGTGGTTTCAAAAAACGCTGCAGCAACGCGGCATGCCGCTGACACACCAAGCGGATAATAGTAACCACTATCGCATAACTCCGATGGGGACATTGAAAGCCACTTGGTTATCACAACCTTATGTTTATCAACATAAAACGAATGCTGATTTTAAGCGTATTGTGCTGCTCGCCATCGATGGTTATCGAGATTTTCAACCACATATGCTGCAAGATAACTTACGCGCTCTACCTGCATTTTCGACTATCCCAAGTGAGATCATCAATATCACGATTCCGGGTTTCGAAGCACTTCGCCATAACCCCAACGAACTGCGCTCCATCGATATTGCTCGTTTGCTCAAACAGCCACATGCATGGCGCAGTTTTTGTGATCAACTGATCCGTCATGCCACTGTGCAAGATCTAGTGATCCTACCTGCCATCATGGGCAATGGTGATGGGTTAACCTTACTGAACAAACTCAAATTGGAAACCAACTTGCAGTTGCATGAAGTCCCGACCATGCCGCCATCATTAATGGGCATCCGCATTGAAGTGACACTCAGCCGAGCTTTTTTAACTATGGGTGGTACCCATTTAAAAGGCGATAAAGTCATCAGTGGTGAATTTGATGGCAACCGTTTGACCGCCATTCATACTCAAAATCTCAATGATATGCCGATTCAAGCTGACCATTTCGTGATGGCTACAGGGAGCTATTTCAGCCAAGGTTTACAGGCTTCTCATCACGGTATTAGCGAACCCGTGTTCCAATTAGAGACGGAGAGCTGTCATGATCGCGCTCTATGGCGAAATCATGCCTTTTTCTCAGCAAACTCTCACCCTTTCATGACCTTTGGTGTGCTGACCAACACGTCACTGAACCCAACTCATCAAGGTAATATCATTACCAATTTATACTGCTGTGGTTCGATGCTCGCGGGTTATGATCCTGTCTTTGAAGGCAGCGGTGGAGGCGTTGCTATTGCCAGCGCTTACCACGCTACCTCTCAAATTATGGCTCAAACTCAATCTCGACCAGCCATTCAGGAGGTATTAGCATGAGCACCTCTTTTGTTGAAGCCGCACCCAAAAATACCTCTTTTGATCAATGCATCAAATGCACTGTTTGTACCGTTTATTGCCCGGTTGCTAAAGCAAACCCACTCTATCCGGGGCCAAAACAGTGCGGACCGGATGGCGAACGCTTGAGGATTAAAAGCGCAGAGTATTATGACGACCTACTCAAGCTCTGCACCAACTGCAAACGGTGTGAAACCGCCTGTCCTTCCGGAGTAAAAATTGGCGATATCATTGCTGTGGCGCGTGGCAAACATGGTAAAAAAACGCTGAGTCCAAAGCTGGTGCGTGATTACGTGCTGAGCCATACCGATCTTTTTGGCACGATCGCCACACCATTTGCACCGATAGTGAACGCTGCTACGGCTATGCCGATGGTAAAAAGACTGATGCACAAGACCATTGGTGTGCACGATCATAAATCACTTCCCAAATATTCACACGGCACGTTTCGTCGTTGGTTTAAGCAGAACTGCACACGCCAACCCCTGTATAACCGGCAAGTGACCTATTTCCACGGCTGCTACGTTAACTATAACCACCCGCAGTTAGGTAAAGATTTTGTCTCTGTGATGAATGCGATGAATATCGGCGTACGGTTACTGGATAACGAGAAATGCTGTGGTGTACCGCTGATTGCCAATGGTTTTCACGATAAAGCACGTAAAAATGCGTTATTGAATGTGAAAAATATCGAAGCCGCGGTAGTTGATCGTCAAACAACGCTCCTCTCCACCTCATCAACATGTTCATTTACCTTACAACAAGAATATCCTCATGTTTTAGGGGTTGATAATAGTAAGGTGGTCAAACAAATCGAGTACGTCACGCGCTTTCTACTCAAAGAGTTCATGAGCGGTAATGCGCCTAAAATGAAACCCGTTAACTTGAAAGTGGTTTACCACACCCCTTGCCACCTTGAACGCAGCGGTAATGTCATTTTTACCATTGAATTATTAAAAATGATCCCAGGATTGGAGTTAGTGGTCTTAGACAGCGAATGCTGCGGCTTAGCGGGAACCTACGGTTTTAAAGAAGAGAACTATGACGTTTCAATGAAAATTGGCGCACACCTGTTTGATGCAATCAAAACATCGCAAGCTGACTATGCGATTACCGATTGTGAAACCTGTAAATGGCAAATTGAAGAAAATACCGCGTTAGAAACCATTCATCCAATTAGCCTGCTCGCCATGGCGATTGCCTAGTTTACACACCTAGCATTGAGAGTAAAACAGGCCACATTGTGGCCTGTTCTCATACTGCTTGTACTGTGTGAACATTCGTTTTCTAAACGTTATTTAGATAGCGGGCGCTGCTGGCAGTGCTCAATTGCATTGGCCAATAATTCTAACGCACTGGACTGACACTCTGGTAACTGCGCTTGGCTACGGCTAATCGCGGTAACACGCTCGCCCCATTTGATGTGCCCAGCCCCCCAAGTTAAGCCCGCCCCGAAAGCGGCCACCAGCAGGTTATCATTCGGTTTGATTTTCCCTTGTTCAACCGCTTCACACAATGCAATAGGTACGGTCGCGGCAGACGTATTACCATAGTGTTGAATGTTAACGAATGCTTTATCTTGGCTAATACCTGATAAGTCACACAAGGTTTGAATGATACGAATATTCGCTTGATGCGGGATCACCACATCAACTTGCTCGGTTGAAAGACCGGAACGCGCCAGCACAGTTTGCGCCGCTGCGCCCATGCCTCGAACCGCACGTTTAAAAATCTCTTTCCCAACAAAATCAAAATCCCAATACCCATTGTCAGCGGCAAAACGATCCATCGATGAGCCAAATTTAGGCACCGCCAAAATATCACGCCCTTCTGCATCACAGCCGATTTGTGCATCTTGCAAACCCACTACTTTATCGCTTTTACTCAAGACAACAGCGCCAGCACCGTCACCAAACAACACGGCGGTATCACGTTTGGTCCAATCAATGTAAAAAGAGAGACGCTCAGCACCCACCACTAACGCATGGCGGTAATGGCTTGCTTGCATTAAACGCGTCGCAGTTTCTAATCCATAAACAAAACCGGTACAGGCTGCATTTAAGTCAAAAGCGGCTGCATTTTTAATCCCAAGATTCTGCTGCACTTTCGAGGCAATATTTGGGATAAGAGAATCTGGCGAACAGGTTGCGATGATGATGAGATCAATCTCAGTTGCATCAATCCCAGCACAAGCGATGGCGTGTTGGGCGGCCACCGTAGCTAAATCCGAGGTATTCACATGGCTAATGCGGCGCTGTTCAATCCCGGTGCGAGTTTTAATCCACTCATCGGAAGTTTCAATAAAGGTGCTAAGATCATGGTTTGAGAGCGTTGCAGGTGGTAGGCATTTACCCCAACCTGTAATTTCGGCATAGAATTTTGTCATTGTTAACCTGTTTTTGTTGTATTTTCTAATGCAATCCAAAGACCTAAAATTAAAAACTCATCGTATGAAAGAGAAATGAGACTCAAAAGGTCCTTTTGATGTCAGTCAGTATACGCGCTTTTGCTCCGACGTTAAGTCTAGTGCGTTAAATGCGGCTGGAGCAAAACACAAAAATAAAGAGAGGAAACCATGTCAACATTCAATACTCGTTGCCCTTCGTGTCACGCAATGAAACGAGTTCCGATAGAACGAGTGACAGAAAGCCCAAACTGCGGTAAATGCCAAGCTCCCCTATTTGATGGAGCGCCCATTGAAGGAACGGAAGCCAATTTCGAAGCACTGCTTAATAGTCGCCAACCCGTTGTCGTCGATTTCTGGGCACCTTAGTGTAATCCGTGTGTTGGTTTTGCTCCGGTATTCAGTGATGCTGCGACGGAACGAAAAGGAAACATTCGCTTTATAAAAATTGATACTGAAAGTGAACAAAGCCTCGCCACAAAATTTCAAATTCGCAGCATTCCAACCATTATGGTGTTTAAAAATGGTCAACGAGTCGATATGATCAATGGCGCTTTACCAAAAAGTCAATTTAATCAATGGTTAAACCAAGCTATATTGAAATAATCCATCATTATAACCAATAATAAAGTTGGCATTTTTTATCGATTTATGCCAACTTTACTGCTCATTTCTCTTGCTTTATTTTCGATTAATAAAATTAATCGTTAAGAACATAATTTTTCGTTTTACCTTTCTCAATATCAGCTCCATATTCGCCGCAAAATATCCCATCAATTCTGGTTTTGAGGCAAAGTCAATGGACAACATCACTGTGAACGCGTCTTCACCTCGCATTTCCGTTCCGGTCATTGCGCTATCGCTTTATGCGATTGCCTCAGGCTATTTAATGAGCCTGATCCCATTGATGTTGCCGCACTACGGGCTTGAGAGCTCATTGGCAAGCTGGCTTGCCAGTGCCTTTTACGCTGGCTTATTGATCGGCGCATTAGTCGTTGAACCTGTTGTCAACCGCGTTGGCCACCGAAACGCTTTTGTATGGTGCTTAGCGCTACTCATGTTAACCATTTTTGCCTTACCTGCTCTGCACTATGCCAGTGCTTGGTTAGTGGCACGTTTTGTTGCTGGTATTGCGGTGGCTGGTGTCTTTGTAGTCGTCGAGTCTTGGCTATTGCATGGTGATGAAAAAGGCCGAGCAAAACGCCTTGGTATTTATATGGCGGCGCTTTACGGCGGAACGGCATTGGGCCAATTAGGGATTGGTTATTTAGGCGTATCAGGCGGCGTGCCTTTCATTGCCATCATTACCTTGCTATTAATCGCCAGTGTGGTGCTGATTTATGGCGAATCTGACCAACCTTCAACGCAGCATGCCGTCAGCCTATCACTGAAACAGGTACTCAAACTAAACCATGCCGCCTTGCTCGGTTGCGGAGTTTCAGGGCTCACTTTGGGGGCTATCTACGGTCTAATGCCTGTTGAATTGGAACAACGCGGTATCAGCCATACCGATATTGGTAGCTTAATGGCGCTTGTAGTTTTGGGTGGCATGGCGGTGCAACCTATGGTGCCTTGGCTATCAAAGTTTTTGGGCCGAACACTATTAATGGCACTGTTTTGCTTGATTGGCTCTGCGGCGATTACCATAACCTTGTTCGATTCAACGATGATGATATTAGCTGCCAGCTTGTTTTTTTTAGGCATGGCGACGTTTGCCCTGTACCCAATCGCCATCAACTTAGGTTGTGATAAGCTCGATGCCAATTACATTGTCTCAGCGACACAAGTTATGCTGTTTAGCTACAGTATCGGCTCTGTGGTTGGCCCCGTGATCGCTGATTGGTTTATGCAAAGATCGCAAGGCTTAATGGGTTATCTCTTTATTGCTTTACTTGCGACTTGTATTTATATGTTGGCTTCAAGCCTCAAAACCAAACGCCAGTGGGTGGCGGGGAAATAAGTCGCAGCAAAGCGGATCATATTTTATCGCAAGGCGCACGGTTCAATCGTTGATGGCGATTTGATGCATGCGCCTTTGGTTTTTCTGGTAGTGCACGTTTTTCATGCAGCAGATGGCGGATCGCCAATATAGGGTGAGAGAGCAACATTCTTGGCCCTGCGTAACGCATCACCAATCTCATTTGTTCTTTCGGCTCAGGCTTATAGCAATGAATTGGGCAACGGTTGCAGGTGGGTTTATGTTGGCCATAAGGACAGCGATCTAAGCGTACTTGCGCATATTCCAACAAGGTTTTGCAACACGTACAGAGGCCAGATTGACAGCGATGATGGCGCTGACAATAAATGTTCACCATCGCCTCTACGGTGCGAAACTCACTGAGTAGCTCTCCCGTTAAAAGATCGCTATGCATTTTTTCCATTGCCAATAACTCCCATTGAGATCGCAGATAAAAACAAGTATCCTGCGCCACCTTGTTCCTCATGTACCCAAGACTTTGTGTCAAAGAGCAGACGACTATGAACCGCAAAAAGAAAATTAACCAAACACTGCAAAAGCATCTTAAAAAGAAGCATGCCAAGCTGCACGGCAGCAATAAGCCTCGTTATATTTCAAAAGCTGAACGTGAAAAATTAGACGCAGAGCAAGCCGCTTCAACCAGCACGGTAGATACCCAACATAGTGAGATTGTGCCTGCTGAAGGTGAGCTACAACAGTAAGTCTTGCTCGATTGGAACAAACTGGCTGGCGACATCAATAAGGCTTTGAGCCGTCAGCCTTGGTACTCCGTACACTTCTACTTTTTTGTTAAAACGCTGTTTAATCCGTTCGACCAATAGCTCGAAATCACCATCTCCTGATACCAGAACAATCACATCCGCTTGCTCTGCCAGCTCAATCGCATCGAGAGTAATACCGACATCCCAATCCCCTTTTGCACTGCCATCACGACGCTGAATGAAGGGCTTAAGCTGAACCTCAAAACCAATACCGCGCAAAATATGGTGGAACTGGCGCTGCTTAGGATCTTGGCTAGCAATCGCATAGGCATTGGCTTTAATCACCTCTCGCCCTTGAGTGGCTACATACCAAAATTGGTTGTAATCAAAATGCTGGCGGTACTTCTCTTTACAGGTGTAATAGACGTTTTGAACGTCGACAAGAATGGCAACTTTTTCCATGAGCTCTCTTCTCAAATAGAAACAAAAACAGCGGCTTGTTCGCCGCTGCTTTGCAAATTGCGCTTAGTATACGCCAAACCACTTCAATTTGTCGTGCAAGCGAGTCACACTGCCGACCACAATCAAGGCTGGGCTTTGTGCTTGTTGCGCTAAAAGGGGTAAATCGTCAAGCGAGCCCGTCAATACTCTCTGTTTATCTGTAGTGCCGCGTTCGATAATCGCGCAAGGCGTTTCTGCGCTCAGGCCAGCATCCAACAAGTTTCGTGTGATATTCGGGCACTGCTTTAACCCCATATAAAAAACCAAGGTTTGATTATCTTGCGCTAAACATCGCCAATTGATCGCTTTACCTTCTTTTTGTAAGTGACCCGTAATGAACTGCACACTTTGCGCGTGATCACGGTGCGTCAGCGGAATCCCCGCGTAAGCCGTGCAGCCTGCTGCTGCCGTGATCCCCGGAACCACTTCATAAGCGATATGATGTTCAGCCAGCGTTTCGAGCTCCTCACCACCTCGGCCAAAAATAAAGGAATCACCGCCTTTCAAACGGACAACTTTTTTACCTTCTTTGGCTTTATCGACCAGAATTTGGTTGATCTGATCTTGCGGCACACAATGAAAATCCAACTGTTTGCCAACATAGATCATCTCCGCGCTGCTTGGCGCCAGATCTAAAATCGCTTGCGAAACTAAACGATCATACACCACCACTTGCGCTTGGCTGATCACGCGTAGCCCCTTAACCGTCAGTAGATCGGGATCGCCCGGCCCTGCGCCCACTAAAGAGACAAAACCGCGACTCGTTACACTGCTTACCATGATTACTCTCTACCTTATCGACAAAAGGATATCGCCATTAAGCGAGGTTAAACCTCACTTAACAATGGTTAGCCAAGGTTGCGTTGTGGCAAGGTTTTACCGTGAGTCATGTAAAGGCTTAACCCGGTAAATAACAAGCCGCCCACTAAGTTACCCAATGTGGCCGGAATTTGGTTCCACACCAACCAATCGACGATGGTGAATTTAGCGCCCAACATCATGCCAAGTGGGAACAGGTACATGTTCACTACGGCGTGTTCAAAAACCAAACCGAAGAAAATAAAAATAGGTAGCCACATCGCGACCACTTTGCCGCTCACAGTAGTTGATGTCATAGCACCGACAACACCTAGACACACCATCCAGTTACACAAGATGCCTTTCACAAACACGGTGATCCAGCCATTAATACCGTGTTCGGCAAAGCCAAGAGTGCGAGCAGTAGACGCTTTGATAAACGCTTGCCCAACCGAGCTCGGCTCGATACTGAAATTCATGGTGAAGGTTAGCGCCACTAAAAAGGCGACGGCAACGGCACCGATTAAGTTACCTAGCCCAACCAAGCCCCAATTCCGTAGAACGCCTGCTTTGGTTACTCCGGCGCGTTTTTCAAACAAAGCTAAAGGCGCTAAAGCAAAAACACCCGTTAATAAATCAAAGCCCATTAGGTTCAAAATACAAAACCCCACAGGGAAGACCAGTGCGCCAACAATAGGCACTTCGGTTTGCACAGCCGCAGTAATAGCCACAGCGACAGCGATAGCAAGAATTGCCCCCGCCATAATGCCGCGAATCAGGGTATCGCGCGTTGACATGAAGATTTTGCTTTCGCCAGCGTCAATCATTGTTTGCACAAAATCGGCAGGTTTTACATAAGACATAATGATCCTTATTGTCACCAAAGTTAAAATTAAAAAGGGAAATTGAATAGATAAAGGCTCCCAGCCATCGATGCTTCACCAAGAGAACTCGATGAACAAGGAACCTTTTTGCTATTGAATCTCATCGTCTCAAAAGCGGCTGTTAAGCCGCGACTTCGACCACACCGTCGGTGACTCGCACGGCATAAGCTTTCACGCTAAAGCGTTCATCTTCCATACATTGGCCTGTTATGAGATTGAAACGCTGCTTTTTAAGCGGGCTTGCTACCCAGAACTGCTCTTGATGTTGGCAAATAAAACCGCGTGACAACACATTGGCTCGAGCAAAGGGATCCATATTGCTTATCGCCATCACTTTTTGCGCCTCAGTCGGACGGAAGAGAGCCACTTGCTCACCATTCACCAGTGCACACACACCCGTTCCGGGAACAATGTCATTAATGTCACAGATGGCTTGAAATACTGTGTTATTGGCCATGGTTATTTCTCCAAAACAGGGGTAGAGATTGCCGAATCAGCAAGCGCAATGTGGAATATATCGCCTTTCGCTGCTGGGTGTTTTTCGCTATAAGTCGCAGGACGGTGCTGCTCACGAGCGCTGACGAACACGACGTTCTCATCGCGTAAATCAGAATTAATGAAGTGAGTAAAACGAGTTAATTGCTCAGGATGATTAAGCGTTTCTGTCCATTCACAGCGATAATCAGCAATAAGCTTCGCCACATCCGCTTCGAGTTGATCGTTAATGCCCAACTTATCGTCCACAATCACTTCACGCAGGTAATCAACACCACCTTCTAGGTTGTCTAGCCACACTGAGGTGCGTTGTAATTTATCGGCTGTGCGAATGTAGAACATCATGAAACGGTCGATGTATTTCAGTAGTGTTGCTTCATCTAAATCAGAGGCCAGCAGATCGGCATGTCGAGGCTTCATACCACCATTACCGCAGACATACATATTCCAACCCGCATCGGTCGCGATCAGGCCTAAATCTTTCCCTTGCGCTTCGGCACATTCGCGGGTACAGCCTGAGACACCAAACTTCATCTTGTGTGGTGTACGGATACCTTTGTAGCGGTTTTCAATCAGCACACCCAAACCGACGCTGTCTTGCACACCAAAACGGCACCACGTACTACCGACACACGTTTTTGCCATGCGCAGAGCTTTGGCATAGGCTTGGCCTGTCTCGTATCCAGCATCAATCAGTTTGCGCCAAATCTCAGGTAAATCGTCTTTTTGAGCACCAAACAGACCAATGCGCTGCGCGCCCGTCACTTTGGTGTAAAGTTTGTATTCTTGAGCGACATTCGCCAGCACCGCAAGCGCTTGTGGTGTGACTTCACCACCCGCCATGCGTGGGATCACCGAATAAGTACCGTCTTTTTGCATGTTACCCAAGAAGTTATCATTGGTGTCTTGCAAACTGACCAGCGATGGCGAGAGCACATGATCCCCCCAACACGAGGCCAGAATCGAACCAATTGTTGGCTTACAGACTTCGCACCCATAACCGCGTCCATGTTTTGCCAACATCTCATCAAAACGTTTGATACCGTTAATGCGGATCAAATGGAACAGCTCTTGGCGTGAATACGCAAAGTGCTCACAAATGTCGTTTTTGACTTCCACACCCGATTTAGCCAATTCAGCATTCAGAACCGACGTCACTAAAGGCACGCAACCACCACAACCGGTTCCTGCCCCTGTCACCGCTTTAATCGCGCCGAGCGTATGATGACCATCGACCACGGCTTGGGCAATTTTCGCTTTAGTCACATCAAAACAAGAACAGATCACCGCAGTATCAGGTAGTGCATCCGCGCCTAATGCCGGTTTTTCAGCGCCAGCATGCGCGGGTAGAATCAAGGTGTCTGGGTGTTTGGGTAGCTCAATATCATTGAGTTTGAGTTGCAGTAAATCGCCGTAATCTGACGTGTCGCCAACTAAAACTGCACCAAGCAATTTTTTACCGTCTTCAGAAACGATAATGCGCTTATAAACTTCATCTTCTTCATTTTGATAGACGTAGCTTTTACAACCGGGCGTTCGTCCATTGGCATCACCAATCGATCCCACCTTCACACCCAGCAGTTTGAGCTTGGCGCTCATGTCTGCACCACTAAATTGGCTCTCATTGCCCACAAGATGATCAACCGCAACCATTGCCATTTTGTAACCAGGAGCGACCAGACCGAAGAAAGTTTGATTCCAAGAAGCACATTCGCCAATCGCGTAAATATCAGGATCGGATGTTTGGCAGTGATCGTTAATGGCAACGCCACCACGCGGCGCGATGTCTAGACCCATATCACGAGCTAATTTGTCCTGAGGACGTATCCCTGCGGAAAATACGATGAAGTCAACTTCCAAATCCGAACCGTCGGCAAACTTCATGGTATTACGAGCGGTCTCGCCTTGAGCAACGATCTCTAGCGTATTTTTGCTAGTGTGAACTTGCACCCCCATCCGCTCAATTTTATTACGCAGTTGTAAACCGCCTTGCAAGTCAAGTTGCTCAGCCATTAATACCGGAGCAAACTCAATCACATGGGTTTGTACGCCCAACGCTTTCAGCGCGCCAGCCGCTTCAAGGCCAAGTAAACCACCGCCTATCACTACGCCACTTTTGCTCTTTTTCGCGCACGTTTCGATGGCCTTTAGATCTTCAATGGTGCGGTAGACAAAGCAGTCTTTACTTTCATTGCCTTTGATCGGCGGTACAAAGGGATAAGAGCCCATCGCCAAGACTAATTTGTCATAGCTCACTTCACGGCCAGTATTTGAATAGACCACGCGCTTTTCGCGATTAATGTTAACCGCCCGCTCGCCCATCAAGACATTAATCGCATGCTTTTGATAGAAACCCGGCTTAACAAGCGAAAGCTCTTCAGCGGTATGGTGTGAAAAGTAGGAAGAAAGATGGACGCGATCGTAGGCAACACGCGGTTCCTCACAAAAAACCGTGACATCAACAGCCGATGCCTCCATTTTTTCGACCAAATCTTCGATATAGCGATGGCCAACCATGCCATTACCGATGACAACCAGCTTCATCCTGCTCATATGGGTTCCTAATTATGGTAACGTTTCATTGAGCGAGATTTTTAATTATGAAAGAAAATGAATTACTGATGTAAATCAATTACAAACTCAAACTACCCTAAAGAGGTAGCCATAAAGAGGAATATCAGAGAGAAATAAACACCTTATCGTAAATACTAGGGGCCGACAGGTATAGGAAAATAATTAATATAGTATGATCGCTTCTAATCAAACTTGATCATTTACAACAAAACTTGTCAGCTTTCCTCTGTCAAAACACTTGGCAGAAGTTATATACGCAACGTAAACACGCTCATTATGCTTTAGAGTAGAAGCTTATGACGGGGTGTTCACCCCACCCTAACCCTCCCCTTGAAGGGGAGGGAATTAATTTCGTGAGTATTGGGTATTTTATTTATGATGAGCGATATAGGTTGTTGGAATGTTTTTGCCCCAAATTGAGTTACCCGCGACATCAGAGTAAATAGTAGAATTCGGATTTTGAAAGCTTTAATTAATGGTAAGGAACATTTGGTATTATGGCTTTTTCAAATTTAGATAGGGAGCCGTAAATCACTCCCTATTTGGCAGGTATTAAAAATTATACTAACCTAAGCATAATTGCTCATTAAGAAAATCTTTAAAACGAACTTGAATCATTTTACGAGCATCAGTAATCGTTTTTTTAGACGGTTCAAACAGCTCTAGTATACGTTCAAGTTCATCAATACACGCCTGATTATCAAGATCGCTACGAACTTTTTTCATATATAGTATGTAGAATACTTTTTGCTCAATTTTCTGTAGGCTTTCTGTTACTGAGTCATATGATTTTTTAATGTCAAAGTAGCTTTCTATAATCACTGGCGCATCAGAGATATTGAAATTTCTTTCCGAGAAGATGTCGTCATAATACTTACCAAAGATATGTTGTTTTTGATTGGAAGATTTTTCAGGATTACCTTGAATTGCAAATAGTATCTGTCCAAATAACTCCATGCTAATTTTGTACTTGTAATCTTTTTGGTCATTCATGCCAGTATCTCCATTCTTTCTTGAATAGATAATATCATGTTCATCCAAAAGTTGTTCTAGTTGAATCTGTAGGGTGCTCAAAGACTTTAAATCTACGTTTGAGATTGAGTTTTGGCTATTAGTGTATTCTGCGATTTTGTTAACGGCATCACTATTTGAAGCATTGAATATTCTAACCAAGACTTCACTTTTAGATAAAAACTCAGATATATATGAATCATCTTGAGCATTGAAATTATGAAGTGTTCGGAGTGTTTGCCCTCCGTTTAGTACTTGGAAGTCACTGATGGAAATTCTTACTTTTTTGTTACCATTAACAGGCTCTGCTTTAATATCTTTAGCAACAATTGTCATGCCATTGTTATACATGAAAAATTTGCTAGGATCTTCTTTTAGAGAACGTGCTATGGCTTCATTATATTTTGATTTTTGAACAAAGCCTCGAACATTGTCGAATAAAACTCCATAGTCTATTCGTTCTTTAGCTAACACTTCAATTTGTTCACAATTGTAGTTATTTCTTAGTTCTTGATTTTTACATGTTATTCTAATTATATCTGCCGCATTTAATCTTACTATATAAGACTTTGACGTTGAAATGGTGTTTTCCGAATAAGACATTAAAGCGTCATTGTCGATTATAAGCTCTGAAGATATTGGCTTTGGTCGAATGGACATCATTGATTTAATTTGTGGAAGACAGATAGAAATAACTTCCATATCATAAAAATCTTTCAGTTGCTGAATCGCCGTCTCATCAATATTTATTGGAACAGCTTCATTGCTTAACATATAAAGAGAGGTCTTCCAAACATCATTACTATTGAGTCTTTCTATCGCATCATCAACTAAACTCTTTAACTTTCCATCTAGACCATCAGAATTTCCATTTAAGATGCAATTTACTAGTTTTGTTGAAACAAAAGCTTCATTTGAGCTTTGCATCTGACCAGGTTTAAATGATTCTCTAAATTTAAAGTTGAATAGTAATATCTCTTTACTTTCATCATTAATATAAATCGCATCAATACCTTGATCATTAAATCGATTACCCGTGAGGTATGCGTTGTATTCAGTATCAGTGATATTATCACTGATACGATCAAGATCTTTCTCATCACACAAACTTTCAAGCATAAACAGGTAAAAACCAAATCGTTCCTTTAGCTTGTCATTCTCGGGTTGCTTAGAAAAGACAGCACCTTTTGAGTAAAGGTCAAAATACTTTTTACATTTTATATTTTATATTTTATATTTAATAACTTGAAATCGTTTAAACTAGCGACACCAGACATAAAACCTCTAAACTAATGATTTTTTCAACTATATCACAGCTGCATATAATGGTGCGCAAAAAAGTATGACTTTAGGGTTGTTGTTATGTTTTCAAATTATGCATTACGCTTTAGGTGATTAACATCACAAAATTTATTTTCTCGTTGTTTCCCTAACTAAATCTAATTCGAAGATACATACCGATATTGCCAACCTTAACTCGGAGTTGTCCAAACTTGTGTCAGGCCGATCTTCGCTGGCTCATTTTTGCCACATTATGCTCCAGAGTGGAAGCTGAACCGTTCTGTTCCTCCCCCTTTAAGGGGGAGGTTAGGAGGGGGTGTGCAGAGGTGTCAGCAACCAAGAAACACCCCAACCTACCCCTCCCCTTAAAGGGGAGGGAATTAGTTTCGTGAGCGTTGAGAGGTAGCGGTATCTTTCTATGAAAGATTTTCTTGACGAATCCCACATAATTAATGTGACATTCTGTCCTTCGCATCTTTATGGCTGACAGCATTTAAATATAAATACTCCTCCACCCAAAACTGCACCGTTCATAAAGCATTCACATTCAATCGCTACGTTAGCTCAATATCTTCGAGAGCCGTCATGTGAAACCACTTAAACGCTATCAATACGAACGCTATGCCGTGCTGTGCAACCTTGCTTATCTCAGAGTGTTTAGGCAGACACGTTACGGTTTTGACCCGAACGGTCAGCACATCATCCGTAACCAGTTTGGTAAAATCATGATTCGAGTGCTGTGGAGTAAAAACCAAGAAGAGGCGGTGGTCGTCATCAAAGGTTCGCACAGTGTCAGTGATTGGCTTTTGAACTTTGCAATGTGGACACGCAGTTGTCAGCACTTAGGATTGGATTACCGTATTCATGCGGGCTTTTACCATCTCCTGCATCAAGAGAGCCTGCCAACGCGCAACGAAGATAAACTCGGCCTATCGGTTTTACAACGGCTGGAAGCCGTCGTTGTTCCTCTGATCGAGAGCGGCAAACGCATTGCCATCACTGGTCACTCTTCGGGTGGGGCTATTGGGTGTATCTTTGCTGACTACATCGAAAAGAAATACCCAAAATGCATCAAACGCATTGTGACATTCGGCCAACCCGCGATTGGTAATTGGCGTTTTCGTCAACGCTACGCGCTTAGCCACAAAACCTATCGTATTTGTTGTGACCTCGACATCGTCACCTTTATGCCACCCATTCCTTTAATCTATTGGCATGTGGGTAAATTGCTGTGGCTTTACAATGGGCGTATTTACGAAAACACACCAACGTTCATCCGGTTAGGTCGATCTTTATTGAGCTGGCTAGTTCGCCCCTTCTCTTATCACCTCATGAGTAAATACATCCGTAATAAGGATTTCTTCGATGAACGATAGAAGCTAGCACCGAACAAAAAACACGGTGACTTCAAATATTTTTCACACTAAACAATTATGAAAAATTAATTGTAATTAATTGAATTAAAGCAATATTTATCATTAACCATATAAATTTAATGGCAATTATCATCCAAAAATAGATTTGAACTCTAAACATTATCATGGCATTTTATATTTAACTAATCGTTCAATATAAAATAATCAGGATGAATTATGCCAAAGGTAGGGATGCCAGACATACGCAAACCTCAACTTGTTGCCGCAACAATGACAGTCATTGAGCGCGTTGGATTACATGGCGCAAGTATCGCTTTAATCAGCAAAGAAGCAGGTGTCTCGACAGGGATTATCAATCACTACTTTGGCGGCAAGCATGGATTATTGGAAGAGACAATGCGTGTTGTTTTACGTGAGCTTTCAACCACCATCACTCAGCATTTAAACCAACTCCCAAAAGAGGCTCATTACGAACGCATTAATGCCATCGTAACCGGCAATTTCAAAGGGTTCCAAGCGGAAAACCAAGTTGTTAAAACATGGTTAGCGTTTTGGGCTTACTCCATGCACGACGCACAGTTAAATCGCCTGCAATACGTCAATGAACAGCGTTTACTTTCTCATCTTAAGATTGAACTCAAGCCGCTGCTCCCATCAGAACAAGTCAACCTCGTGGCTCATGGTATCGCGTCACTGATTGATGGCATTTGGCTACGCGGAGCATTAAACCCCAAAGGGATCGACCCTGCTCAAGCACATTCCATCATTAACGATTACCTCAATAAACAATTAGCGTTTTACGCGCAATAACAACCCACTTCAGGCCTTAAAATGGAAATACAATCGCTTTATATCAACGGAACGCTCCGATCTGCGACTTCAGGAGAACGTTTCGATACCTACAACCCAGCAACAGGTGAAGTGATAGCAAGATTGCAGCACGCCAGTGCCAATGACATTGAACAAGCTATCACCTCTGCCAAGCAAGGATTCGCGGTATGGTCAAGAATGACCGCAACAGAACGCAGCCGTATTTTGCTAAAAGCAGTAAAAATACTTAGAGAACGAAACGATGAACTTGCTGTACTTGAAGTTCTCGATACCGGTAAGCCGATTCAAGAAGCCAATTGCGTTGATATTGCGACTGGCGCAGACGTCATTGAGTACTTTGCAAATTTAGCCCCATCGCTTCAAGGCGAGCAACAGCAGCTCAATGAACATCAGTTTTTTTATACTCGACGCGAGCCATTAGGCATCTGCGCGGGCATTGGCGCATGGAATTATCCGATTCAAATCGCGATGTGGAAATCAGCGCCAGCACTGGCTGCCGGCAATGTGATGATTTTCAAGCCCTCAGAGGAAACGCCATTAAGCGCATTAAAACTGGCAGAGATCTTCAGTGAAGCCGGAGTGCCAGACGGCGTCTTTAACGTGGTTCAAGGTGATTACCGCGTAGGTCAAATGCTGACGGCCCACCCAGATATTGCCAAAGTCTCTTTTACCGGTGAATCGGGTACCGGGAAAACCGTAATGGCAGACAGCGCTCGCAGCTTGAAGTCTGTCACCATGGAATTAGGCGGAAAGTCACCGCTCATTATTTTTGATGATGCCAAGCTTGATCAAGCTGTCTCCGCTGCCATGGTGGCAAACTTTTATACCCAAGGTGAAGTATGTACCCATGGGACGCGCGTTTTCGTGCACGACAGCCTCTACGATGCGTTTGTCGCTCAGCTTAAGCTGCGTACTGAACAATTAGTGATTGGCGATCCTATGGATATCAACACCCAGATTGGCGCGTTAATTTCCAAACCTCATTTAAACAAAGTGCTCACAGCCATTGAACAAGCCAAAGCTAGCCAAGCAACTTTGCTCACTGGTGGTTATCAAGTTACCGATAACGGCCTAAATAAGGGCAATTTTGTTGCACCAACTGTTTTCATTGATTGCACTGATGACATGGCTCACGTGCAGCAAGAAATCTTTGGCCCTGTGATGTCAGTGCTTAAGTTTAGCGATGAAGACGAAGTGATCGCGCGCGCGAATGGCACTCAATATGGCTTAGCTGCAGGAGTGTTCACACAGAACCTTTCTCGTGCACACCGAGTAATTCACCAACTTCAAGCCGGGATCTGCTGGATAAATACCTGGGGAGACTCTCCGGCAGAAATGCCTGTCGGTGGTTATAAGCATTCCGGAATTGGTCGTGAAAATGGCATAGAAACCCTTAAGCATTATACCCAAACCAAGAGCATTTTAGTGGAGCTAGATGATTTTGCTAGCCCATATGCTTAATCGTCAAAGGAGCCTTCTATGTTAAATCACTTTGATTACATTATCGTCGGTGCGGGCTCAGCGGGTTGTGTTCTTGCCGATCGCTTAACCGAGTCTGGCGAACATCAGGTTTTACTGCTCGAAGCTGGCGGAAGCGATAAAAGCATTTTTATTCAAATGCCCACCGCCCTTTCTTACCCGATGAACAGCGAAAAATACGCATGGCAATTTGAAACCGAATCAGAGCCCGATCTCGACGGGCGTCAGTTACATTGCCCACGGGGAAAAGTACTCGGTGGCAGCTCGTCTATTAATGGCATGGTGTACGTTCGTGGCCACGCTTGCGATTTTGATGAATGGGAATCACTGGGCGCTGAGGGTTGGAATTATCAAAATTGTTTACCCTATTTTCGCCGCGCTGAATCTTGGATAGGTGGCGATAACGCTTATCGTGGCGGCAATGGGCCTGTCGGTACTTGTAACGGTAACGACATGCAATTGAACCCACTTTATCAAGCCTTCATCGATGCGGGCAAAGAAGCCGGTTATCCAGAAACTGACGATTACAATGCTTATCAGCAGGAAGGTTTCGGACCAATGCATATGACGGTAGATTCTGGAGTTCGCGCCTCAACGTCCAATGCCTATTTACGCCGCGCGATGAAGCGCCCGAACCTCACCGTAAAAACAGGAATTGTGGCACATAAAATCTTGATTGAAGAGCAAAAGGCCATCGGCGTTGAGTTTGAAAAATCAGGCAAGATCCAACAAGCGTTTTGCTTGCGAGAAGTGATCTCAAGTGCTGGTTCTATTGGCTCTCCTCAACTTTTGCAACTTTCAGGTATTGGCCCTAAAGCGTTGCTTGAACAAGTTGGTGTGAAACTGGAGCAAGACCTGCCTGGCGTGGGTCAAAACCTGCAAGATCACTTAGAGATCTATTTTCAATACCACTGCAAACAGCCGATCACACTAAACAGTAAACTCGGTTTAATCAACAAAGGGCTTATCGGCACTGAATGGATCTTAACTCGTAAAGGATTAGGGGCAACCAACCACTTCGAGTCATGCGCGTTTATTCGCTCTCGCGCAGGGCTCAAATGGCCAAATATTCAATACCACTTTTTACCTGCTGCGATGCGGTACGACGGCCAAGCGGCCTTTGATGGTCACGGCTTCCAAGTTCATGTGGGACCCAATAAGCCAGAAAGCCGAGGACAAGTACAAATTGTCTCTCGCGATCCAACGGTTTCACCCTCTATCGCATTTAATTACCTATCAACCGAACAAGATCGTCAAGATTGGCGCGATTGCATTCGTCTCACCCGCGAAATTCTAGCGCAACCAGCATTGGATAGTTATCGGGGTGAAGAAATTCAACCGGGTGAAGAGATCCAAAGCGATGACGATATTGATTCATGGGTCAAACAGAATGTGGAAAGCGCCTATCACCCCTCTTGCAGCTGCAAAATGGGCGCAGATGACGACCCAATGGCCGTGGTGAATGACCAATGCCAAGTGCGCGGAATTCAAGCTTTACGCGTGGTGGATTCCTCGATATTCCCAAGCATTCCCAACGGGAACCTGAATGCGCCAACCATCATGGTCGCAGAGCGCGCCGCCGATCTTATTTTAGGCAAACCGCTATTAGCCAGTACTGAAGCTCCAGTATGGATTGCACCAGACTGGCAAACCAAACAAAGAATAAAACCACCAATGAGAAAGCCGGACGCTTACTCATAAAATTTATAAAGTCAGTCAAAAATACAAGGAAATAACATGTCTATTACTAAAAAAACCGTGCTCACACTTGCAATGACGACTCTGCTCAGCGCCAACGCTTACGCCAATCAATGCGATACGGTACGCTTTGCTGATGTGGGTTGGACAGACATCACCGCCACGACGGCAATAACCACAGAGTTGCTCAAAGGGTTAGGTTATCAGACAAAAATCGATTTACTCTCAGTACCCGTGACCTACTCATCTATGGCGAACGGTGACATTGATGTATTCCTCGGTAATTGGATGCCAACCATGGAAGGCGATATTGCCAAATACCGTGAAGCTGGAACGGTTGAAACTCTACGCGCTAACTTGGAAGGAGCAAAATACACACTCGCTGTGCCTAAGTACGTTTATGATGCCGGTGTCCAATCGTTTGCTGATATCGCTCAATTTTCAGATAAATTTCGCGGCAAAATCTATGGTATTGAACCGGGCAATGACGGTAATCGCTTGATCCAATCGATGGTTGATGAAAACGCTTTTGAGCTGAAAGATTTTAGCGTTGTTGAGTCAAGTGAAGCGGGCATGGTGTCACAAGTGGCACGCTCAGTACGTCGTAATCAGTGGATTGTGTTTCTAGGTTGGGCTCCGCACCCAATGAACAGCAATGTTGAAATGGAATACCTTGATGGCGGTGACGATTACTTTGGCCCAAACTACGGTGGTGCAAATGTCTACACCAATGTGCGTCAAAACTACCTAGCACAATGCCCAAATGTCGGTAATTTATTAAAAAACCTATCCTTCTCGCTTGAAATGGAAAACCAACTGATGGAATCCATTCTCAACCAAGGCGTGTTACCAGAACAAGCCGCTCGCCAATGGTTAATCAAACATCCAGAAAGTATTGTTCCATGGCTAAAGAATGTAAAAACTAAAGCTGGAACACCTGCACAACAAGCTATCAGCAACTATTTAGCGCCATTTAAAGCATAAATTAATTTAAAGGAGGAGGTGAGCATTTCACCTTCCAAAAGGCTATACCGTGAATTTTATTACAGAGAACAAAATCCCCTTAGGTCGTTGGATGGAAAGTGGCGTTGACTGGCTGACCATCCATGCAGCCACATTTTTTGATACTGTTTCCTACTTACTTGAGACCATCATTTTATCTTTAGTTGATGTGTTTAAATGGATGCCCCCTGCCGTGCCGATTTTAGTCACCGCAGCCATTGCATGGTATCTGCATCGTCAGATTTCATTGGTGGTATTTGTTATTGCTGCCCTACTGCTTATTCTAAACCTTGGCTACTGGCAAGAAATGCTGGAAACCTTTGTCTTGGTGTTTGCCGCGACAACGATTTCCGTATTAATTGGCGTACCATTGGGCATTATCGCCGCGCATCGACCATGGCTTTATACGCTGATGCGCCCAATTCTTGACTTAATGCAAACGGTACCAACCTTTGTTTACCTCATTCCAACGCTAGTTCTGTTCGGTTTGGGTATTGTTCCGGGGCTCATTTCGACCATTATCTTTGCCATCGCCGCCCCCATTCGCCTCACCTATCTTGGGATAACTAAGGTACCGGAAGAGTTAGTTGAAGCGGGTAAAGCATTCGGCTCTAGCCGTATGAACTTACTGCTCAAAGTGGAGTTGCCAGCAGCGCTACCCAGCATAATGGCAGGGATCACTCAGTGCATTATGTTATCACTCTCAATGGTTGTGATTGCCGCCTTAGTTGGGGCTGACGGCCTTGGCAAACCCGTGATTCGTGCACTCAACACCGTCAATATTTCTCAAGGTTTTGAAGCAGGCTTAGCCATTGTTTTAGTCGCCATCATTCTTGATCGTTTATGCAAAACCCCACATCAAAATAATAAGGACGCATAATCATGGACGCAATTACCATTAAAAACCTCGATGTTATCTTTGGTCAGAACCCAAATGAAGCACTGCAACGACTCGATGCGGGTGAATCTCGCCAAGAGATTATCGATACCTGCGGTCAAGTCGTAGGGGTAAACAATGTCAGCCTTACTGTTAAAGAAGGCGAGATTTGCGTCTTGATGGGGCTGTCTGGTTCAGGGAAATCGAGCTTGCTACGCGCGGTGAATGGCTTGAATACCATCAGCCGGGGATCATTAGAATTAAAAGATGGCGAACGCTTTGTTGACCTTGCCAGCTGTGATAAAGCAACGCTTCAGCATTTAAGAACAAATCGTGTCTCGATGGTGTTTCAAAAGTTTGCCCTTATGCCTTGGTTATCGGTTTTAGATAACGTGGCATTTGGCTTAGAAATGCAAGGAATGAGTAAGAAAAAACGCCACCAACGTGCTCGTGCTCAGCTCTCGATGGTTGGCCTTGCTGAATGGGAAGATAAATTCCCCCATGAGCTTTCTGGCGGCATGCAGCAACGTGTCGGTTTAGCACGTGCTTTTGCAATGGACAGTGACATCCTATTAATGGATGAACCGTTCTCAGCACTTGATCCGCTGATTCGTGCACAACTGCAAGATGAGTTATTAGAGCTACAAAGCAAACTCAACAAAACCATCTTATTTGTTAGCCACGACTTAGATGAAGCGCTAAAAATAGGTAATAACATCGCGATTATGGAGTCAGGAAAACTGATTCAGCACGGTAAACCAGAAGAAATTGTCCTTACACCCAAAACGGACTACGTTAAAGAGTTTGTGGCACACACTAACCCTCTTAACGTACTAAAAGGACGTTCGTTAATGCAGCCCATCGAACAGTTAAAGCAACAAGACGAACGTTGGCAGGTCTGCAAAAAACAGGATGTTTGGGTCGCACAACATGATAAAACTCTGACACTATATGGAGCAACGTCGACCGCTCTTATCCACTGGGATACCCAAGTCAGCGATATGTCGAACATTGATTCATCGATGATGATTATTACAACACCTGATATTGATATGCGTAGCGCGATTGAGTTGAAACATCGAACTCAAAATCCGATTCTTCTGATGGAAAATAATCAGCTCGTCGGCGTCTTAAGCGACCAAGAAATTTACAGTGCCCTACTGGGAAATTATCAAACCGAAAAGGCGGCTTAACACTCACCTCTGTGCATTGCTGTCAATGTCATGTTAACGCCATCATACCGATGGCGTTATTTTCTAAGCAGGCTGTTGATTCTTAATCACATAGATCAAAAAAAGACGCTAAAAAGCGTCTTTTTTTGTTTTTGGAGGCGCGACCCGGAGTCGAACCGAGGTCCACGGATTTGCAATCCGCTGCATAACCAGTCTGCCATCGCGCCTTTAATTTTTTGTTGCTCTTAATGAGCAAAGAATAGATGGTGCCCCGGGCCGGACTTGAACCGGCACGACTCGAAAGTCGAGGGATTTTAAATCCCTTGTGTCTACCAATTTCACCACCAGGGCACGCAATTCTGGATTGCGATGCCGTCAACTGAATCAGTTACACACCATCGAAAATTTTTTGAAGTACATTCGCTAGCTTTGTTATTAACAACATTTGGTTATTAAAAACATTTGTTATTAAACATTGCTTTGCAGCTTTTAATAACTCTGCTCATCTTGCTGAGCAACTAACTCCTGACATTGTTCTTTCGAGCTTTGCCGTGAGAACGAGGCGTACTTTAACGGATTAAGAAAATGAGTCAACAATAAATTTTCCACTTATGAATCAAGTGACTAAGAATCGACCCGCAAAGGATAGAAGGCGAACAATTAGAGCAACAATCCATCAGTTCTTATCAAGTAATCGTTACCATTTTTTCATCAGTCGCCCGACGAGATTAGGATGGTATGCCCAGCAGTGATCAAACATCGCCATCAACTGTGGATTACCATAGCGAGACAAACTCACCGCATGGAAACGATTTTTTTGATGTTTTAAGGTCGCGATTTTTTCTAGCAGAGCTTCCGGCGGTTTAGGTGCGATGAAATCCGACAATACGACCAAATCTGCATTGCGGTATTTGTCACTGTTCATCAGTTCAACCGATTGTTCTAGCACAGGGTCTAAATCCGTTCCGCCGTGAAATGAATAACTTAAAAAATCACTCGCTTCACGCAAGCCATCTTGCTTGGTCAGCTCATAGGTAATTTGCTGAGTAGAAAACAGCATCACGTAGCACTCGCGCCTCTCAGCAAGCGCAATCTGCATCAGAGCATAAGCCATCGCTTTTGCACACTGTTCTGGGAAACCACTCATGGAACCAGAAGCGTCCACACATACGATGAACGGCCCTTTTTCAATCTCAAACTGTTTGTGTTCTGGTTGGTACGCTTTGACTTTACGCAAGGTGCGAGACTTGCCTTGCATGCGATAGTTCATCAAGCGCTTATCCACTAAATGCTTGTAGAAAACCACCTCAAGTTCAGGATAGGCAAGAAACATGGTTTCGTTGGGCAGTAGCTTGTTCAGATCATCACTTTCGTGGATGCCGACGATGTCATCCGTCGCTTCGTCCGATTTCTCCTCCACCATTTGCAGCGCTTCGGCTGGAGTGCGGTTGAGATCCGGGTCATCTACTTCGCCAGCCATGCGCCCAAGCTGTTCAGCAATCTCTTGCAATCCTTTGTTCTTTTTCAAAAATTCTGCATGGCGTTTCATGACACTAATGTCTGTTTTACTGAGCTTCGCCGATGCCATATCCCACAAGCGACCGACGCTGCTTTCATCACCCGATTCCGTGACTTTATCCATGTTTTTCATGGTTTCCATACGCTGGTACAAATCGGCCAACACTTTTTCTTTGTTACTTTCAAGTTCGTTGATTTGCGCTTGTTTAATCGCATGGCAAAGGCTTTGATACCATTGGTCACAAAAGAAATGAGGGAACATGGGGTTATGCAACCCCTTGTTTTTTTCGATTAAACGACGTGCTTGGAGATAAAATGCTGAGTGCCATTCCAACTGTTTGATTATCTCGTTAATCCGGGTAAAGAAGGTCTCTTCATCCCAGTGAATTACTTCTTGATATAAGGTCAGCTCTTGTTGAAAACGCTCAGTTTCACACACTTTTGTAATGCGTTTTTTGACACTACCACGCCACTTAGTTAGGTGATTTTTAACTGAATTCGCCACGCCGCGGTTTTCAGCCATCATCATCACTTGCGAGCGCGCAAGCAAATCATTCACTGCCGTATCAATGATGCCCGAGTCGGCAATCATTAACGCTAAATTTAAACCATCGGCACCAAGCATCTTCTCTCCTTACGCAAAAAACTGGTTTAGGTTTTTAAAACGAAGCACCGTTTTTTCGCATTCGGTATGAGTCGATTCAAGTAATTGCTGCAGATGCTGCAGCGTCGCTTCCATAGCGGTGGGCAGCTCCGGATCAATGAAGTTATGCGGCAAAGCGCCGTGAAACTTAGAACGTACTTTACGCAAATGGTGTTCGGCATGTTGCAACTGTGCAACGGCTTGATCCGCTTTCGTAAGCCACTCTTGATAAAGACTTTCGTCTAAACCTTGCTCAGTCACCAAACTCACCAACACCGAGCGATTAGCAATATCTTTCAGAACGAGGTTATTACCAGCATCTAAATCAAACCTTAAACGGCACAAATTGGTATTTTGATTCACATAACCATACACATCGCCATGCCCCTCTTTGATCGTTCTTTCAAGCTCGCTTTTAGGCACATAAACCCAGCGGCTATCGCCTTTTTCGGCCTCAGAGACGGACATATTGCTTTGCAGCAATACCAATTTGACCAAGTCATGAGTGGTGCCTACCTGATAGGTTTTTGCCGATTTGGTATCAAACTGATGCACTTGCTTTTTAATCAAACCGGATGATGTTTCCAGCGAGAGCAACATGCCAAATTCAGACTCTAGCTCTTCTTGAATCTCAGCCAGCTCTTCACGACACACTACGATTTGATGTTCAACTTCTTGTTGGTCAAAAGCATGTTTCAACGCAAAGTCGCGTATAACGCGGCGCACAATATCGCGAGAATCGGGGCTATTCCAAAGACAATCTTGCAGCAGCAGTAAATCAAGCGGGTTGATTGAGTCGCGGCCATTAAAAAACGCACTCGCTTTGAGCAGCTTCACCGCTTTTTTCCAACGGCGGTCTGAAACGTACATATCAATACTTGCCGCAGCGGGCTGGTTTTCAACGGCATGCTCTAGCATGTTTTTCAGCTCAAATAACTTTTCAAACACGTCATCTGTCAACAGTAAATCGTCAAGTTGTCGCTGCCATGAGTGATACTCTTCATCGGTAATCGCAAGCCCTTCAGGGATGCGCGCTTCTTGTGGCGTACCGACAGTCAGCATCGATTTGAAATTCTGCTTATTTTGAATACGGTTGACAAACACACGCACTAACATGCGATCGTACAAGGCATCTAAACCACTCTCTTCATCCGGTAATTCGTTCGATGCCGAAACCAGAAGACGCATTGGTACACGTTCAATATCGCTCCCATTTTTGAAGGTCTTTTCATTCACAACCGTTAATAAGGTGTTCAAAATGGCGGGGCCTGCTTTCCAAATTTCATCAAGAAAAACCACTTGTGCGGTAGGAAGATAGCCTTTGGTTAGGCGAACATAGCGCCCATTATCTTTTAATTCTTGAATGCTTAATGGACCAAATACCTCTTCTGGTGTTGAGAAACGCGTCATGAGGTATTCAAAATAACTACTGTTATCGAAGGCTTGGATCAGACGTTTCGCAATCAAACTTTTTGCAATACCAGGAGGGCCGAGTAGGAAAACACTTTCCCCCGCTAAAGCAGCCAGTAGACAAAGTTTGATGGTGTCTTCACGCTCATAAACACCATCCGATAAAGCCTTAGCAAGCTTATTTATGCGCTCTGAAAGTAGCGCTTTTTGCGCATGAGATGCAGGAGTAAAATTGATCACTTAAGCGCTCCAAATGGTTTGTATACATAACTTTATACGACTGTTATTGTTTTGTTACAAATAGATTTTAGTATAAGCGCCCACTTATAGCAGATCTCTTTTCTGTGAAATTCTTCGAAATCAATGTTTGCATATATGAGACTGACATCACTGATTGTGCAAGAAATATTGATACTTAGGTTATCGTTTTACTTTGTCTTAGCCACAGATTCTCGGTAAGGTTGAACCCTTATCATCATATCAGTCATTGGCTAGCCACAATTAAAGAAGAGTTTGCATGAGCAAAACCATACATACATGGAAAACCATTTCATTAGTGCAAGAGGATGTCACCCTTCCTACGGGCAAAAGCATTGAGCACACCACCATAGTCCATCCGGGCGCGGCCGTGATTTTGCCGATCACAGAACAAGGCGATATTATTCTGATTAATCAGTTTCGCCCCTCACTCAAAAAGTGGTTGTTAGAGCTCCCAGCAGGCACTTTAGAAAAGGGGGAGCTTCCAGCCGAATGCGCGCACCGTGAGCTTGAAGAAGAGACAGGATATAGCGCAAGTGAGCTGATCACTTTAGGGCAAGTCACACCATTAGCTGGATTTTGTGACGAAATACAGCACCTGTTTGTCGCTAAACAGCTGAGCAGAACTGCACGATTATCATGCGACGATGATGAAGTCATTGAGGTGGTGACGCTTTCGATCCAGGAATTGGAGCAAAAAATCATCACTGGGCAAATCACAGATTCAAAAACCATTGCCTGCCTAAGTAAGGCGAAGCTGTGTGGTTATCTATAAAATACTTAGCTATCGATAAAGTGCTTAGCTATCAATAAAGTACAAGCACAGATAAGAATTGAAGTGAAAATGCTTCTAGCAAAAATAGAAAAACGCATGAGGAGATTATATGGATTTTCGATCAGATACCGTTACTAAACCCACCGCCGCGATGCGTGAAGCAATGGCTAATGCCGATGTGGGTGATGATGTGTATGGCGATGACCCAACCGTCAACGCCTTAGAAGAGTGGGCCGCGCAGCGACACGGTTTTGAAGCGGCGCTATTTACCACGTCAGGCACACAAGCCAACCTGCTGGGTTTAATGTCACATTGTGAGCGTGGCGATGAGTACCTGTGTGGCCAACAAGCGCACAACTACAAATATGAAGCTGGGGGCGCCGCGGTTCTTGGCTCTATTCAGCCGCAGCCAATCGAAAATAACCCTGATGGCACGTTAGACTTCGATAAACTGCGCGCGGCCATTAAACCTGATGATGCCCACTTTGCTCGCACTCGATTACTTAGCCTTGAAAACACCATCAATGGCAAAGTTCTACCACTCGCCTATTTAGCGCAAGCGCGAACGTTTGTTGATCAACACCATTTGGCACTGCATTTAGATGGCGCGCGCGTATACAACGCCGCTGTAGCGCTGGATGTGGATGTTAAAGAGATTGCGCAATACTTTGACTCAATGACGGTCTGTTTATCTAAAGGGCTTTCAGCTCCTATCGGCTCGCTACTACTAGGTTCAAAAACCTACATTGCCAAGGCTCGACGTTTAAGAAAAATGCTCGGTGGCGGCATGCGTCAAGCCGGCATTTTGGCCGCAGCAGGCCACCTTGCATTGACTGAACAAGTCACTCAGCTGAAGACTGATCACGACAATGCCCAATATTTAGCGCGCAAATTAGCGGACTTAAACGGGTTTTCCGTCAATCCAGATTTAGTGCAAACTAACATCGTATTTGCCAAATTAGCTGATTCTATCGATATCCATACAATTACCAATCAGTTGGCGCAAGATGGAATAAAAGTTTCGCCAGGTAATCCGGTACGTTTTGTGACCCATAAAGACGTCTCACGCGATGATATTGATTTTCTAATCAGCAAACTCTCCCTTTATCTCTGATCCAATTAACATTGTGCAGTCATAACCTTATCATCGGTTATGACTGTCAAAGCGTTTTTTCCGTGAAACTACCTCTCAAATCTGGTACAACTGCGCTCGTTAAAAAATGAGACGAGTTAAAAAATGACCAAAAGACAAGGCCGCCGAAGTGCCACTGATGCCCAAAAAACCAAAAGAGATATTCTAGTGGTCGCTGCGGATCTGTTTTGCGAGCTAGGTTATGCACGAGTGTCATTACGAACGATCAGCGAAAAAGCTGGGGTTTCGCACAGTTTGCTGCGTCATCATTTCGGTAGTAAAGAGCAAATATGGCGCAGTATCAGCGATGGTCTCCATCTTTATATGGAGAATTATTTACGTCATATATTGAAAGAGATCCCAGCCAACACCCCCGCCAACGTGCAGTTGTATTTGTTCATTGTACGGCTGCTCGCGCATATGCTGACAGTCAAACAGCCGATTCAACTGATCGCCGATGCGGTAAGACAAGAAGATGCTCTGTTTGATTATTTTATCGACAGCGCAGGTGAAATTGAGCAGCTCGTCGAACAACTTGCCGAGCAATACAACCGTGAATTTTCAGCCACACCAATAAAGGTGTGGGAGATAAAATGGCAGATGATCATGTACGCGCACGGCGCGGCGAGCCTCACGCCATTTTTAAAAGAAACATGGTCAGATGAAACTCAAGATGTGAACCAATGCTTACTAAAACATTGGCAACTCTTTAATGACTTGATGATCGCCAAGTTCCATATCGACGAAGCTCAGACGCTCTGTCCGAACTCCATCAATGAGTTGCTGTATGATATTGAATGTGACTGGGCCAGATAAAGCGGGCGCTTTATCGCTTACCTCTACCGGCATGGATGTTTAGTTTTGCTTTCATCTTTCTTTTTTCCGCTGAACGGCTAGGTTTACGGCTGCTACGCTCAGTCGGTAAGGCTTCCAACAAACTCGGCTCAAACCCTTTTAACCACTCTTGTGGCAGGCGTTGATTGAGTAAGGCCTCTATCGCTTCAAGCAGATACTCTTCATCTCGGCTCATCAAAGAGACCGCGAAACCCGTTAGCCCGGCCCGGCCTGTGCGACCAATACGGTGCACGTAATCTTCCGCTTTATAGGGCATGTCGTAGTTAACCACTTGCTCAAGTTGCTGAATGTCAATTCCACGAGCCGCAACATCAGTAGCGATCAACGCTCTAACTTTACCTGATTTAAAATCATCCAATGCTTTTTGGCGCGCCCCTTGGCTTTTATCGCCATTGATCGAGGCCGCTTTGATGCCGTCCAATTTCAGTTCTTTGGCTAGCTCATCGCTACCTTGTTTGGTTTTGGTAAATACCAAGACTTGCTGCCAATTACGTGAACCAATTAGATAAGCTAATAACTCGCTTTTACGTTTTTTATCCACTGGATAAACGATCTGTTTTACAGTATCAGCGGTCGCATTGGCTGGTGAAATTTGCACGCCGACAGGGTCACGCATCATTTTGTGTGCTAATGCTTTGATTTTGTCATCAAAGGTGGCCGAGAAAAACAGCGTTTGGCGTTCATCATTCATGCGTTTCAAAATACGTTGGATATCAGGCAAAAAACCCATATCGAGCATGCGATCGGCTTCATCCAGCACCAACGCTTCGGTTTGCGTCAGGATAATGTTGCGCACAAACAGATGGTCAATTAACCGCCCAGGCGTCGCAATTAAAATATCCGCACCGCCACGCAAGTTACGTGTTTGCACTTGCATGCTGGTTCCACCATACGCGGTGACAATCTTCAATGTAGTGCTTTGTGCATAAGCACTTAAGCTATCAAACACTTGTTGAGCCAGCTCACGAGTCGGAACCAAAACAAGCGCGCGCACAACTTTACTATTGGCTTCTCGCTCGGCTTGGTTATCAAGAAAACGTTGCAAAATAGGTAAACCGAAAGCTGCCGTTTTGCCGGTACCCGTTTGCGCCCCAGCCATGACATCTTTACCAGCCAAAACATGCGGGATAGCTTGAGATTGAACATCCGTCGGTTGTTCAAAACCTAAAGATTGCAGAGCGCTAACTAATGTGGTTGAAAGTCCTAAACGTTGGAATGGGTGCACAGTATCAGACATTGCAGCTTACCTATTGGAAATCAGGGCGCGGATTGTAACAAAGCGCAAGGTAATCGCCTATTCAAAATCAGCGGAAATCAGCAGTGTTAGGGAATTGATACATGAGGGGGGAATGTAAGGAGCATAGCCAGCATAGGCTGCTGGCTGGTACTATTCTGCGCTCTGTTCAGAGCATTCATGAGATACAGAGTCATAATCGGATAAATCAAATCCGATCTCCATGGCGTCGAGCCACTCTAAGCACTCATCGTTTTTATATTGGTCACTCATTAATCGACCTCCTTTGATATTTACTGAGACGGGATTATCACGTCGCAAGATCCTTTTTAAATGATTTATATGACAGTTTTTTGAAAGCGAATAGTCAAATTAATCATCACCACAATATCTATCACAGCGAAACGATTTCGACCACTCTTATTTAGCCGCCACCTTGCCATGTAAACAAAAAAATACACTCATGGATTTTTATTTTTACAAAGCTGTTGAAAATGAATCCGAAGTTCTACAATATAGCCCAAAATGAGTGGATTAATGGTCAACACCCCGTTGTATTCATATATATCACTCCCTGAAACACAACATAACGTATAAAGAACTTTACACCATGACTCAATCAAAGATTTTCGGCAGTACTTTGATCATCGCAGGGACCACTATCGGTGCAGGCATGCTAGCTCTACCGCTCGCTTCTGCAGGTATCGGCTTTGGCACATCATTACTGATTATGATCGCCCTCTGGGCATTAATGGCTTTCACTGCATTGTTAATGGTTGAAATCCATCAATATGCAGACAAAGACGCCACCTTACATACATTGGCTAAACAGATCTTAGGGCAAAAAGGAAAATGGGTAGCGAGCTTTGCTATGCTATTTTTGTTCTATTCGCTTTGTGCAGCTTACATTGCCGGTGGCGGCGCACAATTCACTCATCGCCTGACAGAGTTTGCTGGCATTGAGATCAGCAATCCGCTAGGCACCTTGCTTTTTACTTTACTGGTTGCACTTGTGGTGACGATCGGCACCAGCACGGTTGATAAAGTGAACCGCCTGCTGTTTGCCGGTAAAATGGTCGCGATGATTATAGTGCTCTCATTTCTTGCACCTAATGTTTCTCAGTCATACTTGCTTAGTATGCCACTTGAGCAAGGCTTAATCGTTGCTGCAATTCCCGTCATTTTCACCTCATTCGGTTTCCATGGCAGTATTCCGGCGATTGTGAATTACTTAGATGGCGACACCCCTTCGCTGCGCAAAGCCATCTTAATTGGTTCTGCTATCCCGTTGATTATTTACATTTTTTGGCAGATCGTCACGTTAGGTGTCGTTAGCCAACCTCAGCTGGTTGAGAATTCCGGCCTGAGTGCGCTAATTGTGACATTAGGGCAAACCGTTCATCAATCCAATTTAAGCAGCATTATTGGCGTGTTTGCCGACCTTGCACTTTTGACGTCATTCTTAGGCGTAAGCTTGGGCTTGTTTGAATTCATGGGCGATACGATTAAGAAAAAGAACATTCCATTGCACCGTATGGCTGCCTCCGTCATCACCTATCTGCCACCATTAGTCTTTGCGCTATTTTACCCTCAAGGCTTTATTATGGCGCTCGGTTACGCAGCTATTGCGTTGACTATTTTGGCCATATTCTTACCGATTGTGATGGTGATTAAAGTGCGTTCAAACCAAGTATTCCAACTGCAGGGTGAAACACAATATCAAGTCAGAGGCGGCAAACTGGCTTTGACCATGACAGCAACCATTGGTTTGATGATCGTCACTTCGCAAATCTTTATTAGCCTTGGTGTGCTACCCGCTCTGGGTTAATCAATTAAAGTTAAAAGTGGGGAGAGTAATATTACTCTCCCCACTTTTTTTAACCTAAAATAAGATCAAAGTCTCAATCTTGACATTTAAGTCAACATTCATTTCATAAAATTCTGCACGAACACACACATTTAGCCTTAGTATATTTATAAAATTTACTATTACTTTTTTGCATATCGGAGCAGCAATGAAAGAAGTTCAGTTCAGGACGATTGACCGCGTGTTCATTAAAATGTCAATTAATGACAAGATGTGGGTGATCTTCGCTTTATTCCTCACCGCTTTAAGCTTTGTCGCAGGAAATCGCTATGTTGATTCACTGGCCCAGATAGAAGCGCAATCGAAGTTGGCCGTTGAGTACAAACTGCAAGGTCTGCTTGCCAGCGGCGCAGATCCACAAACCCTTTCAGCGGTTGAAACTCGCCATTCTTTAGCCGCAACTAGTTATCAAAAAGGGGTGATTACCGCCACAGCAAAACACAGCGATGGCAAAGTTTACGCACTGACAGAGAATCTCTCTTATCTTGAAAAAGACGCTCAGCGATCGGCACTCTCGACTTTTCTGTTGAGCTATTTGTGGGCAATCCCTTTTGCTATTTTCCTCTATTGGGTCGCTACTTTTATTGGCGGTGCATTGTGGGTGCTGTACACAACAACCTTGAAAATTTCAAAAGGTGATTTAACTTCACGATTAGGTTTTCACCCCGGTCGAGATGAGTTTGGCACCATTGGCTGCGCGCTCGATAACGCCATGGACACCCTGACCGAACTGGTAGTTTCAGTAAAACAAAACGCCACCACTCTCGGTGAAACATCCAGCTCTTTTGCCCATGAGATGAAAGAGAGCGAGCAACAAATCAGTAGCCAATACGCTTCCTTGGATTCCGTCGCCACGGCCATGGAAGAGATGACGGCCTCGGCGCAAGAAGTGTCGACCATTTCCCAACAAGCCAATCAGCAAGCCGAGCAAGATTCAAAACAAGCGGAAGAGAGCTCACAGCTAGTTCAGCAAGCGATTAATGAAATTTCCCAGTTGTCAAAATTCATTGAACAAGCCTCTCATTCGGTTTCAACATTGAATGAAAATACGGCGCAGATTAACGATGTGATCACCACCATCAATGCCATTTCGCAACAGACGAACTTATTGGCACTGAACGCTGCAATAGAAGCGGCACGTGCTGGTGAACAAGGGCGCGGTTTTGCCGTGGTAGCTGATGAAGTTCGCACCTTAGCTAGCCGCACGCAAGCGGCTACTGTTGAAATTCAATCCATGATTGAGAAGCTGCAAACCGAAAGTCAAGATATCGCACGCATTACTGAGCAAACGGTTAGTCAAGCTCAAACCAGTAGTGATTTAGTCGCTAACATCGGCAATAACGTCAATCAAATTGCTGAATCAGCAAAAATGATCAATGACATGAGTATTCAAATTTCAACTTCAGCCGAGGAGCAAAGCGCCGTTGCTAATGATATTGCTGCTGAGCTGAGCGATATTCGTACACAATCCAATGCGATTCGCAGTGTTGCGCAAACCTCATCGCAAGGTGTCGCTAGCCTTGCAAACGCTTCGCGCAACCTTGGTGAAATTTTAAGCCGTTATCGGACTAACTGATCATTGGATTGCTTGAATAATCAAGTCAGATCAAAATAGCCAGTCATTTGACTGGCTATTTATTTCATTCATCGCAGAGAAGTTGAAGCAAGAGCTTAAGACTCAGGATAACCTTGTGGATTATTTGACTGCCAACGCCACGTATCTTGTGTCATCGCTTCTAGGCTGCGAGTCGCTTTCCAACCTAGATCCGCCATCGCTTTGCTTGGATCTGCCCAACACTCCGCAATATCACCAGCGCGGCGTTCGACCAATTGGTACGGCACGCTTTTACCTGACGCTTGTTCAAACGCTTTCACCATCTCTAGTACACTGTAGCCATTTCCTGTGCCTAGGTTATAAATGTGCAAGCCTGCTTGTTGGCCTACTTTTTCCAGCGCAGCAATATGACCATCGGCTAGGTCCATTACGTGAATATAATCGCGAACCCCTGTGCCGTCTTTAGTGGAGTAATCACTGCCAAAAACAGAGAGAAATGCTCTTCGACCCACAGCCACTTGCGAGACAAAAGGCATTAGGTTGTTCGGAATACCTTGTGGATCTTCACCTAACTCGCCTGATGGATGTGAACCTACAGGGTTAAAATAGCGCAGCAGTGTAATGCTCCAATCTGGGTTGGCTTTATGGAAATCGGCCAAGCACTCTTCAACCATTAACTTACTACGCCCATAAGGGTTGGTCGCACTGGTTGGGAAATCTTCGGTAATAGGCACTGAGGCTGGGTCACCGTATACGGTTGCAGATGAACTAAAAACAAGTGCCTTCACGCCAGCTTCACGCATGGCCGCCACCAGTACCAATGTGCCATTCACATTGTTATCGTAATATTCCAATGGTTTTTCTACTGACTCACCGACTGCTTTTAAGCCTGCGAAATGGATCACCGCTTGAATATTTTGCGCTTTCATCACTTCAACCAGTTGTGCTTGGTTGCGTACATCACCATGGACGAACAGCGGCTTCACACCGGACACTTTTTCGATGCGCTCTAAAACCGATGCTTTACTATTGTATAAGTTGTCAAAAATTACGGGTGTCATACCGGCGTGGATCATTTGAATGCAGGTATGGCTGCCGATATACCCCATCCCGCCTGTCACTAATACTTTCATTGTTTTTACCTTCTGACATTGGTTGTGCAAGTTTAACGACTTTCAACCTAAACTTCACTTATAAATCAATCTGCTTTAATGTTTGTCTATCAGGCCAATTCGCTATCTTTCGGCCCATACTTATCGCCAAACAATGAATCGGATCACTGTATATTGCCTTTGATTACGGCAAGTTACTCAACATGGACACTCAAGGATGATGCAACCTGTGACAAAAAGAACAATCACTCTCAATTGTGACATGGGCGAGAGCTTCGGTGCATGGCAAATGGGTGCTGATGAGTTGGTGATGCCTTGGATTGACATGGCCAATATTGCGTGTGGCTTTCATGCCTCTGACCCACACGTGATGAGCCGAACGATTGAGCTGGCGATTCAATTTGATGTAATGATTGGCGCTCACCCGGGTTACCCCGATTTGCAAGGTTTTGGTCGCCGTTCAATGAGTTTTAGCGAAGAAGAGATCTGCGAGTTACTGATTTACCAGATTGGTGCACTCAAGGCATTATGTGAGAGCAAAAATGCCGAGATAAGCTACGTCAAACCTCATGGGGCTTTATATAACGATATGATGCGTGACAAATCTGTCTTTCGCGCAGTGGTCGATGCAGTTTCTTGCTTCAATGTGCCCTTGATGATCTTAGCTTCAGGCAATAACCAAGATTACCTTGATATCGCCGATATTTATGACGTGCCATTGCTGTTTGAAGCCTTTGCCGACCGGACTTATCTCGCTAATGGTATGCTCACTCCAAGAGGCCAAGCCAATGCAGTGCTGACTAATGAAGAGGCGATCATCAATCAAATTAAACAACTGGTTGATTACGGAAAAGTGACCAGTTCGGATGGCTTTGTGATCCCTATCGAAGCCGATACGATTTGCGTGCATGGCGATAATCCGGCAGCGATTGAACTGATAGAGAAAATCCGAATTTGTCTACGAGAGCGTTGAACCATTACACGTGTATCTCCTAGCGGCTACAACGTCATCACAAGGAGTGTTAAGTGACATTGAACTACAGCATTGAACCCGTTGCGGAATGCAGCCTCTTATTGCGTTTTGCTCACCCGCCATCGGCCGATCTGTCACTCGATATCGGACAAGTTGCGCAACAGATCATGGTGCAGTTTTCTGCTTACCTGATGAATGTCACTCCCTCTTACACTACCATTTTGATCGATTACCTTCCTTATCGTATAACTCAAAGGGAGCTAGAGCAGCAATTGATCACAGCGATCGCGGCCTTATCTTTAGCTGTGGAAGCCATCCACAATTTGGTTGAGCTTGGCGCTTACTACGATGAAAGTGTCGGCCCAGATTTGAAGCGCTACCATGCGCTTGGTTTATCCACGCAACAAGTTATCGCGCTACACACTCAAACGGTCTACACCGTTTGTGCCGTCGGTTTTGCACCAGGCTTTGCCTTTATGGCTGAAGTAGATGAACAATTACGCTTACCGCGCCATGCCACCCCACGCCTTAGTGTGGCCAAAGGCAGCGTCGCGATTGCAGAACAGCAAACGGCCGTCTATCCGAACAACTCTCCCGGGGGATGGAATATCATCGCCAATTGCCCCCATGCGCTCTTTTCTCCTCATCAAACACCAATGACGCCTTTTTCGATTGGAACTAAAGTGAAGTTTACAGCGATGACTCGCGAGGAATTTTTATCATTAGGAGGTGAAATACCTCAATTAGCCTCGCAGTGGGAGCACCATTCATGAGCCCCCTACTACAGGTGATAAAACCCGGTCAACTGAGCTTAATTCAAGATTTTGGCCGCTTTGGTCTCAGTCATATCGGTGTTACTCAATCAGGACCAGTCGATGATTACGCCTACAGTTGGGCCAACCATTTACTGGGTAACCGAGTCAATTTAGCAACGCTTGAAATCACGCTTGGTCAGGCGGAATTTCATGTTAAACATCCATGTATGCTGGCAATTGCAGGTGGTGATTTATCGGCCACGTTAGATGGCAAAGTTATTGGTAATTGGCGAAGCTTTAGCGCGCAAGCCGGGCAAACACTGAAATTTGGCCTAGCCAAAAATGGCTTAAGAGCTTATTTGGCCGTGCGCGGAGGGTTCATTGTGCCTCATCATTTAGGTAGTGTTGCCACCGTACCCAAAGAACAGCTTGGTGGGTTAACGCAAAACGGTGTACCACTGCAAGCGGGCGATTCACTGCACTTTAATCCCCACGCTATCGATAACAAACCCGTACACATTACTTTTCGTTATAAGCCTGATTATAATCTGCCACTTAAATTACGCGTCATTGAAGGCTACCAAGCCCTGCAATTTTCATCGCAGCAACTCGATCGCTTTTATCAAACCAGCTTCACTGTCAGTCAGCATGCCGATCGCATGGGCTATCGTCTTAATGGCGATACGGTTACCCCACCCGCGACACCTATTTTATCGGAAGGAATTGCTTTGGGGGCGATTCAAATCCCGCCAGATGGCCAACCGATCATTTTACTCAACGATCGCCAAACCATCGGCGGTTACCCTAAATTAGGGTGTGTGGCTCGCATTGATCTGCCCCGTTTGGCACAAGCAAAACCGGGGCAGAAAATACGTTTTGTCAAAGGTGATATACAAGGCCTGCAAGAGGTTTGGTGCCAATGGGCGCGTTATTTCGGCTACTAACGACTATCACCTTGCTCCTTTAGAAAACCGCAAGGTGTCACCAATCAAACCATACCGACAATTTTTGCCAATGCTTCAGGATAAGCGCGTGCCTTAGCTAACGCGATAGCTTTCTCTTCCACCAGCTCAAGAGCCAAACTCATGCTGATGGGGTGACGAGCTTCTATCGATTGTAGCAAGTCTTCATCGTTCACTAACTGCCAATGCTGAACAATTTTAGTTGCCGCTTCCAACGCGGATGAACCTTTGACCACTTCGATTCGCGCATAATTATGAGCTTCAAACGTAACATCAGCGGCTCGTAATGTGGCATCTTGGCCGGGAATTTGCTGCGCACCAAACAGTGGCTTACCAGCTACTTGTGCTTGAATATACTGTGGGATGAACTGACTCATGTGGTGTATGGCTCGTTCACTGCGCTCTTGCAGTGCGTCCTGTTGCCAACCGTTCTTAATTTTGCGTTCGAGATAATCAGGCAATACGGGCTGTGATGATCCAGCTTGCGAGGCCACTAACCCATCTTTAAATAACGTGATTCCCTCGGTCATACCATGCAACTGAAATAGACCATCAGCATACGGTGTTAGCTGAGCCATTCCTTGTGGGGTGCCTCTTGGCCCGTGAAAAATCACTTCTGGCCATTGCTGGTCGCATTCTGCCCAACGGGTAACGTAAGCCGCTTTAAATTCCACCAAGCGTTGACGCGGAGCCTTAGCCAAATCATCGACTATTCCCGTTTCATAACCACATGCATTGACTAAATAATCGGCATGAATAACGTGTTCATGCTTTTGAGCATCCAGATAAACGAGCTGCCATTGCTCATCAATAAAATCAGATTTGATTAATTGAGCGTGCGTTAAAACTTGGCAATGAGGCATCGCCGCTAACGCAAGCTCAGCACTGGCCGCCAGCCGAAAAACACTCCAACCGTATTCTTGCACCGCAATGACTGGGTACTTCAACTGATTTAAATCTGCATGTTGAGCAAAAGGGATCACCCAATCATCGAATGATGTCGGTTGATCACTCTGTTGCTGAGTTGCTAATACCTGCAGTGCTTCACGGCTGTAGAGTTTGAAATACTCTTGGGGTTGACCAAGCTGCTGATTACGTGGGTCTTCATCAACCAATTGTTGATAGCTGCGCTGAATAAGCTCTAGCCTTGGTAATAAGGCTTGCGACTCACCGCCATCACTATGCGGAACAGCAATCACAGTAGGTCGCTTATTCAGCGTGTGGGGGTAGAGCCTGACGGTTTCAATCGACTGCTTAAGTAACTCAAGACACTGCTGCTGCGAAATTTCACGATAGAGGTTACCGCCCGCGTGCAGATGGCAAATCGGCGGCCCATTAACGAGACCAGCGCTTTTTTCCAAAAGCAGCACATTGAGCCCCAGTTCTCCCATATGAACGGCGGCAGTGGCACCAGCCACACCCCCACCAATAATTGCGACACATGGAGAATCTGTATTGAACTTTTTATATGACATAAGATACGAGTACTCTGGAAAACCCGGATGCATTCTAAAGCTTGTAAAGCGTTATTAAAATCACATTTTTCACGTGGTCTTATCTGTTTTACGACTAACAAGCAATACGCATAATCGACAAATAACTTAAAAAATTGCTTGACTCAATAAAGCCAAAACGACGTTTTTTCAACCTTGTGAATAACAAAACTGCGCAACCCAAGGTAACTACGGGGCTAAGCGCAAATAGGCCGTTATCAAGCCGTCGAGTTATCCCAAACTTTATCCACTGTTTTTGTGGATAACTCCGTCTGGGATTATGGATACCGCTAGTTAAACTCTTTATTTATAGGGGTTAACAGCCGCTTAATTAAACTACTCACGACCAGCGATAATGTGCAAAACGTCGCCAAGGGTAGCACCAACCACATGCTGTAATGCGCCATAGGTTCTAGTTCAAAACCGAACTTCATGACGCTGGCCACCACCGCGTCAGAGCCAAGGCTTGCGACAACTCCGGCAATGAGCGCCATCAAACCGTATTCAGCCCAAATAGTCTGCTCGACGCGGCGCTTGCTGGCCCCTAAAGTGCGGTATAAGCGAATTTCTTGTTGCCTCTGGCTTAAACTTAAACGCAACAGAGTAAAAATCAGCAAAATACCAGCAATCACACCCATTGCAGCCAGCACTGTCACTGACCAGATAATTTGCGTCAGCAAAGTTTGAATCTTATCGCCCATTGCCCGGATATCCATCAAACTGACCGTAGGGTAAGTGCGAGCAAGGGTGGCAAGCAAGGCGTTATCTTGATCTTGCGCTCTGAAACTCACCAGCCACGTGGCAGGGATCTCCTGCAATAGGTCTGGGGTAAAAATGAAATAGAAGTTAGGCTTCATTTCTCGCCACTCGACTTGGCGAATGGAATTTACTTTCGCTTCCACGGTTTGGCTATTGATCACAAACCCCAAACTATCACCCAGTTTCAGCCCCAAATCACGAGCAACGTCGGATTCAACCGAAACGCCACCTTGCTCTGTCCACGTTCCTGCCGTCAGTTGGTTATTGCTGGGTAGCGATTCTCCCCAAGTGAAATTGAGCTCTCGACTCAACGCATCACTCCCCTCTTCACCTTGAGCTTGTTGCTTGGCCTCTATGCCATTAATAGTCGATAAACGTCCTCGGATGATCGGATAGGCTTGCGAACGCACAATGCTGGCGCTGTCTAACGTGTTAAGGTAATCATTAACTTCAGTTGGTGAAATGTTGAGTGCAAATGCGTTGTGAGCATCGCTGGGTAAGGTTCGCTGCCAATCAGAGAGTAAATCGGTACGCACTAACCAGATGATCGCCAATAATATTAACGATAATCCTAACGCGCCAAACTGGACTCCGGTCGTGATTGCCGAACGATTGATTCGGCTGAGCGCTAATTTAAGCGCGGTAGAGAGCGGAAGACGTCCTAAACTACGAGCCACCAAAACACTGACCACAGCAAGCACTGCAAAAAGCGTCACTATCCCAGCCAACACGATCCACACTAAGAGGTTATTCCAATAAACCCACAGCATCGGCACTAACGGAATCAAGATGAGCAGCCCATTACGGCGATGATTCGGTTTCGCTCGCTCTGTTTGCATGACATTGAGCGCACTGGTATCTAGCAAATGCAGTAAAGGAATGCCGAGTGCAGGAAAAGCGATCAATACACTCGCCATCAACGCAATAAAAGCGGGTTTAGCGCCATAACTCGGTAAAGGCGTAGGCAATAAATCCACCAGCGGCACGCGTAATAAAGACTCTAGGCCAATGCCGATCAATACCCCAAGCACCGCAGCAGAAACAAACAAAATCACCACTTGTACGAACAACCATTGGCGGATCCAACGTTTGCTCGCTCCAAGGCTTTTTAACATGGCGATGGTTTTTTGCCGCGTAGAAACATAGTGCTGACAAGTCAGGACTAATGTGGTTGCCGCCATGATGATCACAATCGCTACGGTTAACGACAAATATTGCTCTGTGCGTTCAAAAACCTCATTCGTTCGGCTGGCGCTATTTCGGTCGCGCCAACGATCGCTAGGCGTTAAAGTAACGGGCTGTTTTACTGCTTCAATCTGTCCATCATCACCATTAATGAACACGCTAAATTGCACTCGGCTCCCCAATTGAAGTGCACCAGTACGAGCCACATCGTCTTGGTGGATCAACACCGCGGGCATCTGTTGAAACGGATTAAAGCTGAGTCCCGGCTCCTCAAGGATGCGTCCCGATACCGTAAAGTCGGCATCGCCCAGCGTGACCTGATCACCAATTTGAACGTCTAATTGCGCAAACACTCGTTCATCTAACCACAGTTGATTCGGCGCAAGGTGCTGAAATGTCGTCACATCATCAGAAAGACGCATTTCACCGCGTAGCGGATAAGCACTATCCACTGCTTTGACAGTGACTAACTGCATACCGCGCTCACTGAATGCCATTGTCGCGTAACGCGTAAGTTGTGAAGACGGCAGTTGCAAGCGCTCGATCTGATCGAGCAATGACGCTGGGGGTGGGTTTGCGGAAACAAACACACTATCGGCAGTGAGTGCGTCTTTACCTTGTTTAACAATCACTTGCTCCATACGCTCAGCTAAGGCAGTCAGCGCAAAAATACAAGCAATGATCAAGGTTAGCGCCACTGAAATAGGCCACAACTGTCCGTGGCGGATTTCACCTAAGCTCCAGCGAATTAATCGTTTATTGAGTGAACGGCTCGACATCTCGCTCATTACCGCTCCTCCAACATACCAGCTTGCATGTGGAAAATACGATCACATTGAGCCGCAAGAGCGGGATCATGGGTAACCAGCACTAAGGTCGTTCCGTGCTGCTTATTTAATTCAAACAATAATGAAACCACTTTTGCCGCGGTTTCTTGATCAAGGTTGCCAGTAGGCTCATCGGCAAACAGCACTTTCGGATTGATCATAAAGGCTCTTGCTAGCGCGACTCGTTGCTGCTCGCCCCCTGAAAGTTGTGCAGGAGAGTGATGCATTCGATGCGATAAACCAACGGCCGTCAACAAGGATTTAGCACGATCCACATCCTCTTTTTCGCCTTTTAACAAACAAGGTAGCGTCACGTTCTCTAACGCAGACAAGCTTGGGATCAGCAAAAAGCTTTGAAACACAAAGCCAACCGATTGACTGCGGATCGCCGCACGTCCTTCATCGTCCAGTTGAGACAATGGCTGACCCAATAGCTCTACCTCTCCGCGTGTCGGCGTATCAAGCCCAGCCAACAGCGTCATCAGGGTTGATTTCCCCGCACCAGACGTTCCGACTATCGCCACGCTTTCACCACTTTTGATCTCTAGGTTTACCTCTTTTAGGATTGTTAAATGCTCTTGATTGGTAGAGACTGTTTTAGATAATGAATGTGCTCTAATAACGGATGTTTGCATGACTCGACTTCTTTCCTTGATTTGTATTTTATTATTCTCAGCTAGCGCTAGTAGTACCACACTCTTGATATTGGGTGATAGTTTAAGCGCCGGTTACCAAATGCCGATTGAAAAAGCTTGGCCTAGCTTGCTACCTAATGCGTTACAAGCTGAAGGTAAATCAGACATTGATGTCATTAATGCCAGTATTTCTGGCGATACAACGGGCAATGGCCTAGCCCGCTTACCGTCACTACTCACCCTGCATACCCCTGATGCAGTGCTTATTGAGCTTGGTGCGAACGACGGATTGCGTGGCTTTCCACCTCAATTGATCAGCAGCAATTTAACCGCCATCATTGGCCAAATAAAAAAATCAGGCTCAACACCTCTTTTGATGCAGATCCGCATTCCACCAAATTATGGCAAACGCTACAGCGATGCCTTTTATAGCCTCTATTCTGAGCTTAGCCTCCAACATACTGTGCCGTTACTGCCCTTTTTCTTAGAGCAAGTGATCATTAAACCCGAGTGGATGATGGCCGATGGCTTACATCCGACGGTCGACGCTCAGCCGTGGATCGCCAATTTTGTTGCGCAACATTTAGCAGAGCATCTCTGATTTTAATGCCTCAGCTCAATGAACTTTACCTAGTTTTACGATATTTTTTAGACCATTCCCCTAACCGCAAAGGTACAAACTATGCACATTGAACCTATGATCAAAGGTGTGGTCGCTCGCTCTGCTCATCCACTCGGATGCGAACAAGCTGTGTTACAACAGATTAATTACGTAAAATCTTGCAGACCGATCACTCACGGGCCAAAACGAGTTCTCATTTTAGGCGCATCTTCAGGCTTTGGGCTCGCCGCCCGCATTGCCCTAACCTTTGGTGGTTCAGAAGCCGATACGATTGGCGTTTCCTTTGAAAAAACGCCATCAGAAAAAGGGGTTGGTAGTGCTGGTTGGTACAACAATCTCTTTTTTAAACAACAGGCCGAGCAAGCGGGTCGAGTCGCCGTCAATATCGATGGGGATGTTTTTTCACCATCAGTACGCGAGCAAGTGATTGAAGCGATAGAGACCTATTTTGAAGGGGAAGTCGATTTAGTCATTTACAGTATCGCCAGCGGCATGAGACCAAAACCCAATTCAGATCAGTATTGGCGCTCCGCCATCAAACCGATTGGTGAGGCCGTTTCTGGTGCGACGATATTACTAGAAAACGATACGTGGGTAGAAACCACCATTGCCCCTGCAAATGACGAAGAGATCGAAAGTACACTGAAAGTGATGGGTGGCGAGGATTGGGAAAACTGGATAGATACGCTGATCAACACTGAATCGATTGCACAAGGGTGTAAAACCATTGCTTTTTCATACATCGGCCCTCAGATTACTCACCCCATTTATCTTGACGGTACACTTGGACGCGCCAAAATTGATTTGCACCAAACCAGCCACTCTCTCAACCTAAAATTGTCTAACTATGGCGGCGGGGCTTATGCGACTGTTTGTAAAGCTTTAGTCACGAAGGCGAGCGTGTTCATTCCCAATTTAAGCCCTTACATTGTCGCATTGTATAAGGTGATGAAAGAAAAAGAGACGCACGAAGGATGTATCGAGCAGATGCAGCGTCTGTTTAGCGAAAAACTCTCTAGCAAAGGCAAAGTACCCGTTGATGGCGAACGACTGATCCGTATGGATGATTGGGAGCTCAACCCAGATACTCAGCAAAAAGTGGCCGATTTACTGGAGAAAATGGATCAGTACAACTTTAAGCAACTAGGTGATTACAAGGGCTTTAAGCGAGAATTCATGCAGCTCAATGGCTTCGACTTTGATTGTGTTGATTATGCTCAAGAAATTAATATCGACCATTATATCAAGCAAGCCGATTAACTCCTTCCGTATCATTTACGAGACACAGCTAACTATCTCAATGCCCCAATATTTTATTGGGGCTTTTTTTTGTTACATTGGCGGCGCGTTCTTATTCTTAATACCATACTATGGTCATAGGAGCGGATCTTGTCATCGTCAGTCTAGAGCAATGAATGCTCGGCTTTTTTAAGCTTTGTCGTCCAAAGGAATTTGATAATATGTCGAAAATAAAGACACATGAGATGCTCATCCCCTCTTCAATGATGGATGGATGGCAGCGCATTGTGAATTTACTCGCTGAAATTTTAAACGTTCCGAGCGCATTAATCATGCGTGCTAGCCAGCAAAAACTCGAAATATTCTGTAAAAATACCAACGTCGACAACCCCTATCAAACCAGACATAAAGAACCCTTAGGACAAGGTCTGTACTGTGAAACTGTGATGCAAACACAGCAGGAACTATTGGTCCCGAATGCTTTAGCCGATAAAAAATGGATGCATAATCCAGATGTACCACTGGGCATGATTGCCTATTGTGGCATCCCATTAAAGTGGCCGAATGGTGATATGTTTGGCACCATTTGCGTACTCGATAGCAAGGAGAACCATTTTAGCCCCACCTATCGGCAGTTACTGGAAAGTTTTCGCGATACCATTGAATCCCAGCTCACCACCTTATACCAACAAGTAAGACTTCAGCAGCTCAATGATGAGCTTCAGCTTCGCGTCGATAACCGAACACAAGATCTTGCTGATCTCAACTACTCGCTCACGCAAGAAATCGATAAACGCCGCGCCGCAGAACAACAGATTCAATATCAAAAGTGGCATGACATCAGCACAGGTTTTTTAAATCGCAACGCACTTGAACTGGAGCTCAAAAATAGCCTTTTACAAGCAACAAAGCAGCACAGCGAAGTTGCCGCCATTCATATTGGTTTCACTAATGCTCGTCATATTCAATCTCACTTTGGCTACCGAGCATGGGATCAAGTCATCGCTCGATATCGTGAGCGACTAGGCCGCTGCGATAAAATTGAAATATTGACCGCTCGACCCACATCGACAGATTTAGTCTTGATCGTCAAAACAAAACTATTAGCGCGTCACTTGGAAAAGTTGTGCCATAAATTGGTCGAAATCGGTCATTCTGAATTTAAGCTCGATGACCATAATGTTCATCTTCATTCCTATATTGGTATTGCAACGAGTTTAGACACTGACAATGCTATAGAACTGCTCAAACAAGCTTCTGCTGCCATGGTCTCTTGCAAAGATTCCGGTCATAAGTTTTGCTATCACTCGCAAGTATTCAGTGACTCACTCCGGCAAATCAACCAATTAGAAAGCTACTTATTACGAGCAGTGCGCAACGATGAGCTCATGCTCTATTTTCAACCTAAGGTCTCTCCAACCACTCATCGCTGGACGGGGGCAGAAGCGCTACTACGTTGGCGCCATCCCGTATTGGGCGATATATCCAATGAAACCTTAATTCACATGGCCGAACAAAATGGACTGATTTTTGAAGTGGGTAACTTTGTCCTGCGATCGGCCATCGAAAAAACGAGCCAATGGGCAAAACAGGTCGATAATTTCAAAATGGCCATTAACGTTTCAGCCGTCCAATTAAAGAATGCCCAATTCGCAGACCAAGTTCGTGAGCTACTGAACACCTACCAACTTCCAGCTCGGTACTTAGAGTTGGAAGTAACAGAAAGCTGTTTGATTGCGGATGAAGTGGTGGCTCGCAACACACTGCGAATTCTACACCAATTAGGTGTGACGTTGTCACTTGATGATTTCGGCACGGGCTACGCCTCTTTCAGCTATTTGAAAAAATTTCCCTTCGATTGCATAAAAATAGATAAAAGCTTTGTACATCAATTGGATCAAAGTGAGGAAGATAAAGAAATTGTTCGCTCAATCATTCACGTTGCCAAAAAATTAAAGCTGAAAGTGATCCTCGAAGGGATTGAAAATCAAAGCCAAGAAGACTTTATCATCAGTGAAGGGTGTGAGTTTGGCCAAGGCTATTTCTATGGTAAACCGATGCCTTGTGACGAGTTTGAGGCTGGGCTACTGAACCAAAATTATGCACACCCTGCCGAGACAAAGGTTTTGTAGGATAAAGGAATCCCTTATCATGTCTTTACTCTCAGTGTGGCGGTTCCTATAATCGCCGCCTTTCCTTTCCAAACGAGCGATATCGAGATGGATTTATTAACATCAATTCTCAAAAAGCTAGAAAAACAGAACTACCGCGCCTATCAGCAGATCAAAGGTCAATACGAATTTGGTGATTTCACCTTACATATCGATCATATCCAAGCGGACCCTTACGCTTCTGCATCTCGCTTTCGCGCTACTCGAGCATGGTCTCTGACCGGTCTGGAATGGTTAAAAGAGAAATCACCCGCTTATCAAATGGCCGCAAGAGATTTTATCGCTCGTAGTTTTGCGGAGTTTGCTAAGCAAGAGAACCATATTGCCATCGCATTGACGGGCCAAACGGTGCTTGATAGTACAGCTGTTCTCTTTACGGAGCATGGTATTGAGCTTCGTTTTCGCATCAATTTACCCGCTGAAGGTCGTGACATTCTGGCCAAGAAAGCGCTCAACATCATCACCTTCTACCTGCCAAAATTCATTCGCAGGGCCACCATTGAACGTGAACTGGATAAAGATGCCCTACTTGAGCATTGCGCGGTGATCGAAGATCAAGAAGCAATGCGTGCACAACTGGCACAGCACAATCTGGTTGCTTTTGTGGCCAATGGCAGCGTATTACCTCGCTTGGCAGGTAACTGTGATCTGCCGATGAAAGACGCCGTTACTTTCCAAGCCCCCACATCGTTAGAAGTTGAGCTTGAGACACCAAACCAAGGCAAAATTAAAGGACTCGGCATCCCCAAAGGTATAACCCTTATCGTCGGCGGTGGTTTTCACGGTAAATCGACTTTGTTAACGGCGATTGAGCGTTCAATTTACAACCATATTCCCGGCGATGGCCGCGAGCGAATTGTTACGGATCATCAAGCAATGAAAATTCGCGCTGAAGATGGCCGTTGCGTACATAATTTAAATTTGTCCAACTACATCAATCACCTACCTATGGGTAAAGAAACCTCCGATTTCAGCACTCAAGATGCGTCCGGTTCAACATCGCAAGCAGCGTGGTTACAAGAATCCATTGAATCTGGCGCTAGTACATTACTAATTGATGAAGATACTTCCGCCACCAACTTCATGATCCGTGATGAGCGTATGCAAGCGCTGGTTAGTAAAGGTGATGAGCCCATTACACCATTGGTTGATCGTATCGGGCAACTTCGCGATGATTTGGATATCTCAACACTGATCGTCATGGGGGGATCCGGTGATTACTTGGATGTCGCCGATACTGTCATCCAGATGCATGACTACCACGCTGTTGATGTGACTAACAAAGCTAAAGAAGTCATCAAACAGCACCCAACTGCTCGTCACAACGAATGTGAAACGCCACTGGCTATTTTCCCAGAACGCGCTGTGAATCGCACTGCGCTGCAAAAATTACTGGTTGATGGTAAATTCCGAGTCTCTGCCAAAGGCCTTGATTCGCTTCGCTTTGGCAAAGAATTTACCGATTTAAATGCGTTAGAACAATTGGAGTCACCTTCTGAAGTCAATGCGATTGGCTGGACTTGGTTCCAGTTTGCGCAGACTCCGGGGTGGTCAGCGCAACCAAGCAAAGAGATGATGGCTTTATTAGCAGGAACATGGCACCAAAATATGCCAAACCATGGTGATTTGGCGAAACCACGTGTCATCGATGTGATGGCGGCGTTGAACCGTATGCGCAAGTCGCAATTTAAAAACCACCAGTAAAGATTAACTCCCCTACAACAAAAGCAAAAAGAAGCGAGAGATCGCTTCTTTTTTACTTCAGTACCTTATTGCTTCAGTACATTACAGGTAGTTAGCTTAGGTATGCCTTACAGTGCCAGTTGACCTTATTCGACAAATATCTTGTCTAGAGTTTAAGGTTTGGGCTTTAACTATTTTGCCGCAAAATATTCCATGCTTCACATAACACTCTAAACGTTTCAGCATTGCCATTGTCTCTATCTGGATGCCACTTTAGTGCCAACTTGCGCCATGTTTTCCGGATTTCAATTTGCGTCGCTTCCGCTGGTAATTTAAACAGCCTCAATGCTTGAAGACGATTCATATTAAGGTTACTCGTTCCACCCATTGCTTTACGGTAACGAGTCCAGAATTCATTCAACAAGCGGCGCACTTCTCCTTCATCAGCCTCATAATTTTTCCACTGAGTGTAATAATCACGCAATGGATCATCTGGGTCGATTTCGCAACTAACGGCACGATGCGCAGGCATTAGTACAATGTCCATTGCTGATACTTGTAACCACTTTTCAGGGTAAAGCGTCTCTTGAAGCTGATAGAGCGCGTTCATGATCAAAAAATTACGCTTAAAGAGGTCTTTTTCAGGTGCGCTATCAAGTACAGGCATGAATCCCTGTTCACTTAAATGTGCCGCTAACGTATGGACTTTCCAACCGGAAGGCTGTTTACGCAACACCTCCAACATTGGCCAAAGCAGCGGATTTTCCATGTAAGATTGAAACTGAGCGGTAAGTTCTAAGCTTTCAGACATACTTTCGGGCCTACTTTGGGACATAGTCTCGACGTTCATATTAAGGTTCTCTCTTCATTCAAATCCAATATCGCTTTTTTGTCGAGTTTCTTACCGCATATTATCTTGGCTTTTTGAACTAGAGTCCGTTTATCACACGCACTATCTATCAATACATAAAAAGAGAAAGATCGAGTTGTTGCATGATCTTCTCCACCTTGCTGATCTCTTTGCTAAGACGATGCGAAAATCAATCACAAAACGAAGGTAGATACGCACATCTCAAACACAAATTTCTACGTCTATAAGATACAGAATTCAACAAAATTGAACATCGTGCAAAATAGTGGCACTATCCATCGGTATTTTGTGATAGGAAAAAACATGTCTCTCAACTTCTCACGCACGCTTTTATTTTTGACGGCGATCTACGGTGTACTCTTTCTATTTTCAGCGATCGCGCCGGTTTCTCGTGCTGTCTGGTTAGCAGAAATCATCCCTGCGCTAGGAATCTTAGCACTCGTCTATTGGGCTTCAACAAAACTACGCTTTAGCTCAACGGCTTATATTCTGATGTTTGTGTGGCTTAGTTTGCATACCATTGGGGCTAAATATACATTTGCAGATGTTCCGTTTGCTTGGTTCAACGAACTGATCGGATCATCTCGTAATAATTTTGATCGCGTCGCTCATTTCTCAATTGGCTTTTATGCCTACCCTATCGCTGAATATTTAATTAGAAAGCAGCTCTGTAAACCGCTAATTGCCTCATTGTTCGGGCTTTTCTCTATCATGAGTATCGCAGCAGGTTACGAAATTATTGAATGGTGGTATGCCTCAATCGCGGGTGGTGATGAGGGAATCGCTTTTCTGGGTTCACAAGGCGACATTTGGGACGCACAAAAAGACATGTTATGCGATACCCTTGGGGCAATGACGGCACTTTGCCTATTATGGTTTAGGCCAAAATCAAACATTCCTTACAGTGAAGTATGAAATGCCTCTAATTTTTGGAACTAAGGTAAATATTACCGAGAGCAAGTTTTGATTAGTGTTTATTCTGTGAGTACGGAGAACATGACTCTCCCTTTTTGCTGCTGAGAATTGATTATGAAAAATATAAATAAAACACTTGAAAAAATAGACTGCTGTCCACTTTGTCAACATGACGAATACTTTATTTCCACAAACAATGAAAAGTTTATCTGCGCACAATGTGGTTTTAAAACCGACCACTTACAAAGCGTCCAGCAAATGATTGGTGTACACACAGCGCTAATCAGTCATAAACACATTCATTGCTTGGCCAACAATGTGCATTGAGCCATGGTTTAAGCTCGAGTAATGTGTCGATAACAACGACATTAGGCGCTTGAGAAAAACCCTGTGGGTTAAGAGGTGCTAGCTGAACGGTTGGTACCTCTGCATTGATACCCGCTTCAACCCCTTTTGCTGAATCATCCACATAAATACATTCTTGCAAAAGAAATCCCATATTCATTGCACAATAACGAATCAAATCAGGTTCAGGCTTCCAGCTATTCGCATCAAAGGCTGAAAAAATGCGTCCTTCAAACAAAGGGAGCAAACCGCTCCGTTGTAATATTGATGATATTTTTTCTTTAGGTGCATTAGAGGTGACACAGTATTCAATACCCTGCTGGCGTAAATACTCAAGTAGTTCTATCGCACCATCCATGGGTGAAAGATATTGCTGGAAGAGCTCATTAACTTTGTCCCGATAAAGGTTCTCTAAAAGATCAAGATCGGCGTTAATATTCGTATGTTCAAGCGCCTGAAACAATATGTCCGCAATCTTCCCACCTTCAAAATGGTTACTCACTTGTGCAAAAGTAAGGTGGGCTCCTAGTTGGTTCAATACATTGACTAGCGCTTCGCAGCACAAACGCTCACTATCAACTAAAGTACCTTCACAGTCGAAAATAATACATTTTATTTTTTTCTCAGTCATAAACACTTCCTTCATCCAATGCTTAATTTTAACCGCTGGATGAATGTATAAAATGATTGAGTTAACAGAATGAAACGAAGATAAGAGTTGATATGCATAACTTATAGCCACATCACTCTTTGATACTTAATGGGGCGTATTTAGCCGGCTCTGTAATAGCTTGTCGTATCGGGATACAAATTACGGATTTGGATAAAATCATCCAAATGATTAAGCAATAAATTGACTAAAGTAGGGTCAAACTGAAAACCGCATTCACGTTCAAATAAACTTACTACATTCTCAAGCGGCCACGCTTCTTTATAACAACGCTCACTTAGCAAAGCATCGAACACATCCGCTATCGCAGTAATGCGAGCAAATATATGAATGTCTGTGCCTTTTTTCTGATTAGGATAACCTTTACCATCCCAACGCTCATGGTGTTCATGCGCGACAATCGCAGCTAATTTAGTTATATCACCTTCGCTTGTATTGAGGATGTTATAACCAGCGGTAGTGTGAGTCTGCATGATTTCCCACTCATCTGGTGCTAATTTTCCAGGCTTATCCAAAATCGACTCTGGAATCGCAATTTTTCCCACATCATGCATTGGGCTGATGATCTCGATCATTTCTACCTCGCGCTGCGTTAACCCGCACAAGCGAGCCAACAGCGCAGAGAGCCTTGCTACCCGCTTAACATGATTACCCGTTTCACCAGAGCGCGTTTCTATTGCTTCTCCGAGTAAATGAATCATTTCCCGCTGTACGGCTAATGTACGCTCTTGCAATACCACTATTTTACGGTTTTTGACGCCAAGCTCTCTTTTTTGTCTGAGGGTCACCCCTTGCATAACAATCACAACCAGCAAACAGAGAATAATAAAGCTAGCCGCGAGTAACACTTTCCAATGCTGTTCAAAATAAGAGAGAGGACGATTAAGAACCAACACATCCTGTGGCAAGGCTTTCATGTCAATCTGATGTCGCTGCATGGCTTGGTAATCAAAAACCGCTCTTGTACTGCTGATTTGCATGTCAACTGCGGAGGCTAAATCTAATGATACAAATTGGTTTAACGCCATCAAGATATCATTTCCCAGTTGCTCAGAACGGTTAACATACCCTCCAACAATACCATCACGAATATAAAACTCCCACAGTACAAAAATGGGGGCAGCGCTAGCTTGTGCTAGGCGGTAGGAAATCTCTTGATAAGTATGGTAAACACCTTGATTTGTCTCTGTATTAAAGTGCGATAGCAGTACCGCATCATCAGGGGAAATCTGGAATAGCACCTTTTCTGCTTCAGCCAAAGTGATGGAGTTAATATCGATAAACTCGATACCTTTTAAAAGATCCGTAGCCAGCACTTCATCGACTTTTTTTCGGATCAATTGCGAAGTATGACTTTGATCTGATAAATAATAGATTTTCTTGAGTTTTGGCCGTAATGATTTGATTAAATGGAAGTTTTCTATGATAGCTTCAGATTCATAAATAATTTTATTGTACTTAGTCATGTCATCGAGTGTGGCACTTTTGTCGTTGATGCCAACCGCAACCATAGGCGTATCTGGTTTAAATAGGCTTGAGAGCCCTTTAGTGAACTTTAACGCATTGTCATCGGTAATAATAACCGCATCGAATGGATAATCACGATATTTAACGTGGAGGTATTTTTTGGCCTCCTCAAGATACTCTTGGCTATAAATTCTTTTTGTATCAAGGTATTCAATGGAGAGCTTAATCGGTGTTTTGCTGCTCTTAACTACAGCATCAATGCCCTTTTGAAATTCATATGTCCATTGATAAGATGATTCGTATGAATGCAGCACAAGAATATTTTTAGGCTCCCAGCGAGTTGACTTAGCAGGAAACGACAAAAACAGCGCATAACAGACCATAGCAGTCCAACTAAGCCAATATGTTATTTGCTGTTTATTCATACATAGCTCTCCGTGCAGGCTAAAATTAATACCAAACCAGGCGCTATAGTACCAATTCCATCAGGACAAGCTACTGTTCTATAAAAACATTACCATTGCACTCATGATTAGCACGCCATTTTGCGAGCAACAACCGCGTGAATACATCTTCACCTCCAAATGCATTTTTATCCAGAGTAACGATGTCGGAGATGAGTATCTCATGTGAAGTGGAGGTGACGATACCAGCAGCCACAGGCTCCCCGTTTTGAAAACCTAAGTAAAGCTCGCAAGGTGCTGAATAAATGATTTGGGTAAAGAATTCGATAACTTTTGATTGATCGTTTTTATCGCTCCATAAGCTTGCTTGCAACAGAGCAAACCATATTGTCATCCGATGAAAATCAACCAAATAAACCTCTTCAAGCAACGATAGGTTAGGCTCCTCAGTGAGCTCAATAAAAGGGCGAGAACTGCGTTGAACAACCGCTTTTTGGTAGAGATCTCGACCTTGTAAGCTCTCCTCTGTTGGAAATTCGACATTCACTTGGTCAAATAGCCATTGGTTTTTAATGGCGGCAACGTCAGGTTGGTTAATCATTGTTATTTACTTCTTCTTCTAATTGTTGCAAGCAGGATACTGACCAGATCGATATGCGACAAGCCATTACTCACATTATCCTCATCTAAACTGCAGATATGCAGGCCAAAACATCAACATAACAGCCTATATCATTCTCCTTTGATGCTGCTATCATGTGCAGAAAGATGGATAAATGGATTATAGACATGAACAAGAAACTCATCACCACCGCATTCATACTTAGCTTTGGTTTAGTTGGCTGCGATAGCAATGAAGTTGGCGATGTATCGCTCGGATTTTTCACGCTTAAAGACGTAAAAATCGAAAATCTAAGTGATGATATTGTGACTGGTGTTACGTGCCATATTGCTTCAATTGAGGCTAATTTAAGTCTTTCTGATCCAAGTGATAGCTCAATCTCGTGTCGTCAGACTGGTGACATTACGCCAGAGATGATTGCAAAAATTGATAAGAGCAAATCAGGCGAAATCGTGTTTAAGAAGTCAAAAAGTATTTTCTTCAAGTCAATGAAAGTCAGACGTATCTACGATGCAGAAAATCAAACCCTGATCTACTTGTCTTATACTACCAAAGAAACAGATGGTAGCTTCAAGCACAGCCTATCGACCGTACCGCTTTGGGGGACTAAGGCTTATAGTACGGACATAACGCTCACTAAATAGCCGCTAACGCCTCGGTGCTCTGGATTTAGCTCACTTTTTTATGTAATAAAAATGAAAGGAACCTTTCACATCCGTGATATGATACGGGAAATTTTCAATTCTCATTTTTCAACATGAAGTTTCCTGGACAGCGTAAATCTAAGCACTATTTTCCGACTCATGCTCGTGACCCTCTCGTCAATCAAATTCAACAAACGGCTATGCTCCACCGCCCAACAGTGGTCGGTGTTGGGCAAACCATTGTTGATATTGAAGCCCGTGTAGACAATGAGTTCTTAGAGAAACATCAATTGAGTAAAGGTCACTCACTGGTGCTCGAAGAGAGCAAAGCCGATGCGCTCTATGAAGAGCTAGTCGAACGAGGTTTAATTACTCACCAATACCCGGGAGATACGATTGGCAACACACTGCACAACTACTCTGTGTTGGCCGATAGCAAATCCGTTTTGCTCGGCGTGATGTCCAAAAATATTGAAGTCGGCTCATACAGCTATCGTTATTTGTGTAGAACCTCATCGCGCATGAACCTAAACCATCTTCAAACTGTCGATGGTCCTATCGGGCGTTGCTACACCCTAATTTCTGATGATGGAGAGCGCACCTTCGCCATTAATGAAGGGCATATGAATAAACTTCGCCCTGATAGTGTTCCTGAAGAGGTTTTTGAAAAAGCTTCCGCTTTAGTTGTTTCTTCTTACTTAATGCGTGGAAAACCGGAAGATCCAATGCCACTTGCGGTCAAACGCGCTATTGAGATCGCTAAATCCAAGCACATTCCAGTGGTGTTAACCCTAGGCACTAAGTATGTAATTGAAGGTAATGCGAAGTGGTGGCAAGACTACATCAAAGAAAACATCACAGTCGTCGCCATGAATGAAGAAGAAGGTGAAGCGTTAACTGGTGAGAAAGATCCACTGCTTGCGGCTAACAAAGCACTCGAATGGGTAGATTTAATCCTCTGCACCGCGGGGCCCGTGGGTCTTTATATGGCTAGCTACACTGATGAAAGTGCAAAGCGCGAAACTGAACTACCTCTCCTACCGGGTAATATTGCTGAATTTAACAAGTACGAATTTAGCCGTGCGATGCGAAAACAAGACTGCCTCAACCCAATAAAAGTGTATTCACACATTGGCCCTTACTTGGGTGGCCCATTGGAAATCAAAAACACTAACGGAGCGGGAGACGGAGCGCTATCGGCTTTATTGCACGATATGGCCGCGAATAGTTATCATCAACGTAATGTTCCAAACTCTGCCAAACATGATGTGCCGTACCTCACTTACTCTTCGTTATCTCAGATCTGCAAATATGCAAACCGTGTCAGCTACGAAGTGCTCACACAGCACTCTCCTCGTTTATCGCGAGCATTACCAGAACGTGAAGATAGCCTAGAAGAAGCGTATTGGGATCGTTAAATCGTATGACTTCTACATGAATAAAAGCGACAATTTGTCGCTTTTATTCTTTCCACAACGAATAAACCGCACGATGCGATCCTACGTTATTTAAGTCTCACCATTTCGTTTCAGAAATAACAACTGCCGTGAAATAAACTGATAACTTGTGCCTAATTGATGAATCAATAGTTTTATAATTGAGACATCTTAGTACAAGCGTTATAGTACTCTTTAAAGATGAGTCATAAAGGTTTTGGATCAAGACTCACAATTATCATCCATTGCTGCTTTCGCTTGAATTAGGATTAACATGACAATGTCATTTCCGCAGGAAGAGTATTCAATTTCAGACCTAGACAGTGCCGTTGCAAAGCAGCGTCTGGTTCATGTTCTCGATTTTTTTAGTCAAGGTCTGTTTTATATGAGCAGCGATGGAAACATGGTGCTCTATAATCCAACATTTTATGTACAATTTGGTGTAAACAGCGAAACTATTTCCTATGCTGATTGGCTGAGTTTGGTCCATCCTATGGATCGTGCACTGCTCAACAGCCGCGTCGACAAGCATATCAGCACCACTGAATCAAGGGAATCGATTCAATACCGAGTCAAAAAAGCAAATGGTCAATATATCTGGTTAGAGGGGAATGCGGTCACAAAAAGTGTGAACGGTGAACATTTTATGGTGGGTAGCCATAAAGATATCTCCGATCAAAAATTGATGGAAGATTACATTCATCAAGCTGCATTTTTTGACAGCTCATCAGGCCTCTATAATCGAAGTAAATTACTGCTCGATATTGATGAGAAAGCACTCAAAATTGGAGAGCCTTATTCACTTATCTACATCCAACTTGAAGATATTAAGTCTTATCTCAATCAATACGGCTCAGATATTGTTAAAGATTTACTGAATCACGTCGTCAGTGCACTGCGTGAACTGCCCGATGAATTTGCTGATTTTTACCGTATTCGCTCTGACGATTTTGCCATATTACTTAGAGGAGAACGCTCATACGATGAGCTCAAGCATATCTGCTCTCAAATAATGAAGCACTATTCGAAATCAGCCACGGAGCATGGGCACCTCTATGGTAATGATATTAGCATTGGTGTCTATCCTGAGATAAACCGTGCTATATCTGCCGATGAGTTGTTAAATATTGCATCACGAACTTGCCAATTTGCTAGTGCCAAAAATCATTCTCGTATCGAAATTTACAGTGGCCGAATTCAAAAAAACGTTGATCGTTATTTCTTCATCGAAAGAGGCTTAAAGGAAGCATTAGATCAACGTTCATTGTCCGTGAAATTCCAACCCATTATTCATGCACAATCAGGGCAGGTATCCAGCTTTGAAGCCTTAGTCCGCTGGCGCTCAAAAGAGTTTGGTGAGATTTTCCCGGACGAATTTATTCCCGTTGCAGAAAAAAAGGGGCTGATTGTTGATTTAGGCTATTTTGTCTTCAAAAAAGCCTGTGAGTTTATTGGCCGTTACAATAAACAAAATGGGGTTAATATTCGGGTTAATATTAATGTTTCAGTCCTTCAACTTCTGAAAAGTGACTTCCCACAACAGATACTAACAATGGCTAAGGCTTCCGGTGTATTGCCCTCTTCTATTGTGTTAGAACTGACGGAAACTGTCATACTCGATGGAGATAAAAATGCGATTAACCAGCTTCACTCCTTAAATGAAATGGGGTTTCAACTGTCGCTGGATGATTTTGGCGCTGGTTTTAGCTCACTCAATAGCTTCTTTGATTTGCCCCTCAATCAAATTAAAATAGACAAAAGCATTGTATGGAAAACACTGACTAACCCAGCATCAGAACAATATTTAGCCTTTCTCATCCAGTTTTGTCACACCAATGGCGTCGACATTGTTATTGAGGGGGTTGAAAATGGCGACATGTACCAAAAATTTAAAGAGATGGGGGCAACTTATTTACAAGGCTATTGGTTTTCAAAACCACTATCTTTAGCCAGTGCAAGCCGCTATACATTAAATGCTGTCAATGAATAAGCACAAAAAATAGATTAGCTAAATTAAGCACTTACACCTAAAATTTGAAGAAGCAGAGCGGAAAGGAAATAGTAAACCCTGTGAGCCCGACTGCGACTTCAAATCGCTCAAAGAGCGTTGTTATTCTTTTTCTAGCACTAAGCGAGCATTGTGAGCTTGTATGGGCCGATTGTTATTTCCCATCACACTATGTAGTGCTGCACTTTGTTGCTGTGACAAACTGTTCGGCTGCTTGGCCACAAACCATCTCACGCCTTCACTGCAAGGTGGCGTTGTGAGTGACCCATTAAAACGGTAATACTCATCTAGCTTAGGTAACAGTGACTGTACTGCTAACTCTTTTGCTAACGGCACACTCGCCCCAACTTTAGGCAACTCCGCAGTAAGCTGGGCTAATGGTTCGTTCTGTGCGCCCGTTTCAAACATCACCGCCAAAACTGCCAGATTGCCAGCCGCATCAGCATGCACAAAATGCGCTTCTAAAGGATATTGATGTCCTTTAATTAAGTTTTCAGAAGGGGTATGGAAGTGAAATTGTTTGAGTTCAAATTCTGTACCATCCACTACCAGTGTATTTTTCCCTGAAACTGAGGCTTGCAGCGTGTGTCCATTGTTGGTCAATGCACCCACAACGCCTGAATAGTGGATATCTAAAGATTTTAAATCAGCTTCAACGAGGCCATTGATATCAATTGGGCTTTGATTTTTGCCCATTTCACAAATTTTAGAAACATGTCCCCAATGTTCAGGGCCACGTTCACCTTCATATCCCCATTCATTTGCTTGCGCCACATAGGTAAAGCAAACGCTAATTGCTAGGGTCAACAGTTGTTTTTTCATTATCGTTCCTTGAGACAGCTTGTTATCTAAAATGTAACATTCAGGTTAATATCACGCGCACATGGTAATACATTCTTCATACCGCATCCGTGGTGAAAAATAACATTACATTGACGTGACTAGTCATTCATTTCAGTTCGCGCTCACCCTTTCCATGGCTAGCGCCGAACAATGTTTTGGCAAAACTGTTCGATATGTTTTCGGGTGGTATTGGGGTTCATTAAAACCGCTTTTTCTCCCGGAATATGTAAACAATGTCCAGTGTCATCATAATGAGTGCGCGCAATCGAATCGACCCAATTGGTGTTAAGATGCTGGCCTTTATGAGATAAGAACTGATGACGATGGTAGAGCGTATTCTCTACTATCGAATCAACCATAGACCCCTGACGTGCGACGTTCATTTCTTGATCAAACATCGATTCAGCACACGTCACTTTCTGTGGGTCATAGAGACGAAAAGTAACACTTGGCCCTTGGTTTTCTACTGCTGCCACCTTGCAGTGTGGTAGAGCGGCTAATTGGCAGCGTAAATAATTAGCATTTTGCAATGTATGACCAATCACGGTTTGGTAGCCTTCGATACCTAAATGTTGCAGTGCTGAATAGGCAGAAAAAACACCCACGGCACTGCGTGAACATTCAATGGTCGATTGCAAATGGCTCTCTTCTCTTTGAGCATGTTCAAAGTAGGAGTAATAACCGGGATCTGTTTTTAATACCGCGAGATCGTGTTTGTTTTTGAGCATCACCAAGCTGGAAGTATAAGGGACATAACCCCATTTTTGAAAATCGACCGTAAATGAATCCGCTAATTGTAAACTTTTAATCCTCGGCAATAAGGATTCAATACCCGTCAGTGTTGCCCGATTAAGCGATAAAGGGTTGCGTTCAAAATCATACTCTTGAAAAAACAACATACTCCACCCAACAGCAGCATCAACATGAATATGTGGTTTTATCGAAATCGCATATTCTTGGCATCTTCTTTCTCTTATCGCATAAACCTGTTCAATATCATCAGTTGCGAAGGTATCGGTACTGCCAAATGTCAGCATTATGCTAGGAACAGCAATGCCATTTTTAAAACAGAAAATCAATTGTTGGTCTAATTCAGCCAAATCCATTTCATTGTTATCTTTAACTTTGATCCGAATCGCTTTACCTTGAACATCAACCCCCAACAACGACAAATTTGTCATGTTTGAATAGTGACCTGCTTCTGAATTGAATATCCTGTAATCTTCGCCCGCCAAACCATTCAGAGCTGACTTTGGCAACGCTTTTCGAATACCTAATAGATAGCCGTACAAATTACAAAATGTACCTCCTTGTGTGAATACTCCAGTCGCTTGATCACTATCATAACCAGCTAAATGCGCGATTTGCCGCACGACTAATTTTTCCAGTTCAATGGCATCTCCCGCATATTCGCTATAAACCAAGTTAGGGTTGGCAATAGTCGCAAGTAGCGCACCGTGAATGGCCGGATCACAAGGTGTCGAGATCACATTTTCCACTGAGCGAGGGTCATCCCAGTTTTTTGAACGTTTGGCGGCATAAAGCGCTAAGTCGTTAAAAGGGTGAATGGCGTGGCTCGAGTGTCGAGGAATGGTGTTTGAATGCCGTAATTGTTGCTGCAATGCAGTATTTACCACGGTTGGCGCATCAATTTTTCGCTCTTCAAGCCAACGGGCGATCTCGTGAATACGATACAAAGGCCAACGATTGGGATCGCGAGCAAAAAAATGCGCTTTCACTGTCTGGAAAATTTGCTCAAACGCAGGGTTCAGTTGGTTGCCGTGCTCATCTAGCCACACGCTATAATACGCTGTTTTCATGATGCTCTCTCCATGCTTAATCCCAAATAAAACGCCGCGTTAGCGGCGTTTTATTACTTTAATTTAAAGTTGGAGACCAAGCGGTCAAGCTCATGGTTTGAGTAAGAGAGTGACTCTGTAGCACTAACGGTTTGTCTGCCACTCACCACCAATGATTCAACGATGTCTCTTATCGCTAGCATATTGCGACTGAGCTCTTCTGCGACTGTACTTTGCTGTTCGGTCGCAGCTGCGATCTGCGTACTCAAATCATCAATTTCGGACACGGAAGTGCTCATGATGTTTAAACTGCCAGAAACTTCAGACGTTTTATCTGCTGTGGTTTGACATTGGTTTTTAGTTTTGTCCATTGCGGCTACAACGCTATCCGTCCCTTCAAGTAGCTTGGCCAGCATATCTGATATTTCAGTAGTGCTGTTTTGCGTTCTCGCCGCTAAAGCACGAACTTCATCTGCAACCACCGCAAACCCACGGCCTTGCTCACCCGCACGCGCCGCTTCGATCGCCGCATTCAACGCAAGCAAGTTCGTTTGCTCTGAAATAGCGCCAATCACGGTCAATACTTCGCTGATCTTGATCGCATCTTTGTTCATATTGGCAATGCGCTCAGACATCTGTTCAACATCACTCACCAATGAGCTGACCGTTTCAACCGCATTATTCACAATAATAATCGATTGTTTGGCCTCTTTGCTCGCCGAGTCAGTAATGTGATTCGATTGCGTGACGCTCTCTGCCACAGTACGTGCACTTTCACTCATTTCAGTAATGGCCGTCACCACTTGCTCTGTTTCAGATGAGTGCGAAAGCAGCATCCGCTCATTTTCCTTTGCCGTTTGACCTAACTGCTCAATATTAGAGGAGATGTTTTGACTGGCATCAGATATTTGCAACATCATTTTTTGTAGATTTTCTGAGAATAAATTGAAGCCTTGGCTTATCTGCGCTAAGTCATCATCACCATTCACCTCCAAGCGGCGTGTCAAATCACCAGAGCCTTTCGAAAGATCAAGTACCGCTTTTTTCAGGCGTAGCAAAGGCTTGTAGATATAATTAAGAATGACGAAGATTGCCGCGACGCTGATAATGAGCAAAATCACCCCAGTGTAAATAGCGCTACTTTGCGCTTCATACACATTAGCTAACGCCGTACCTTTGTCGACGAACACCATCATGGTCCAGTACATATTATCGGTTAGGTTAACGCGCTTGAAATAACCATCAAACTCAATGCCTAAATAAGGAAATGACAAATGACCAGCATCTTGCTGGCTAAAAAGTTTCTCCATTTCGAGGAAATTAGGGCTGACTTGCGAGGGCGTTCGTCCAATATCACTAGGATCATCACTAGCAAAAAAGACAGCATGCTTGTCGGTTAGTGTCGCTGCACCGCCGGCAAAGCGCATATTACTGACTTGGACAATAACCTCATCCAGTTGGATATCTCCCAGCAAAACACCAATGAAACGGCTTTGTTGGTAGACAGGCATAACTACACTAATAACCTGCTTACCGGTGATTTTATCTTCATAAATTTCAGTTACCTGAGCAGTTCGAGAGGTTTTTGCTTGCTGATACCAATCCCTACTGGTGAAATTTTGTTGACCTGTAACAACTCCGTTGTCTTTGTCAAACGACATATAGGCACGGCCATCGTCATACGCCATAATGACATTTGAAATTTGCGCACTCTCAGCTAACAATCGAACTAAGTTGACATTCTCTTGATCAGAAAGAGCAGATCGGAAATGTTGTGAACCTTTAACTACGGCTTGATAACGTGTTTTCACCCAAGATTCGAGTTCAGAAACGTGATAGTTGAGCTTGTTTTGAGTTTCTGTGGTTAAAGAGGTAATCATCTTCTCTTTTAACGACAGCATGTTGATGGTGCCCAAAACGATTAAAGAAATCGCAACGAGCAGTGCTACGCTCACATATATTCTGCTTTTAAAACCTAAAGTCATAGATTCACCCTCACCGTATAACAGCTAGAAAGATTAAGGTGAAACTTGATCATATTATTAATATGAATGGTAGACCAATGAGACACCTAGCCAACTTAATAAAATTGGTACACGGCGAACACTTATGCAAGTTATGTCATTAATATTTATTATTGAGTGCGCAAAGTGAATTTTACATTGAAAGACAAGATGATGATTTTTAATGGAAATACGTTGAGATGATGGTTAAGAAAAACGCGCAGTGGTGCTGCGCGCTGACTTATTTTTTATGACGCCACGTTTGGCTTAGAAGCCCAAACGTAAAGCAGCTCTAGAGCAATTGTCGCACCAGCCAAAGCCGTTAGCTCACTTTGATCGTACGGAGGAGAAACTTCAACAACATCCATTCCCACCAAATTAATACCGGCCAATGCACGAATGATTTTCAGCACTTTATCGGAATTCAATCCACCACATACTGGCGTACCCGTTCCAGGAGCAAAAGCGGGATCTAAGCAGTCAATATCAAACGTTAGGTATACGGGTTTATCACCAATAGTTTGACGAATATTAGCGACGATCTCTTCCACTGACATATCATTCGCTTGCATCGCATTGATGACATTAAAACCGTGCCCTTCCTGTTTGTATTCGGTACGAATACCCACTTGCACAGAATGCTTGGCTGAGATTAACCCTTCCTTCGGCGCATGATAGAACATAGTGCCGTGATCATAAGCGCTGCCATTGGCATAGGTGTCTGTATGAGCATCAAAGTGAATCAATGCCATTTCGCCATAATATTTGGCATAAGCGCGCAATATAGGCAGCGTGATAAAGTGGTCACCACCTAAAGCAAGCATGGTTTTGCCACTTTTTAGAATTTCGCTAGTCGCCGCTTCTAAGCGATAAGTGAAATCTTCAGCGTCACCACAATCAAACACCAAATCACCCGCGTCGATCACTTTGGTATCTTGGAACAAGTTAAAGTTCCAAGGAAACTTTTTACCTTCCCATGCAAGGTTCACTGAAGCGCGACGAATCGCATCTGGACCCATTCTCGCCCCCGGGCGACCTGATGTAGCCATATCCAAAGGTACGCCCAGTACCACGACATCGGCATCTGCACTTACTGGGTCTTTAACATAAGGACGACGTACAAACGTCATCGCATTGGAATACAGGGAATAATCAGTTTTAGTAAACAAATCATTCATTTAAAAATCCTCTAGATAGGTATAACCGCTCAAGCCTTGCTCAAGCTCTTGCAATACATTTTCTTGTTCTTCAACCGCCACACGCTGGCTAACTAATTCGCGGTAGTTTTTACGGATAGCATCCACATCAATATGAACATAGCGCATCATATCTTCAACCGTGTCTCCTTCGTTGATCGATACGATTTCGGTTTCTCCATTCTCTGCCATGTTCACCACCACGCTGTGTGTGTCGCCAAATAGGTTATGCATATCGCCTAAGATCTCTTGATAGGCTCCTACAAGGAAGAATCCCATCAAATACGGTTCATCAGCATTCCATGCTGGCACTGGCAGCGTTGTTTCAATACCTTGCCCCTCGACGTATTGCTCGATGGCACCATCAGAATCACAGGTGATATCCAGCATCACGGCGCGGCGATCTTCCACTTTTTCAAGGCCAGACAATGGCAACACAGGGAAAACTTGGTCGATTCCCCACGCATCTGGCAATGATTGAAACAGTGAAAAGTTAACAAAAAACTTATCCGCCAAACGCTCATTCAGTTCATCCAAAATAGGACGATGGAAACGGTTTTTGGTACTCATTTGCAGTGTCAATTCGTGATAAATGCGCAGCGATAGCTGTTCAGCCCAAGCACGGTGCTGAAGGTTAATAACGCCAGTCGAAAACTGGTTGTGCGCTTCCGACAGATCGCTTTGCGTATCGTTGTAAATTTCAATCAGTGCACGCGCATCAGAGCCTTCACTTAAGCTTTGCCAGTTACGCCACATGTTTTGTAGCAATACCGGAGCTTCTTCACCGACTTCTGGAATCTCTTCTGGGTAATACGCTTCTGTACCAATAACATTAGTGATAAGTACGGCGTGGTGCGCGGTAATCGAGCGGCCTGATTCAGAAATAATGACTGGCCTTGGCTGACTATATAACTGGCACACATCGCTTACCGTGCTTACGATATTGCGTGCATATTCAGCTAAACCATAGTTCATCGAGTTGGATGATTGACTGCGTGTACCGTCGTAGTCCACCGCCAAACCGCCACCCACATCGAAGAAGTCAATCTCCGCACCAATATCACGCAGCTCGCAGTAAAAACGCGCCGCTTCGTTCACGCCATTACGCACATCACGAATATTCGCCATTTGCGAACCTAAGTGGAAATGCACCAGTTGCAATGCTTCTAATTGCTGCTCTTTTTTAAGGCGTTCGATAACGGTCAACACTTGAGATGCAGAGAGCCCAAACTTCGATTTTTCACCACCACTCGCCTGCCATTTCCCCGCGCCTTGAGAAGCTAAACGAATACGGAGCCCTAAACGTGGTTTCACGCCTAGGCTTTTCGCTTCTTTCAGCACGAGATCCAGCTCAGACAATTTTTCCAAAACGATGAATACTTTATGGCCAAGCTTTTCACCAATCAGGGCCAGACGAATGTACTCTCTGTCTTTGTAGCCGTTACATACAATCACTGAACTTGCTTGTTGGGCTAAAGCCAATACCGCCAATAATTCTGGCTTACTGCCCGCTTCCAATCCAAGCTGTTTAGTCTCTAGCTGCGCTTGGCTGGCTAAAATCTCATCTACCACTTCTTTTTGTTGGTTCACTTTGATTGGGTAGACCAACAGGTAGTTGTTTGGATATTGGTATTCTTCAATCGCCTGATTAAAGGCGTCACAAATGTTATGTACGCGTTGATGCAGGATCTGCGGAAAACGTACAAGCACAGGCAAATTTAAATCACGCGCTTCAAGCTGCTTTACGATCGAACTCAAGGGGGTTTGGTGCGCCTTATCATGGCGCGGCGAAACATAAACTTCGCCTTGATTGTCAATACCGAAGAAGCCTTGGCTCCAATAATGAACATTGTAGTCAGCGCGAACGCGATCTAATTTGGATGGTTGTTCCACATCTAATCTCACAAAAACAGAGAGTAAAAAGTGAATCAGAAAGTCTGATATCACGACTTGACGCCTGTAACGTCAGGCGCATTAACGGTTAAAAGCGTATGTGTGTCTAATGATAATAATTTGTCGTTAAGATTACGTTTGATTATCACCAGTTCGTTATAAAAAGTGGATGAAATTTAATACAAAATCAAATGTTGCTACTGATCAGCTCGTCAAACTTCTTATTGCCGTGTAGCCCTTCTAAATCAGCTTCTTCTGCAATTAAATCTCGCAATGAAGCGCTAATTTCCGTGGCTCTTTGTAAATCCTCAATCGCTTGTTCTTCGGCTCCGATACGCGCATACGCACATGCTCGTTGGTACAAGGCTGGCGCATTAGCATCATCCAACTCTAGCACGCGATTACATAGACTCAGTGCCCAGTAGTATTCTCGAATTTCCATCGCAGCATCTGCTTTGTATGTCAACGCTTCCAAATCTCCGGGACGGATTTTTAAAATTTCGTCATACACTTCAATACGCTGCTCTGGTGTTTGGACACTTTGCGCTCTCAACCATAAGTTATGGATTTCATTAATAATTTCAATTTCACGGTTGTTTTCGGTAATGATGCGTGTTTTGCGCTTAAGATCTCGCTCCAAGGCGAGGAATTTTTTCTCATATTCCTGCGCAATTTGATTTAGCCGTTTATCGGCCAGTTCACGCGTGTTGTGCTTCACTTCTTTAAGTGACTGCCAACCAATTAATGCAACTAATGAGGCAACACCAGCAATGACATAGAAAAAATAGGTCACCGTCACATTCGAGTAATTCAGTGACTTGTCTGCAACGGACAGCTCTCTGTCGGTAATTTGAATCGTGAGTCGCCGTTCAAGATCTTGTTGATCTTGTCTTAACGCTTTCAACTCATCCAATATGTAGCGCTCAACCAAAGGACGATCCAGTATTGGTGATTCAGAATAGGGCTCTTCCTGTGCCTGCGTTGGGAAAGACGTTAGCACTATCAGGAACAAGAATAGCGGCAATAATTGCCGCACAATCGGTTGCTCATTTATTTTTCTCACTCTCTACCTCTTTCATCAGACACGTTGTCGATTTATTCGTCGCCATTTTCAAATCTGCACACCGATGGACTCAAATTTCTCTGGCCTGTCATCCATATACAACCATTTCAACTCAAACTATTTTTTGTTTTTTTAAATTTATTTTTGATATAAAAAATCAGTAAGTTAATGACAAAATAGCTAATGACAGCTGGGTTAAAACTTGAAAACCGTCAAATTAATGTTTAGTGTACTATACATATTTACGGCTAAACATTAAATAGCCATGAAGAACAAAGGATGTAAATCATGTCACCCGTGTTAGAAGTTAAGAACCTCTACAAGGTATTTGGAGAGACTCCACAACAGGCTTTCCCGCTGTTAGAAAAAGGGTTGGATAAAGACCAAATTTTCGAGCAAACCGGACTCACTGTTGGGGTCAAGGATGTGTCTCTTTCAATCAATGAAGGGGAGATTTTTGTCATTATGGGTTTGTCCGGTTCGGGCAAGTCCACTTTAGTTCGATTGTTGAACCGCCTGATTGAGCCAACCCAAGGAAGTGTTTTACTGAAGGGTAAGGATATTGCTCATATTTCAGAGCAAGAGCTGCGCGATGTGAGACGTAAAAATATCTCAATGGTATTTCAGAACTTCGCACTCATGCCACATATGACCGTTCTTGAAAACGCTGCCTTTGGATTAGAACTATCAGGAGTGGTGGCTCATGAACGTAATAAAAGTGCAAAAGAAGCGCTCGCTCGGGTTGGCTTAGACGCCTACTGTGAGTCATTCCCTGATGAGTTATCGGGTGGGATGAAACAACGCGTTGGTTTGGCCCGTGCACTCGCCAACGACCCTGACATTTTGTTAATGGACGAAGCATTTTCTGCACTCGACCCGTTAATCCGCACCGAAATGCAAGATGAACTAATCCGCCTGCAAAATGATGATAAGCGAACCATCGTTTTTATTTCTCATGACCTTGATGAAGCAATGAGAATTGGTGACCGTATCGCCATCATGCAAGATGGCATCGTCGTACAAACGGGCACGCCCGATGAAATATTGCATCATCCTGCTAACGATTACGTCAGTTCATTCTTTCGTGGCGTTAATGTTGCCAGTGTTTTTTCAGCTAAAGACATTGCCCGCAAAAAACCCGCGGCCGTTTTTAAAAAACACGACAATGATGGCCCGGCTGCAGCAATGCAGTTACTGATGGATCATGACCGAGACTACGGAATTGTAGTTGACCGTACGAATAAATACTCTGGCATTGTGTCGCTCGACTCTCTGAAACAAGCTCTCAAGCAACAAACATCGCTTAGCGCGGCACTACTGCCTGATATTGTGACGGTTGATCCGGAGCTGTCTGTTAGTGAATTAATCAGCCAAGTGGCTGAAGTCCCCTACGCCGTGCCTGTTGTCGATCTGCAGGGAAATTATTACGGCGTGATCACCAAATCACGCTTATTGCAGACTTTGGATAGGGAATAATTATGACAACGGAAACCAACATTCAATCCACAGAGGCGCTTGACCCATGGGCGTCTGCCGCGCAAACGCCTGCCAGCAGCGATCCTTGGTCAGCGACTACTGCGTCTCCAACTACAGCAGGTGATTGGTTAAATGGCGCAACCGACGCTCCCGCGCCTTTCGATTGGTTGCACCCATTTCAAGATGCAATTATCCCCTTTGATCACTGGGTTGAAACCGGGCTGGGTTGGTTAGTGGAACACGGTAGGCCATTATTTCAAGCTGTCAGAGTACCTGTTGATTTTATTTTAAGTTCATTTGAAACCACGTTAGTTTCAACGCCAGCGCCTGTGATGTTGTTGATTTTATTTTTGATCACATGGCAACTTGCTGGACCTAAAATGGGTATCGCTTCATTAGCCTCGCTGATTACGATTGGATTAATCGGAGCCTGGTCACAAGCAATGGTCACCCTCGCCTTGGTCATGACCTCGGTATTCTTTTGCCTATTGATTGGCTTGCCACTTGGGATTTGGCTGGCCAGAAATCAAACGGCTGCAAAATTCATCCGCCCCGTTTTGGATGCGATGCAAACCACGCCCGCATTTGTGTATTTAGTCCCGATCGTGATGCTGTTCGGAATTGGCAACGTACCTGGCGTGGTGGTAACCATTATTTTCGCCCTGCCACCGATTGTTCGTTTAACCATCTTAGGTATTCAACAAGTTCCCGAAGAGCTTATCGAAGCAGGCCATGCATTCGGCGCAAGCCCAAAACAGATGCTCTACCGTATTCAGTTACCACTAGCCATGCCGACCATTATGGCCGGTGTCAACCAAACACTGATGCTATCGCTGTCGATGGTTGTAATTGCCTCCATGATTGCTGTCGGTGGCTTAGGGCAAATGGTTTTGCGTGGTATTGGCCGACTTGATATGGGACTCGCTGCCGTGGGGGGACTTGGCATTGTCATTCTCGCCATCTTACTTGATCGCCTAACTCAGCATATCGGTACAGAAAATCGCGATCAAAAAGTACGCTGGTATCAAACCGGCCCTATCTCACCCTTTTATTTACTGAAGCAAAAACTGACTCATCAGAGTGCCAACAATCTAGGAGAACAGAAATGAATTACGCATGGAAGACGTTAATCTCAACCAGTTTAATCGCATCGGCGTCATTACCCATCAGCGCTTGGGCTGATAAACTTCCTGGCAAAGGTATTAGTGTACAACCCGTACAATCGACAGTGGCTGAAGAAACATTTCAAACTCTCATCGTGAACAAAGCGATGGAAGCGCTGGGGTACGATGTCAAACCGACCAAAGAAGTCGACTACAACGTGGCTTATACTTCGATTGCCGAAGGCGATGCAACCTATCTCGCCGTTGGGTGGTTTCCTTTACACGCCGACAAATACTCGATGGCGGGCGGCGACGCCAAGTTCTATCGAAAAGGTCAATATATATCAGGAGCAGCACAAGGCTACTTGATTGATAAAAAAACGGCAGATAAATACGGTATTACCAATATTGCTCAGTTAAAAGACCCTAAAATCGCCAAGCTGTTTGATGCAAATGGCGATGGTAAAGCAGACTTAACTGGCTGCACACCCGGCTGGGGTTGTGAGATGGTGATTGAGGAGCACTTAACCGCCTACGGTTTACGACCGACCGTGACTCACAACCAAGGTAACTATGCCGCTATCATTGCCGATACAATTTCACGCTACAAAAAAGGCGACCCTATCCTTTATTACACTTGGACACCTTATTGGGTTAGTGGGGTTTTGGTCCCTGGTAAAGATGTCACTTGGCTTGAAGTCCCTTTCTCTGCCCTACCTGGTGAGCGCAAAAATATCGATACAACCCTACCCAACGGAAAGAACTTCGGCTTTGAGATGAACAGCATGCTGATTGTCGCCAATAAAAAATTCGCTCTAGAAAACCCAGCCGCAGCAAAACTTTTTGAAATCATGAAGTTGAATATTAATGATATCAGTGCGCAAAACATGATCATGAGTAAAGGTAAAAACTCTGCCAAAGATATTGAAGCTCATGTCAATGGTTGGATAAAAGCTCACCAATCTGAATTCGATTCGTGGATAAAAACCGCCAAAGAAGCCGCTAAGTAAGAATATGGAGCCACCCATATCAAAAGGGTGGCTCTGCTTATTTTCAAGGAGGAAAGTATTGGATATTCATGAAGAAGTACTGGTCGCTATACGCCAAATTATTCGTGCGACAGATCTCCATTCCAAAAAAATAAACAAAGATTTTGGCCTCACTAGCCCCCAACTATTGTTAATGCGTGCGATCCAAAACTCGGCCGATATGACCATAAAGCAACTCTCCGATCATACTAATATGAGCCAAGCTACAGCGACCAGCATTTTGGATCGCTTAGAAAAGCGCGCACTGATCATTCGAGAGCGAGATCAACAAGATAAACGTAAAGTTCATGCATTGTTGACCCCAACAGGAGATGAATTATTACTCAAAGCACCCACACTGCTAAAAGATAGCTTTATTGAACAATTTCAGGCGTTAAACGCATGGGAACAAACTCTCATTCTCTCCACTTTACAGCGGTTATCGATGATGATGAAAACACCAGAAATAGAAGCATCGACGCTATTGTCTAGTCTAGAACCCGATGACCCTCTCTAGTTTTTATTCGACCGACTAAAGCAAATTGGTTACTTTTTTCTCAACCCAATTCCAATTATCAACCTCAGCCAGATTAGAGGTTGTAATTGACTGAATTTCGGTTATTTTGAACCAAATCTCCTTTTTCTGATTCGTCATGGAATACTTAGACTTATTTCAAAAAAATTATCAATGGATCATCACGATCATGGCGTTGCTTATTTATCCTAAAACAGCCAGCTACACCGTGCGATGGTTTGAGAATATGGTCATAGGCAAAGTCGATATTCATCGGCTTAAACGAGCACGTTGGCTGGTGAAGACCTTACTCTTCTTGGTGTTAGTGTTGACTCTGCTAATGATGTGGGGCGTGGAACTGCGTGGGTTATTGGTTGTTGGCTCATCACTTTTTGCGTTGCTTGGCGTCGGTTTGTTTGCAGGTTGGTCTTTGCTGAGCAACGTCACCTCATTTCTGGTTTTATTTGTACAAAACCACTGTCGCATCGGTTTATGGGTGCGAGTGGTGGATGGCGCAAATTTTGTTGAAGGTAAAATCGTCGACATGAACCTACTCAATGTCGTATTAGAGAATGTTGATGGCAATACAGTGCTCTATCCAAACAACCTCTTTATTGTTCGCCCTGTAATTGTATTAAACAAAACTCCAGAAAAAGCCGTAAAAAAAATCGAGAAGAAACAACTTCCTATCGGAGTAAAACGTTGAACGAATATCAAGACCTTTCACTGCATATTGAAACGATTTCAAAAGCCGATGAGCAGCAACAAATCGACTTACTCGGCGAGTACGTGGAAAGTGGGCTTGATGAAAGCTCGATCGCAATCATCTTAGAAGCTTTTCCTGTCGAGCAGCGGGTACGTCTGTGGCGTAGCCTACCCTTAGAGCTACACATTGATGTACTGACAGAGATGCGTGCTGAAGTACGTTTTTCTATCATCAACGCACTGTCAGAAATAGAACTAAAACTGACTCTCGCCAAACTCGATAACCTATCTCTGCTCGAATGGGCCGATTCTCTGCCTGATGAAATCATCAGTGAAGCGCTGCGCTTAATTAGTCGCGACGAGCTTGAATTGTATGATCAAGCCAATGCCTATGAAGATACTGAAGTTGGCCACTGGGCAAACCGTAAAGTGTATACCTTGCCTTTCAGCATCAGTGTCGACAAAGCCAAGATACTATTGGAGAAATATCATTATGACTCTCCACAACATATCTATTTGATCAACAAAGCAAAAAAATTCCAAGGTATCGTGAGTTATACAGAAATTTTGCTTGCTGAAAGCAAAACTTTACTGAAAAACATCAAGCAAGATGATCTCTTTACGCTGAATGCTCACCAATCACTTTCTGAAGCAGTAGAAGCGTTAGAACATTCCCAATTGCCGACCGTCGCCATCATTGATAACCATGAAATCTTAGTGGGTGAAATTGACTGGCAATTTGCCCTGAGTACACAACGAGAGATTTACGAATCGCGCTTAATGGCCGGTACAGGTATGGATGAAGGAGATGACTTATTTGCACCCATCATTAAAAGCTCCAAAAAACGAGGCCTTTGGCTCGGGATCAACCTGCTGACCGCCATCCTCGCTTCGGTCACTATAGGGATGTTTGAAACTGTCATCTCGCAAGTTGTCGCGTTAGCGGTGTTGATGCCAATTGTTGCCTCGATGGGCGGTATTGCGGGAAGTCAAACCTTAACCTTGATGGTACGTGCCATGGCATTGAACCAAATTACACCGGGTAACCGTTTTGCGTTGCTCAAAAATGAAATTGGTATTGGTTCCATTAACGGTTTGTTATGGGCGTTGATCATTGGTGCCTTGGCAGGGCTCTGGTTCCAGTCAGCGATGATTGGCGCCACCATTTCACTGGCCATTGTTGTAAATATCATTACCGCCGCGCTGTTTGGGGTACTCATCCCGATCACGCTTGATAAGTTTAAGCTTGACCCAGCATTAGCGGGCTCTGTCATCTTAACCACAGTAACGGATGTTGTCGGCTTCTTTGCCTTCTTGGGCACAGCAAGTTTAGTAATGTTGTAGCTTTCCAAACCGCTTGAAACCTAAGCGAGCTAAACCACTTAAAAAAACAGCCGCTCAGAAAATAAATCCCCAATCACGTAGATTACTATGTGATTGGGGGGCGATTGGGGGAACGATCCTTCAATCTGAACCGCTAAGCCGCTTTTTTGGTAGATAGCGGTTTCGCAATCAACACATCATGTAAAACACAAATCGCGCGATTGTAATCGTTGTCTTCTACTACGAATTGTACATTGACATTACGCATCGACGAGTGAGCGGCAATAGGGCTAATTTTTGCGTTAACTAACGCTTGCATACCTTGCGTTAATGCGTTGTTGGTGTTCATTGATGCACCGATTGCGGAAATGAGGGCGACCATTTTTCCTGATACGGATGCATTCGGGTAGCGCTTCTCTATTTTGTACAACACGTGGTTTAAGTTATCGCTGCTGCCACTGAGGTAATACGTCATCGAGTTTGCATTCATCTCTTTACCAACGAGATGTACCTTAGCTTCGGCGATCACTTCCATCAATTCATAACTGGCATTATCAATTTTCCCGACCATGCTTTGGTCAAAAATATGCAAGGCGAACACTTTGTCCTTGCCCGCAATAATCTCTACCTTATTGTTCTGAGGCTTATGAACATTGGAAATGAGAGTACCTTTATGCTCTGGTTCGAACGTATTTTTGATTCTGAGTTCAATCCCCTGCTGACGCAGCCCAGCTGCCGCATTCGGATGAATCGCTTCCATACCTAAATTAGCCAGTTGGTCTGCTACGTCAAAGTTCGTCAATCCCATCGGGCTAACCTTATCCGCGCCTACAATTCTCGGGTCTGCGGAGCTTAAGTGATACTCTTTATGGATGATCGCTTGCGTTGCGTTGGTTAATGCAGCAATGCGGCTAAAGGTCATTTCACTATAGCCACGATCATAGGTTTTCATTAATCCTTCATTACAGTAGGCGTAGCCAGTCACGATTGGCAATTGCGTTGCTACATCAATGTCTTCGAAGGCAGTCAAAATCACCTCATCTAAGCTTCCTGCTTGCCCATTATTCCACCCGGAGAGATCAATGAAGCATGCATTAATCCCAAGAGTTTTTAGCTTCAAACTGGTGTTATAGGCACTATGAGCCTCGCCTATTGAAGATAAAAATTCTCTCACCTGAGGCAAATACTGACGCAATGAAAACTGCCCGTATTGACACGTTTCTAGAATATTATTAATGCAGTTGACTGCTTCTGAGATCCGCGAACGAATAAATTTATCCGCGCGAATACGACTCATCGGATCGGCGAACAAATGCTCATTAATCAGCAACATACGTTGCTCAAGTTGGTACATGGCTTCTTGCCATTGCGTATCATGTTTCGCGATCATCTGGTAAATACCGGGCTTGCCAGTGCGTTTGCATTCCAGTAGGGCATCGGTAATAGTTGCATACGCTGATACCACAAACACTCGATCATAAGGGTGATGAGGCCTTAGTAAAATATTGTCGAGCACAGCATCAAAAGCGCTCATTGATGTTCCACCGATTTTTTCTACGGTGTAAGACATGGGATCTCCTTTTCTTTTAAATTGAATGCAGTGAATCGTCGCGAGTGATTACTCAATGATTGGGTAAACACCTTTTTCATCATGCGTTTCAGTTCCTGTCAGTGGCGGGTTAAAAACACATGCCATAACCATATCTGCACCAGAATAAGCTCTTAAATAGTGTTCATCATGTTGATCAAGGATGTACAAAGTGCCGGGCTTTATCGGGTAAGTTTCCCCTCCTATCACTTCGATTTCCCCTTCACCTGACATGCAATACACTGATTCCAAATGGTTTTGATAGTGAATATGGGTCTCGCCGCCTTTAAAGATAGTCGTGATATGAAATGAAAAACCCATATTGTCATCTTTCAGCAGCATACGAACGCTTTCCCAAGTTTGAGCAACAACCCGGCGCTCACTTTGGCGACACTCTTCTAATGTTCTAACAATCATTTTTTATTCCTAAGATGCTTTTTTAATTAACTGAGAGGCTAGCTCTTCTACCGCTTGTGCAAAAATATCTAAACCTTGGTCAAGTTCGGTTTCTGTGATAGTAAGTGGGCAGAAAAACTTAATTACTTCGTCATTTGGGCCTGCGGTTTCAATCACCATCCCTAGTTGAAAACAACGACGAGCAATTTTATGGGCGATCTCACCACTGCTGCATTCAATGCCTTGCATTAGTCCACGCCCTTTGTGGCGGTTAAACAGTGTGGGGAAACGACGCAGTGTGGTTTGAATGACATGCGTCACTTGCTTGGCTCGATGTGCGATATGAGTGGTAAAATCATCATTTGACCAATAGGTTTCCAGCGCTTTTGTAGCGGTTACAAAGGCGTGATTATTACCGCGAAAGGTTCCGTTGTGCTCTCCCGGTTTCCACACATCTAACTCAGGTTTCAGCAGCACAATCGCCATAGGTAACCCATAACCACTGAGCGATTTCGATAGCGTCACTATGTCCGGTTTTATTGCTGATGGCTCAAAACTGAAAAAGGTTCCCGTACGTCCACAACCAGCTTGAATATCGTCAACGATAAGCAAAATGTCGTTTTTCTTACAGAGACGACTTAAGCGTTGCAACCACTCGTTGGACGCGCAATTTAAGCCACCTTCGCCTTGGACAACCTCCAATAATACCGCAGCCGGCTTGTCTAAACCCGATGAGTTATCATTCAGCATATTTTCAAATAGCGACAGGCCATCAATATTGGCATAGCCATCATAAGGGAGCCGCGTCACGCAACCTAAGCTAAGCCCAGCGCCGCCTCGATGATGTTGATTTCCAGTTGCGGCAAGTGCGCCATAAGAGCAACCATGAAAGCCGTTAGTGAAAGCCACAATATTACTTCTACCCGTAGCTTTTCTGGCCAGCTTCATTGCCGCCTCTACAGCATTAGTCCCAGTTGGACCAGTAAACTGCACTTTGTAGTCGAGGTTTCTTGGTTCAAGAATGAGACTTTCAAATACCGCGAGGAACTCAGCCTTGGCAGAGGAGTGCATATCCAAGCCGTGAGTAATGCCGTCTTTATCAATGTACTCCAATAGCGCCTGCTTAAAGAGGGCGTTATTGTGACCATAATTTAACGAACCAGCTCCAGCCAAAAAATCTAAGTAGCGATCACCAGAATCGGTAAATAGCCAGCTCCCTTTTGCCGTAGAGAAAACCACGGGAAAGTGATTAGCATAAGATTGCACGTTTGATTCTTTCTTTTTAAAAATGTCCATAACGATGATAGTTATCCTGTTAAGTTAGAACGAGGTTTGAGCGGAATGCGGTACAAATACTCGGTATCATGTTCACCTTCAAAGTGACGAGTTTGATCGAGAAAGGTCGATACCTCTCCTTGCTCGCCATGTGCTCGATCAAACTTCTTAAAGAGGCTCCATGAACCTTGATTGTTTTTCGTGATAGTCGTTTCCAATACACGAACATCAGCCATAACGTCACGAGCGAGCAATTCATGTAACAAATGTGAGGCAAGCCCTAGCCCACGAGCATTTGGATGCACGGCCACTTGCCAAATAAACAATTCATCAGAATTGTCAGGCTTTAAATAGGCCGAAATAAACCCCACGGTTTCGCCATTTCTTTCCGCTAAGATGCAGGTCTCTTGAAAGTGAATCGCTTGTAGGAAATTACAGTATGAGGAGTTTTCATCTAAGGGAGGGCATAGCCCAATCAAATCATGTACACGCTGCCCGTCGGCTTGATTAGGGGTACGAAACGTCCATTGTTCTGTCTTTGTTTGCATAATTTCCGGGTATGCAACCCAAGGTGCTGCTGTAATCATTGTCTGCCACATAAATAGTTAGAGCTCTAATCAAAAACCTCTATATAAACTAACAGTACAAATGAAAAATTCAACCCAAAAATTCAAAAAAATAACAACAATAGATATAAAGCACTGATTTAAAACGAATAAATAAGATTGGATACTTAACTAAAAAACCACCAATTAGTTAGATGTGTAATCAAATAAAAGTAAGATAGCAGAGCGAATGTGATTGAACCTAGCGGCATTAGCAATCTGAGTCGTTTTTGCAGTTTGCATTTGCAGCCTGCAAAAATTTTCTTGGTGAAGTTTGAAAAAACAAGGAAACAATAGCAACTAAGCGCTATAAAACTTGGCACGTATGCTGCAATAACTCTATCGACCCTTCTTAAGCCGAGGGTCACCTAGCCAACTGACGTTGTTAGTGAATACTCTTTGTTCACAATTTACATAGGCCAATCGCGAATATTGCGGTTGGCTTTTTTGTTTTCTGAGGGAGTGTGTTTACTGAGGGAGTGTGTTTACTGAGGGAAAACGTTAGAAGGGAACTTCAATTTGCATCATGACAACGCTGTCGAAATCTTCATGCCAACGATAGTCAAAACGCATGCGCGGCTCACCCGCTTTTTTCTCGCCAAAACCGATACTTAGCTGTAAGCCGTGACTCATTAACCACTCTTCGGTTGACATATCACTTTGCTCGTCAAGCAATTCAGAGGGTATCCAGACTCCAAAGCCAATGTAGCTTGTGGCCAATTTCTGAGTAAACAGGGGATCAGAATCGGCTTTTAAAAACCAATCGGCCCAGTAAGAAGAGTCGGCTGGAGATTCTTCAAATAAACCTAAAGCCAGCAGTTGTTTCGATGCGTAGCCCATACTATCTAATATAGAAAAGCAGACGCCCGATGCTGGTAACATTGCTGGGCTACTATCTGCACCTAGTGTTAATTCTAACTCTGGCGTTAATAATGAACCGGAATAGAGATCGCAAGCTTCCGTCAGCGACGAAAACATGATTAACGCACAAACAGCCACATTTAACTTCATGGATGCAAACAGCTCCGACCACGAAAAGGGCGTGGATTGTCTAGTAAAGTTTTCTTTGCTGCAAGATTTTCCTAACAGAGATAGTCGTTAAATCGGCAATATCTAAATTTTCAGCTAACCGCTGACGAATATCAGTACTACGAATCGCGACTTTTTCAGGACAGGCCATGACTGACCAGCGTTGCAAGATATCTTGAGCTTTATAGAATTTCGCAAAATTGAACAGATTATCCGGGCCCATTACAAAAGTAATGTCAGCATCAGGTGATTGTTTTTGCAGTAATGACAAAACAGCGTGAGTTGTGACGCTCTGCCCGGGCTGTTGCAGCTCCTCTTCGACTATTGAGCGGTGTATCTTATCTGACTGCAAATCACGAATAAAAGCATCAATAAGTTCACAACGGATCTCATAACTGAGCATCTGCTTACCCCAAGCGTGTGAAATGCTCGGTACCAACAGAATTAAATCGAAATGGCTTAGCGATTCAATCACACTTTTATGTCCTAAGCTCGGAGGGTTAAAAGCACTCCCAAAGACGGCAATTTTGGTCATAGCAATCCTATTCAAGTCTGAAAACCATTTTCTCGGTTTTCTAATCTGATGATTTCGGTATGATACACCAAAGATTTATATTGCTTGCAGGAAAAGGAACCCTTATGGAACAAATGATCCGTGATGAGATGCGTGTTCTCTCATCCATTGACCCTGTTTATGAAATTGAACGGCGCGTTGAGTTTATTAAACGCAAATTGGTTGAATCTGGTTGTAAGTCTTTAGTGCTTGGCATCAGTGGTGGCGTCGACTCAACAACGTGCGGCCGTCTAGCCCAGCTCGCCGTGACACAACTCAACCAAGAATACGCCGTTAACGACTATCAGTTTATCGCCGTTCGTTTACCCTATGGCGAACAAAAAGATGAGGATGAAGCGCAGCTTGCTCTCTCCTTCATTCAACCTACACACTCAATTTCGGTCAATATTAAAGCGGGTGTAGATGGCCTGCACTCAGCCTCTCTTGATGCGCTACAAGGCACAAGCTTAACTCCAACTGACAGTGCCAAAATTGATTTCGTGAAAGGAAATGTAAAGGCGCGCGCTCGCATGGTTGCGCAGTACGAAATTGCAGGTTTTGTTGGTGCGTTAGTACTCGGCACGGATCATTCCGCAGAAAACATCACCGGTTTTTATACTAAATTTGGTGATGGCGCGTGTGATTTAGCACCACTTTTTGGCTTGAGTAAACGTCAAGTGCGCGCGGTAGCTGCTCAATTAGGCGCACCACAACAATTGGTTCAAAAAACACCCACCGCGGATTTAGAAGAGCTCGCACCACAAAAAGCAGATGAAGATGCGTTAAACTTAAGTTATGACCAAATCGATGATTTTTTAGAAGGGAAGCCTGTTTCCCAGCACGTGATTGACCGTCTTATCGCGATTTACACAGCAACTCAGCATAAACGTCAACCGATCCCAACGTTGTACGATTGATCGACACAATCTCTCTATAAAAAGCACTAAAGCCAACTTCTCAGTTGGCTTTAGTGTTAAAGTCGACAATACAAGCTTGCACAAAGTGCCAAATTATTGACTCATTTTAATCAGTGATTTACCAATCAGCCACTCAAGCTCCCTTGCGCTCTCTTTGCCAAACTGTACAGCCACCGTTTTGTATAACCGATCGACACCGTTTGCTGCAAATTCATCCGCATTTTCAGTCGTCACAACATGATGAAATAATAAACGCAAAATAGCCAAAAATTGTGCATTTTCCAGCGCATTTATCCAGCTATTTGAAAAGCTTGAAAGGTCATTTTCAAAATCTAAATGCTCAACAAACAGCTTAAAAATCCGCCCATCTAAAGCGGCCGTAAAATCGGTTTTCTTTGGAAAATGGTGGCTAATCCCCGTTCGTGAAACCCCTGTTTGCTGACTCAACGTGGTATACGACATTTTGTCGTAACCCAGTCTCAATAGCTGATCGACAACAGCATCCATTATTCTCTGAATGGTGATTTCAGTATCTTCTTTACTACGCTTTGGCATGGTCCAGACTCTTCTCTTTTTTATTAATCCATCTAACTCAATTGCGATGATAGTGCCGTTTCGCGAATCACCCCTCGTGGTATGGCATTTTCTGTCTAAAAAACCATCCTTTAAAACAGTAAATTCAAACCAGAATTATCTTGTTAAAAGCGTTATCTACTGGCTTGTTACTGTCACTCCTTTAGCTATCACTAATAAAACTTAAATTTCCAGTTTATTAGTCATCACCACTAATGGATGAAGCGCAATTTATAATATTAATAATTGTTTCAACCGAATAATCTTACAATCATCAACAATTCGCAACGAACTGAACACTGTTCTGACAAATTTATGACACAAAAACTAGTGATTATTTGAGCAGTATCACACTCATTAATTCATAACGATGGCTAAAAACTTTCGAACAACCAAAATAAGACGCGATTTACCCCAAACCTGATTGGCTTTTTGTGGCTGATAAACGATTTGCCCGTTAGAATGTCCATACATTTACTAAGAGGATTCACAATGAGTATCGAAAAAGACGTTGATATCCAAGTCTGCGAAGCATGTGGCTGCGCTGGCGAAATTGGTTTTATTATCAAAGAAGGTGATGAAGTTGCCGAAGTGATGGTCATGGCCCCCAACAAAGCTCAGCTAGAAGCTGAATTTGAGAAGTACCTCGCTCTTGCCAAACAGGTTTCAGATAATGTTGAGTTTGAAGTTTCACCGTTAGACGATAACTCTACTGAATTGCATGCACGTTTCAAATTTGAAGTCAGTGCCGAAAAACTTATTTTTGAACTGAAGTCGCGCTCTTTGGCTCGTTAATCTAATTGCTCTTAGCGGGCCTAATCATGGCTCGCTTTTTTATCGCCCAAGCACTTTGCTTTCTCATCCTAGGCAATGCATTATTGAAGCTTAACCGTAATCTGCCGATACTCTAGGTATCGTGTCTTCATCTGCAGGCTTTATGAATAAGTTTTCGCTTTTACTAACATTATGCAACCTTCTCTATGCCTCTTGTGCATGGTCACAGCCGCTCGATCAATATCAAATCCTTAACCACCTTGATAATTATGGCAATCTCTATTTGCGTAATAAACCCTACACAACACTACCCGAAAATCTCACGCTCAAAGGCAACCTAAATATTGCTAAGACATCGATAAAATCCCTGCCTAAGGGCTTGAATGTGCAGGGTAGTTTAGAAGCATCTAATAGCTTGCTAGAAAATATTCCAAAAGGTACCACCATTCGTGGTTATGCGAACTTACTGGGTAGTAAAATCAAATCGTGGCCAATGAGAATCAAGGTCGGTGGTTACCTGAATTTCACGGATACACCGCTTGAAACGCTGCCTGCGAATCTCTTAGTCAAGGGGGATTTGAGCGTAATTCGAACGCCATTAACCCAATTGCCCGAAGGTTTGGTTGTGGAAGGGAGTTTGTTTATTGGCGGTTCCAAAATCACCGAATTTCCTGACACGATGACCGTCAATGGCAATATTTATTTGGGAGGTAATGTCATCAGTAAATGGCCAAGCAAACTGACCCTTGGCGGCGCGGTCGCAAGATAGGCTAGAAAAAGAGAAGAGAAGAGAAGAAGCCGTGAGCCCCTCTCTTCATCGTTTAATGATTATTGCTGATTCTTTACTGGGTTGGCGTAGCTATCGAGTAAATAGCGCTGTGCCCCTTCAGGGATCTGAGTCAGCTTGCTTTCTAAGTGAGCGCGGATATCTGGCGTGATATCACTACTTTCTATCCCAGCCGCTAACTTATTGATCGGGAATAATTTGTAGTTTGCGTGAATTTGGCGATCGATCTCTTGCGCCAATGCTTCTGGCGTTTCAAATGCTTGAGTAATCACTTCACCAAAGCCAACATGCACTCGGCCTTTCTCACCGACAATACCTTGGACAATGCTTTCAATATCTTCAAATTCCCCTTTTTCATAACGCCCATGCGTCGCTTTTTCATACAACTCACACGCTTTGGCCATATCGCAGGGATCGTTTTCATATGAAATCGCGACCGGGACAATTTTGAGCGATTGAATATACTGAGCAAACTCTATTTTCTGCTTGCGCCCTTCCACATGGAACATTTTCAAAATGGCCGGATCGGTAAAATCGTTACCATCTTTTGCTCGTCCCTCTTTTTGCGCTATCCAGATAGAATTTCCAGTTTCAAGTGAGTGTTTAATGTAAGCAGATAAGGTACTGAGCGCTTTCATCATCTCGCGCGGGCCTTTAGCCGAGCGTTTCACAATAAAGCTCTTATTAAGACGCATCAGCTCTGTAGCACAAGGCTTTTTCAATAAGTTATCACCAATCGCAATACGTACAGTTTTATGCCCAGACATATACAGACCATAATTGACCAATGCTGGGTCCATCGCGATATCACGGTGGTTAGAGATAAATAAATAAGCCGTCTGTTTATCCAATTTATCGAGACCACTGAAGGTGACACCTTGTGTCGTTGATTCTAGTGTTTTCGTGAGGTATTTCTTCACTTCAAGTTGGATTGCTTCCACGGACGTGAGTTTGGCCCATTTAAACTTTAAGTATGCTTTTACAAAAGGGCTCAGTATCGATTTTAGCCAAGCAGATCGTTTATCAAAACGATGTTGCAAAATAGCTGAGATAAATTCTTCATCATTGATTAAACGGTCAATAGCCGCTGGAATCTCATCGTCGTTGTAAGGACGGATATCCACATAAGGATCAGTTGTGGTGGTCATATATTCATACATCAAATAAAAAGCTGGCTCATTCTACGCATAGTTGACGTAGCTCGCAGCTACAGTCGTAACAGATTCACTAAGGTCGGACCAGAATAAGGTGATTTTAGTTCGCATATTTGGCATTTTCTGTGAGACAAGGTACTCTTAGCGCCCCAAAATCAGTGAGAAGTACCATGAACTACGCGATTCAATTTGAAGCCTTACTGTCTGCTAACTTAGTTGTCACCCCTCGCAAGAAAGTCATCAAACACAGTTTGATTCGAGTAATGAGCGGATTAGTACTGTGTAAACTTGGCAAACATGAATATTCAGTTGAAGCAAAGCAGAGTTTTTGGATCCCTTTTGACTGTTTATGCTCGCTGACTATTTTTCCTAATACGCAGTGGCAGCGTGTCGATTTTTCAGTACGTTTAACCGCCGATTTTTCCCATCAAGCGGGTTACGTCACCTTATCTGAACTGAGCCAAGCCGCTTGTGATCACCTGAGTCAGTGTCAACCTAACGATGAAATTTATTCGCACCTTCTTCATGTACTAAAAAGTGAAGCCACGCATTTTAAACCTAAATTATCGTTAAACAACTTCAGCGAAAAGCTATCAGCGTGGCAACCACATCAAGTAAGTGAGCTACCAATTGAATGTCAAATAGCACTACGTGTTCGTGAGGCACAAAAGCGCAAACTGTCTGGCATCAAGCTGAATCAAATCGTCGATGAGCTTTTCCAAGGAAATGAACAAGAGTGCCAGCAACTTGCGCTTTTAGTTCTCGGGCGAAATTTGTAATTTTTCGCTTAAAAATGGATTGTTTACTGGCTGAATGATTAATCCCTAACTATACATTTATTAATAATATTAATATTTATTGATGGAAGGGATTGCCATGAAATTCAGCCATAAGATCGTCGCGGCGTCATCTTTGCTGCTGTTGGTCACCGTTACTCTGCTGACGATACAACAATACTTCACCGTCCAAAAAGAAGTGAAGTCACAAGTTGAAGCGAGTGTAACTGAAATAGTGGATGGGGTTAGCAATACAGCTGGTGCAGAGATCAATAGCCGCAAGGCCATTGCCGCTTACGCCACCAGCATGTTGGAAGTCGACATTAACCGAGAAAGTATGTCTAAGGTCATCACAAGGCCGATTGTCAAACAAACTTTTTTACTGGCTGGGGTCGGTTTTGAGAGTGATGGCTCTTACATCAGTAATGATCCTACTTGGAACCCAGGCGCATCATGGAATCCACGCGTGCGCCCTTGGTATATTGATGCAAAAAATGCCGACAAACTGATTATTACTGCGCCTTACGCCGACTCTGCCACTAATGAAATATTGGTGTCTATTGCTACCCCAGTTAAAGATAACGGCAAATTTATCGGCGCCATTTTCTACGATGTTAGCCTTGCTGGGTTAGCAGAATTGGTCAACACCGTAAAATTATTTGATGCAGGCTATGTGTTTATTGTTTCATCCGACGGCACAACCATAGCCCACCCCCGAGCAGAGATGAACGGCAAGCCAATGAAAGAATACTTAGGCAATGCCGTTATCGCCGAAGAGCCTAAACAAGTGCTGATCGATGGCAAACACTACACACTCGATTTTTCAAAAGTCCCTGGAGAGGACTGGTACGTCGGTGTCGTTTTGGATGAAGAGATCGCCTATGCGTCTTTAGCAACACTGCGCAACAGTTCGATCATCTATACGTTAATCGCTTTAGTCTTCAGTATTGCGATACTGCTTGTGCTTATCCGTCTGTTGATGAAACCGCTTGATGCACTCAATAATGCAATACAGAACGTTGCCTCTGGTAGTGGTGACTTAACCCAACGCTTAGCCACCGACACGGATAAAGAATTCTCGGTATTAGCGGTCGGTTTCAATACCTTTACTGAAGCCTTACAACAACAAATTACCCAGTCTAAAGCCATCGGTTCAGAAATTTTACGCGGTTCGGAAATGACCTCGATGGGGTTGCAAGAATCGGCCGAAGCGATGCGTGATCAACTCCATGAACTTGAGCAATTAGCCACAGCCATGCATGAGATGGCCACCACTTCTGGCGATGTCGCCAACAACGCGCAAGGCGCGGCGTCGGCGGCAAAAGATGCTGATGATGCGACAGAATTTGGTACCAATGTTGTGACCCAAACCACTCAAGCGATTGATAATCTTTCGACGCGTATTGATGAAGCAGTAACAGAGGTAAGTGCACTAGAAAATGCAACGGCAAACATCGAAACCATTTTGAAAGTGATCAACGACATTGCCGACCAAACCAACTTGCTGGCACTAAACGCAGCGATAGAGGCGGCTCGGGCTGGAGAGTCAGGCCGAGGCTTTGCGGTCGTTGCAGACGAAGTGCGTACGCTGGCGCAAAGAACGCAGCAATCCACGACGGAGATCCGTAATATGATTGAGAAGTTGCAGTCGAGCGCTACTTCTGTTGCCAATGCGATGAATCAGAGTAAAACAACGGCAGCTGAGGCGGTCAATCGTGCCGAAGAAGCGAATAATGCTCTGCTGAAAATCCGCGATGCTATTCAGCAAATTAGTGATATGAATATCCAAATAGCTTCGGCAGCCGAAGAACAAAGCTTGGTAGCAGAAGAGATCAACAACAACACGGTTAAGATCAAAGATCTTTCCGTTCAAGTTGCAGACGCTGCTGACAATGCCAATATCGCCATGCAAGCTCAAACCGAAAATATCAGAGAGCAAGATGCTATATTGAATAAATTTATCGTTTAATCCTCTACCGCAGCAACTGGGTAGACCAGTAAAGGCGCTGATTACGCGCCTTTACTTTTCTAACGACTCACCGTTTTATTCACCATCATTTGATAGCCGACAAAGCATCGCGCTAGAGCGAGCGGCGATATCCATGACAATCTTTTGGTTATTGGGTTGATACTGCTGCTTCGTAAACAATTCTAGCATTGGATTTGCCCAATCAATTTCAACGCGCTGACTGCGTTGAGATTTGTTCAAAACCACTATCCCTTCCTTACCGCGGCTGAACACTAACAAGTCATCACTCGCTTCTAGCGTTTTCATTGGCAACGCATGCATTTTATTATGAAAAGCAATACACGCCGCCATTTGTGGCGAACACCATGCCTCTTGCCAGCGCGGAAGACCAGCATGGTTCAGAATGCCACTGGTGTTTAAATCAGTGTAAATTAATGGCACTCCCCCATCGCGACCAAGAATGTAGCTGTAGGCGATATTTTCTAAGGCTTCATCCATGACGAGGTCGGCAAACACAGCGTTGTTGGGGATATCATGCGTAATGGTGAACGTAATCGCTCGGTTGTTGGAAAGCGCCTGACCAAAACAATAAGGGTCAATCAGCCATTTCAGGCTACCTTTTGTTTGTAACGCATCGTATACCGTTTGAAATAGTGGAAAATCATAAGCACCCAACTTTGTTTCTTGCAGATAAGGCTCGAGAAAAAGTTGGTACTCTTCTTTGGTTGCACCGCCATCAGTAATGATCTCGCCAAAAATATGCATGCCTTGCGTAATGTCATCGGCCCATACTTTCTTCAAATGCTCAATAGACATATGCTTAGCAGCATCAATTCGAAATCCTTTGACTCCTAACGCTTTCAACGCCCTTAAATAAGCCTGTTGTTGTACAACCACATGTTCATTATCACGCAACGTGGGTAGGCCCGGATCATGCGCCCCTCCAGTAATGCGGCCATTTTGCACTTGCCAACGATCCTTCCAATCTTTTATGCCAAACGCTTCCACAAAGTCATCTTTATCAAAGAGTGGCTGGGTCAGATCACCAAAGAGGCGCAACGCTTGGTACTCATCGCTTTTATTCTGGTAGGAAGCTAAGTCTTGTGCGCTCGGGTATTGTAAATCCAAACGCAATTTGGATTCGTTGGCCATATGGTTGAACACTACATCGGCATAAATTCGCAAGCCTAATGCGGTTAAGGTTTCAACCATCTGTTTAAAATCATGGGTATTGCCCAGTTGATTATCAATGATGCGATAATCTTGCGGCTGGTAACGTTGCCACCATTTTGTACCTTGAGCGGTTTTGAACGATTTCATCGGCGGTGAAATCAACACCGTTTTATAACCCAGTTGGAAAATTTGCTCTGCACGCTCAGCGACTAAACGATACGGCCAATCAAAAGCATGCAAAATCACATCGGTTGGTTGAACATTTGTCATACGTCAATGTCCCTGTTCATCATGGTTAACTCACAAGTTGAAAGAGGCGAAACCTCACAATACGTCACTTGTTTCTCAAAGCGCAGTTTAATTCTCTGCATTTAACGTTTTTAGAGTATAGAGAGCGTTTCAGCAATTCCATCAGCCTTATTGCAATATTGTTTGTATGAGAGAAAAGGCGTAGAGCGATAAAAAAGCGCCTAGCTTTCCAAAGGGCTACACAACAAGTCACAGTTTATGCTGATAATCTCGCTATAATTAAGGTCAGTGAATTGCCAATCGCGGTAGGGAAGAAAATGAAAAAACTACGCATTGATATCGTGTCAGATGTTGTCTGCCCTTGGTGCATCATTGGCTATAAGCGGTTAGAGCAAGCGCTGCTGGCTCTCAGCGATACGATCGATGCAGACATCCATTGGCACCCTTTTGAACTCAACCCTGCTATGCCTATAGGTGGTGAACACCTACAGCAACATTTAGCCAAAAAATATGGCACGTCGATAGAAGCAAGTTTACAAGCACGCCAAACCCTCAGCGCCCTAGGGCAAGAAGTCGGCTTTCAATTCAACTTTAGTGACGACATGCGTATTTATAATACCCGTAAAGCGCATCAATTATTAATGTGGGCGAATAGCCAAGGAAAACAATTAGAGCTGGAAATGGCACTATTTCGTGCTTATTTCACTTTCGGGCAAGCCTTAGATGACGATGATGTATTGCTCGACCTAGTACAGAGCCTTGGTTTAGACAGAGAAATCTGCCGCGCAGTTTTAACTGATGAGTCGTGGGCGAAAACCGTTTCTGTCACAGAGCAACAGTGGTTAGAGGCAGGAATTCAAGCTGTGCCAGCCTTGATCATTGAGCAACGCCATCTTATCTCAGGCGCGCAAACGACAGAGATCCTTCAACAGGCACTCGAAGATATCGCGCAACAGCTTCCTATGACTCAATAACGTTTTCTGATAAAAAAGGGCACCACTACTGTGTGCCCTAAATACTATTGTGTACTCTAAATACTATTATGTGCTCTAAATAAACTTGTGTGCTCTAAATTAAATAAAGTGGGTTTGAATTAATGGACGGGAGTATCCGTTTCTGTAAAGAACTGTCCAAAATGCTTTTCCAGCACTTCTGGCGTCAGCTTGCCTTCCGCTTCTAGCTGCTTAAGCTCAGCCACAATCGCTTTTTGTTCTTCCAACGAAGGCAGTTTCACTTCAGGTTCACCCGCCACCTGTTGCGACAATTGTGCTAACTCTTTTTCGAAATCACTCATTTTACTTACCTAAACATAAACGTAATGGGGGAAGTGTACCGATTTCCCCCTCATGATTCTAGAGCTTAAAGCTACCCACCATTTTATCTAAACGGCCAGACAGATCACGCAGCTCTTGGCTCGCTTCTGCCAACTCTTCTGCTGTGCTGGTGGTCACTTCATTGATGGCGTTGATCTCTTCAATATTTTGATTGATTGTGTGCACCACCGTTGATTGCTCTTCAGTCGCCGTGGCAACCTGAGTGTTCCGATCGGAAATATCGTGGATCCTGTTTGAAATATTCACTAAAACGTTCACCGCTTCATCGGAAGCGTCAACCCCTTCCTGTGTAACAGCCTTACCAGAAGACATCGCCGAGACCGCATCTTTTACATCGTTTTGTAATTGATTGATCATCTTTTGAATTTCTTCCGTTGAAGAGGCCGTGCGGCTGGCCAAATTGCGTACTTCGTCTGCCACCACAGCAAAACCTCGACCTTGCTCCCCAGCTCTCGCCGCTTCAATTGCAGCGTTTAATGCCAGCAAGTTGGTTTGTTCAGAAATACCACGGATAACACCTAAAATAGAGCCAATATCTTGAGTGGTCGATGCTAGCTGCTCCACCACTTTACCCGTATTTTCGATATCCGCTGCTAAACGACTGATGGCATCTTTGGCTTTACTGACCACTTCGCGCCCCACTTCAGTGTTATCAGCCGCGTGATTTGCTGTTTCAGCTGCCGTCGCCGCGTTAGAAGCAATTTCACTGATAGTGGCCCCCATTTGATTGATCGCCGCCACCACTTGTATAGTTTGGTCACGCTGTTCTTGGCTATTGTCATGAGTACGCGTCGATTTTTCCGACACCCGACCCGCCGCCGACTGCAACGCATGGCTGGTAGAAGCAACTTCTTTCATCGATTGATGAATCTTCTCAATAAAACCGTTGAAGCCCGCTGATAATTGAGCGATTTCATCGCGGCCCAATACCTCAATCCGTTGCGATAAATCACCATCGCCTTTACCTAAATCGGTAAAGCGTTGTGCAATCTGTTTAATTGGGTTGGCAATACTATTGGCCAGAAAAAGGCCCATCAAAATAAACAAACCCGCCACAGCTAAGGTTGTGAACAACATTTTTTGCGCAACGGCATTTAATTCGGCGAAGACTTCCGACACAGGTACTGAACCAATCACAAACCAGTCCATCGATTTCACGTAGACACTAGCGACAAAAACATCTTGGTTTTGATAGGTTGTCGAAATCAGGTTGAAGCGGCTTTTATTCAATAGTTGGTTTGCGTTTGAGCCGTACAATTGTGTTAATGAGGCTTTAGCTTTCTCTTTTTGGCGATGGATTTGCACTTCCCCTTTCGAGTTGGTCAAAAAGACAAAACCTGTATCCTCGATTTTAAATCCATTGAGCAGGTTCACCATGTCATCCATTGATTTCGACAAACCAGACATCGTATCGCCACTGACATTTTGATAGTTGGCAAACATTTTCACTTCGCCACTTGCCTCTTGGAACATACTGACCATAGTCTTTTGTCCCGATTGCGTAAAACCAAAAAACCAGCCATCTTGCTGTTGATTAAGCTGACGCAAAAAACCATTTTGGTTCCAGTAATACGCCGTTTTTCGGTTAGCCACAGAAGCATCATTTAACGAATATTGATCGCGTACATTATTGAGCTGCTTAATCAGCATCGCCTCAGCGTCAGCATTAATATCGGTCGTCTGAACGGCTTGCTTGATGAATTCATTATTGGCTAGTTGCTCAGCAGAAAAGAGCAATTGCGATACTTCTCGATCTATCTGGCTACTGATTTGATCAAGTAACGAGGGAAGTTCGATATCAATTAATCGGTGCTCCAGTACCTCTCGTGCTTGACGCTGCGCCATTACACCAACGATAACCGTCGAAGCGAGTACCGCGAACGTAATTCCTAATACAACCTTTTGCTTAATACTCATCGAATTAAGTTTGAACATTATTTGCGCTCTTTATTATTGGCTTGTCATGAATAACTTTTTTGTATCGGCAACAAACCCTCTCTCTTGAGAAATTTATTGATAGAATCGATTTATCTTCACGTAGAATGTGATCATGGCCAACAGTGGTTGTTCCTAAGCATAGTCGAGTATGGTGACCAAACATTCTTTCGTTTCGCCAAATGGATAATAATTCGCCAATCAGTTGATGTATCACACTTTTCATGGAACTTTTCGAATCAATAAATTACTAATTCAGCAAAACAGCAGGAGACCCATTCAATGCCATCGCACGCATTTCAATCACTACAACACTATTTAAATCAGCAAGTCATAGGCCAGACAGGTTTGGTTAAACAGTTATTAGTTGCACTTCTTGCTGATGGGCACATTTTGGTCGAGGGGCCTCCTGGCCTTGCAAAAACCCGTGCCGTGAAATCACTCGCCGATTGCATAGAAGGTGATTTTCATCGAATCCAATTTACGCCTGATCTGCTCCCCGCCGATTTAACCGGTACCGATATCTTCCGCCCTGAAACAGGTGAGTTCACATTTCAAGCGGGCCCGATTTTTAACTCATTAGTATTGGCTGATGAAATCAACCGCGCTCCAGCCAAAGTACAAGCTGCGATGCTCGAGGCGATGGCCGAAAAACAGATCACGGCAGGTCGAAAAACCTACCCATTACCTGAACTTTTTTTAGTGATGGCTACCCAAAACCCTATCGAGCAAGAGGGTACTTATCCTCTACCCGAAGCGCAGTTGGATCGTTTTTTATTGCATTTAAATGTTGATTATCCAGACGCTGAAAATGAACTCGCCATTTTACGTTTGAACCGCGGGGAAGCGCAGGGAATTGAGAAAGTCTCTCCGCCAACATTAAGCCAAAGCGATATTTTCAGTGCTCGGCAAGCGGTGCTGAACATTCACATGGCCGAACCTATTGAGCAATATATTATTCGCCTGATCATGGCAACGCGTAAACCCGCAGACTACGATGCCACGTTGGCACAATGGCTAGAGATGGGCGTCAGCCCGCGAGCAACCATCGCGCTTGATCGATGCGCTCGCGCTCATGCATGGCTCAGTGGGCGTGATTTTGTCAGCCCTGAAGATGTTCAAGCGATGGTATTTCCGGTTTTGCGCCACCGGCTATTATTGAGCTACCAAGCACAGGCTGAGGGCGTGCATCCCAACCAAGTTATCACTCACTTACTTTCACTGGTTGGTAGTGCTTAGCACTAAGACTAAGGTTTACTATGCAAGAGTCACTTCCACCGTTTAGTACGGGTGTCACACTTTCATTGGCTGAACTGTTGCCTTACAAGCAGCACGCTATTCGCTGGCTGCCACCTGCTAAAAGTTTATGGGCGCAAGTATTGGGGCAGCATCAGAGCAAGCAACTCGGCCGAGGAATGGACTTTGCTGAGGTCAGGCAATACCAAGCAGGAGATGATATTCGGACCATCGACTGGCGCGTTACTGCGCGTACGGGAAAACCTCATACCAAACTGTTCAGTGAAGAACGAGAAAAACCCGTCATTCTTTACGTTGATCTGAGCCGCTCTATGCAGTTTGGATCGCAGTTAATGCTCAAATCAGTGCAAGCGGCGCACATGGCAAGCTTGCTCAGTTGGTTAAGCATTGCCAACAAGGACCGAGTGGGCGCGGTGATTGATACTGGTTCGACACTGGTTGAGTTAAAACCGACTAGCCGCCAAAAAGGGCCATTACAGCTGTTGCAACAGTTGGTGACACTACAAAACCAACAGCTGCTGGAGCTTGATAAAACGAAATCACACAGCATGCAGCGCGGCCTAACTGCGTTGAATCGTTTGTGCCCTAAAGGCAGTGAAGTGATTTTGATCAGTGACTTCGTCCATTTCAATGCCACATTACAACCAATACTCAACCAATTGCAGAGACATAATCGTGTAAAAATTGTGCACATTTACGATCCATTAGAGCAAGGAGAGACCCAATTTCGCGGTGTAGAACGCGTAACCGATGACCAACAGACGAGCTGGCTCAACTTTTCGAAAAATAGTACGCGCTTAGGGTTAAAAAAAGCCTTTGAATCTCAAAAAGAAAAACTAAAATCATTGAGTCAAACTATGGCAATTTCTTATACCTCACTCTCTAGTGAGAAACCTTTGTTGCAACAACTATCCGGATATAAAGAATGAAGGAATCATCAATAGCTACACTTTTAGATTTAAGCGCGATGCAACTGCCTGAGCTACCCTCTTGGTTTCCCTTGGCTTGGGGATGGTGGGCAAGCGCGGCGGGCATACTGCTCTGTCTGCTGATTCTGGTGTTAGCCATTCGTTGGCGTCGTAAACGCTTAGCCCCGAAAAAAACGGCGCTGCGTTTACTCAACCCCCAATTTGGGCATTTAACTCCTTCTTCAGCGATTGAGCTACTTCGTCAAGCCGCGCTTTGTTACTACCCTCGTATGGAAATCGCACATCTTACCGGCAAAGAGTGGTACACCTTTTTAGATTCACAAATTTCTTACCCTCTTTTTGTTCCCAATGAAACATTGTGGCAGCAAGCGTTATACCAAAAGCAGAAAACAGAAAACAGTCAAGAGCTGATTAATCACTGCTATCAATGGGTTAATGATGCTTTGCCGCCTAAAAAACGGAGATAGCTAGGCTTTGGCAAATATAGAGTTATTGTGGTGGTGGATGCTATGTCTGCTGCCACTCCCGCTGGTCGTTTATCGATTCTTACCACCAGCAAAAGAAAGGGCAGCGATTCACCTGCCCTACCTTCCTAAAGATAATCAGCGTCAAGCACCAAACCAGATCATCGCTAAAATCATTGCAAGCGCTATTTGGTGCTTAGTATTGATCGCCGCAGCCCGTCCAGTGTGGTTTGGCGACCCGGTTATTGCTCAGCCCAAACACCGAGATCTGATGCTGGTGGTTGACCTCTCTTACTCCATGAGCCAAGAAGATATGCTGCTTGGCGATCAGTACATTGATCGTTTGAGCGCCGTTAAAAATGTGCTCTCTGATTTTATTGACAAGCGCGAAGGTGATCGCCTTGGGTTAGTCTTATTTGCCGATCACGCCTATCTACAAACGCCGTTGACTCTGGATAGAAACACCATTCGCCAGCAGCTTAATCAAGCCGTCCTTAAGCTGATCGGCACCCAAACCGCCATTGGTGAAGGGATTGGGCTTGCGACCAAAACGTTTATCGATAGTGATGCCCCACAGCGGGTGATGATTTTACTCAGCGACGGCAGCAATACTGCTGGCGTGCTCGACCCAATCGAAGCTGCGAAAATTGCCCAAAAATACAATGCCACCATTTACACAGTCGGTGTTGGCGCTGGCGAAATGATGGTCAAAGAGTTTTTTATGACTCGAAAAATCAATACCGCGGAAGATTTAGATGAGAAGACGTTAACACAAATAGCGACCATGACTGGTGGCCAATATTTTCGCGCACGAAATAGCCAAGATCTTGCCAAAATATACGACACCATTAATCAATTAGAACCAATAAGCCAAGCAAGCCAAACTTGGCGTCCACAAAGCGAATGGTTTGGTTATCCGTTGGCGATGGCGCTCGCGCTTTCTGTACTCTTAGCGCTACTAAGGAGAAATCATGTCTGAGTTTGTTTTTCTTACACCTTGGTGGTTAACCGCACTATTCCCCTTAGCACTGCTGCTGGGCTGGTTCACGTTGCGTGCCAAACGACACTCTTTGATAGCACCTCATCTGGCTAAGGCAATGGGTTTGAGCGATAAAAAGCATAACGCGGCCATTGTGATCATCAGCGTCAGTTGGCTGCTCGCAGTACTGGCGCTAGCTGGTCCGAGTTTTGAATCTCAAACACGCCCCAGTTACAGCAATAGTAACGCGCGCGTATTAGTGATGGACATGTCACTATCGATGTACGCTACTGATATAAAACCCAACCGCTTAACGCAAGCGCGTTATAAAGCGCTCGACTTACTCACACAATGGCAAGAAGGTAGTACAGGGCTTGTCGCCTATGCTGGTGATGCCTATACCGTTAGCCCATTAACCACCGACACCGCAACCCTAAGCAACTTAGTGCCCAATCTATCGCCCGATATTATGCCCTACCCCGGCGCAGATGCGGCTCGCGCGGTTCAATTAGCCATCGACATGATGAAAAATGCCGGCCTTGCACAAGGTGACATTGTGTTATTGACCGATGACATCGGCTCACAAGAGCAAGCTCAGATTGAAACACAGCTTACCAATACGCGTTGGAAATTGGTGATCTTAGGCATTGGTACCCAAGCGGGGGCACCCATTACGCTCAGCGATGGTAGCTTACTGAAAAATGCACAAGGGCAGACTGTGGTGGCCAAGACCAACTTTGCCAATATGCAGTCGCTCGCGCAGAATATAAATGGATTATTTACGCCAATCAGCTTAGACAATAGCGATGTCGCAATGCTCGCTAAGCTAGACCAAAACGAACAGCCACACAGTACAACCAAGAGCCAACAAATGGTGAAAGAGCGCGTTAACAATGGCTATTGGTTAGTGCTGCTCCTCATTATCCCGTGTTTGCTTTTGTTTCGCCGTGGCGTCATTTTTTCTTTGTTACTGCTCTTCATCCCTACACTGCACAGCAATAGTGTACAGGCTTCACCTTGGCTAAATAGCAATCAACAAGCCAAAAAAGCGTTTGATGCAAAGGAGTATCAAGCGGCCAGTGAACAATTTACAGACTTAGAGTGGAAAGGCATCGCTCAATATCAGGCTGGAGAATATCAGGCAGCGGTGGAGACCCTCTCTCAACTGCCACAAGACAGTGTGCGAGTGCAATACAACTTGGCCAACGCCTACGCGCAAAATGGAGAATTGGAAAAGGCCCAAACCTTGTATGAAGAGGTGTTAAAACGCGACCCAAACCATAAAGATGCTCAGCATAATTTGGAAATCGTAAAAAAAGCGCAGCAACAGCAACAGCAACAGCAACAGCAACAGCAACAGCAACAGCAACAGCAACAGCAACAGCAACAGCAACAGTCTGGTGAGCCTTCCGATCCAAATCAAGATCAAAATCGGTCGGAAAATAAAAATAATGCGCAGAATAAAAACGGCGAACAAACAGAAGATAAATCTGACAAACAAAGCGATAACTCACCGCAGAACGACGGCTCTCAGTCTTCGCCTCAATCGGCACAAAGTAAAGATGAGCAAGGTGAGCGATCCAAGGCCAACACGGCGGATGAATCGCCGGCCTCTCAACAACCGACTGAAACGACTCAAACAAATGAATCAATGAACAACGAAGATGAGGTCAGTGACAAAGAAGCCTTTGAGCAGCAAACACAGAAGCAATCGCAACAGCAAGGCGATAGCCAAACTGTTGACCCGCAACTTCGCAAGCTAGAACAAGTCGAAAGTGCACGAGATCCTAGCGGCTTACTCAAAGCACAATTGTTGCTACAAGCAAGACAACGGCAAGAAGACCAAGCACAACCTCCACAAAACAACAGCAAGAAGTGGTAAGTATGAAATCGATCAAGCGTTCATTTTGGGCTGCGATTATCAGCCTAGTTTCTGTTGCTCTACTGAGCTCGGCCGCTAACGCGGCTGCACTTTACGCCAGCGTCAGTAAAAATAAGGTCGCGAAAAATGAAGTATTCCAATTACGAATTGTTGCCGATGAAAAAGTATCGACCGATGCGATCGACTTTAAGGTGTTAGAAGACGATTTTTTTCTCGGTCGCCCAAGTTTTGGTACTTCGGTGAACATCATCAATGGCGATCGCAGCACGCGCAGTGAATGGAATGTATCGTTGGCAGCCAACAAACTCGGCATACTGACCATTCCTAGTTTTAGCGTCAATGGGGCAACTACTCAACCGATCGCGATTCAAGTTATCGCTGGTGGTGAAGCGCCCAAGCAATCTGACCTTGTTGAAATACAAGCCGATCTAGAACGTAGCAAACTCTACCCGAGTGAAAGCACTTTTCTCAATGCTCGCCTAATCATCAAAGCTGACCCAAGAAGGCTGCAAAATCCACAAATTACGCCACCCGCTGTACAAGGATTAGAACTGACGACCGAGGGAGAAGCTAACCAATACCAAAGCTTATTGGATGGGGTTGAAGTCACCGTTGTAGACCAAAAATTTAGAGTCACGGCCCAAGAGGCAGGAACTTTCACGTTATCCGGCCCTGCGTTTAAAGCTGGCCTCATCTATGGTAACAACCAAACGGGCAGCACCCGCTTGCTGCAAGTCGATATTCCGGCCAAAACCTTTTCGCTCACCGTACTGCCGAAACCAGATATCTATCAAGGCACTTGGCTACCTACACCAAAACTAACACTCAACCAAACGTGGCGAGATGCCACAGGGCAGATCATCACCGCCGAGAGCTTTAAAACCAAAGTGGGTGAATCGTTGACTCGTGAATGGATTCTGACAGTGAAAGGCCTTACGCAGACGCAGTTGCCTAACCTCTCAGTGCAATATCCAGACTCAATTCGGCTCTATGCTGAAAAGCCTCAGTTTAAAAGCTTAGATAATGGCGATGTGCAAATGACGCTAAAACAAGTACTCATCCCAAAAACCGTCGGTAAGGTTGATCTAGCGGATCTCACCGTCAGTTGGTGGGACACCAAAAACGAATCTCAGCAAAGCGCGCAAGCCAAAGGACTAAAGCTAGAGGTTTCGCCAGGTGAATTACTCAACCCATCCACCTCTGTGCTGACACCACCAACAGTACAAACCGTCACCGTTAAAGATGCAGGATACTGGCCCTACTTTACCGCATTTTTTGCACTGTTATGGATGGCGACTATGGTAGTCGCTTGGTCATTTCGTAACGCACCACAGACAGCAACACAAGAAACCAACGCTCATCATCAACCGCTTGAAGGCCACCCATATCAACAGTTAAAAGAAGCGGTACAAAGCCGAGATGGTGCCAAAATCAGCTATTACTTCACCCTCTGGCGCGATTCAGTCGTATTAAGTGATGAAGAGAAAACCGCACTAGATGCACAAGTCAACCAACAACTTAAAACTTTGTACGCACCTCAGAAAAGTGATTGGGATGGCTCAGCGTTAATCTCTATGATTGATGCCATTCAAAAAAAGCAAACTAAGCGCCAGCATAAAAAGTTAGAATCGCTGGCAAAACTCTAACCGAAAATGGCTGTCGAAATCACAATCTCAAATCTAAGGTGTGTTGTTATATTCAAACTACTCACCGCTGCGACTTCAAGTCGTTTGAGGACTGTTGCCAACAAAAGGAAAACAAGGCATGCAAATAAAAAGTAGCGCTTCATTGATCATCGGTTTGAGTTTAATACTCGGGCTCGCAACCCTCGGTTACTTTGTGCAGCAAACGGCTGTGAAATATAAAGAGTATGAGCGCGTAGTGACCGTTAAAGGATTATCAGAGCGAGAATATCCCGCCGACACAGTTGTTTGGCCGATCCAATTTAGTGTGGCCGACAATGATTTACCCACTATGTTCAACACGATTGAAAAGCAGAGCCAACTGGTGACCGCATTTTTAGCTCAGCAAGGCATAGATGAAAAAAGTGTCTCGCTATCATCGCCAGCGGTGATCGACAAAAAGGCACAGCAGTATGGTGGAGAAAATTTAGTCGAGTTTCGTTATTTAGCGAACCAAACCATTACGGTGTACAGCAATCAAGTTGACCTAGTGCGCGAGGCCATTAATAAGCTCGGCAATTTAGGAAAACAAGGCATCGTTTTTAATCAAGATCCTTACAACAACCGCGTTGATTATTCATTTTCTGGACTCAATGAAATCAAACCCGACATGATTGAAGAAGCGACCAAACAAGCAAGAGAAGTCGCAGAGAAATTTGCCAAAGATTCGCAAAGCTCACTTGGCAAGATTAAACGTGCTTCACAGGGACAATTTAGTATTGTGGATCGTGATAACAATACCCCTTACATCAAAAAAGTACGCGTCGTTTCAACGGTTGAATATTACCTCTCAGACTGAATAATCTGCTGTTCTCATTATCCTTGCCATTACTCGCCGCGCCAACACTATGAATTTGGCGCGGCGACTTTATCACTTCGAGTATGGTACTTTTGCTCAGAGTAACCAACGACTTGGTTTCTGCCATTATCTTTTGCTTGGTAAAGTGCCTTATCCGCTTTGCTGTACATCTCCTCAAACTTAAGTTCACTGGGAAGGTACTGGGCAATAGTGTAACCAATCGAGACACTTAAGCAGTCACCATCAGGGTTCTCACTATGTTCAATCTGCTCTCGTTCAATACTAAAGCGTATGCTTTCAGCCAGCGCTTTCACTTCTGCTGCATCACGGTTGGCCACCAACAATATAAATTCTTCACCACCAATTCGACAAAAGAGTTCATTCTCTGCCTGAGCATGTTGGTTGAGAATATGGCCAATACGAATCAAAGCAATATCCCCTTCCAAGTGACCATAGTAATTATTAAATAAACCAAAGTGATCAATATCAAGCAGAATTAACCCATAACTTACGGTTTCCGTTTGTACTCTCGAACCGATACGTTCCAATAAATGAGCTAACATCCGACGATTTCCAAGGCGAGTTAATGGATCCATTTTGGCCATTAAGTCCAGTTTGTCGTTCACTTTTTGTAACTCATAGGTACGGTTACGCACCTCAATTTCTAAATTCTCATTCAGTTCACTGATCGCCTGCTGAGCACTGGTGCGCATCAATACTTCGGTTAAATTCGAGGCGAACATGCGGATCACTTCTCGCAGTTGTGAAGTCAGTGGTGAGCGGCGGATCAAATTGTCCGCAGCAATGAAAGCGATAGGCTCACCATTGTTGGTAAGCATGGTCATGGCTGTCCAGCCAAAACCAACAATGTTGCTGTCATGATAAATAGGGACTGACTCTTCAAACACCACCTCATTGGGGTTGGCTTTGGCCATATCAACAATCATATTATTGGTGGTTCCAGAACGGAAATAGGATTCATCCACGATATTGCCTTGGATATCGGTTCCCCACGTTCCTTGAATGTACGAGCAGTGTTTATCGGTCAAAAACACCGCCAGACGATCAATACCCATGCGGTTAATCGCAAAGCCGACCGCCGATTTGCACACGTCACTCACCGTCATACAACGTGACAGTTCAACCATGCTCGCATGCAACATGCGAACATTTTGCTCCTGACGCTTGCGAATATAAATTTGCGCAAGCAATGAACCAAAAGATTCCAACATCTGCTTTTGGTATTCAGTAATGGGCTGTCGATTAATGTAGTTATCAATCGCGATCCAACCAATGGTTTCATTACCATCACGTAGGATTAACATCCCATTCCACCCTTGTCCTACCACATTGCCCGCCGTGTATAGAGGGGCATCGTCGATCAGCACCAAACTTTTAGTATCATCAGAAAGACCGCTTAAATAACTTTCTTCTAGCTGGTGCAAATCGTATTGGGTATGGTGTTCGCTCACCGTTTTTCCGCTTTCATCCGTACCATAAGTTCCGCTAAAACAACGTTTTTTCATATCAAGAACTAAAAAAGCGGCTCGATCAAATCCTAAGCGTGTTTTCGTTACATCAACGGCCGCTCTGTGCAGCGCATCTAAATTGTCTGGGTTAGCCAGTTCAATCGCTAATTGATGAACCAGCTTCATGTTATCAATGAACATTTCGCGCTGTTTAATTTCATCCAAATACTTTGCTTCGCGGATATCTCTATTTTTAAACTCCTTTGCCGCTTCAGATTCCGCGCGAAGACATTGCCAACGAGCCGCAATCAGTTGCAAACAATCGAGCTCTCCGGATTCTGTTTTCGCATGAATATTGACGTTATCAATTGCCTCAAGCAGCAAATAGGTTCTTAAATCAGGGTGGTTATCTAACATAAAAAGATAAGACTCACCGCCCATCACACTACGGTAGTCCCAATTGCAGGTGTTGATCGCTAGTGGAATTAGACCATCAGAGGTGTCAAATTGTGCGGCCCAATTCCAAAAGGTATTTGGATAATTTTGCAGAGCAGTCGGTAAGTTGTACTCAAATAATGACTCATGGCGCTTGTTTAATGTTAGTGCATGAAAGATCCGCATTGATTTGGGAGAAATGAAACTTTGAAGAAAATCAAACGTTGCTTCCGCGAGCATACGGTGGTTGCGAGCAGAAGAAATCTGTTTGAGTAAAGTACGAGAAAACATATGAGCGGCCTGACATTGTAATAATTTTCATTGCAAAATTAGACAAAAGATCATGTGCAATCAAACTCTTAAGAAAGTCACTGTTAAGTCGGCCGCAAATTTGCACTCTATGTTTTTACATCCTAGAGTTAACCTACATTTTTGAGATTCTGTTTCCATTTATTACATGGTTAACCCTATTATTTTTAGCATTGTCTCATTTACAAGACACCATTAACAACTAGCCACGTTCATTCTTCCGCTGCATAATGTCTCTCTTTTTGCCACCTTATCAGTACTGACACTCGCTTATGACCCGATACTTTAGGCTACTTTTGTTTCTATGTTTTTCACTCAACAGCGCAGCGGCTGAGATTGATCTGGTCAAAGTGGATAAATCTAAACGTCGCATGTACTTAATCTCGGGACAGCAGATCATTCAAGAGTATCGAATTGCCTTGGGTAAAGAACCCAAAGGACATAAACAGCAAGAAGGCGATCAACGTACCCCAGAAGGTCGATACTATCTTGAAGCTATCAGTAATGATTCTGGCTATTATCGTTCGATTCATATCAGTTACCCGAATCATCAAGATAAAGTGCATGCACAGCGCTTAAGCATCAATCCCGGTGGTGATATAAAAATCCATGGTCTAAAAAATGGCGACAAGCAACGACCAGAATATGTGCAAAGTTTTGATTGGACTAATGGGTGTATTGCACTGACTAACTCAGAAATGGATGAATTTTTGAGCCTAGTCAAAGAAGGCACGCCGATTGAGATTGAGTGGTAAAAGTGACACTTACGCTAAGGTGTGAGGGAGTGCATTAAAATAAATCACACAAACTTTGATTAGCGCAGATTTTTGGTTTTTAATATCGAAAAAGTATTTTTAATCAATGGTTGGAATTAACATGTCGTCAGATTTTTATGGTTCAAGTGCCAATTATGCTCGTAAAGAGAGCGGTTACCGAGAAAAAGCACTTAAACTTTACCCTTGGGTGTGTGGCAATTGCGCGCGTGAATTTGTTTATTCAAATTTACGGGAATTAACTGTGCACCACAAAGATCACGATCATACCAATAACCCTGAAGATGGCAGTAACTGGGAGCTTTTATGCCTCTATTGTCACGATCATGAGCACTCTAAATATTCAGACCACGACCGATTTGGCGCTGAGCCTGTTGCGAGATTAGACGATCATCAAAGCGCGACCTATAACCCCTTTGCCGATCTCGCCAAACTGATGAAAAAATAACGCGGTTAGCCACTAGATCACATATGCTTTAGTGGCTTAACCACGCTATCCAATCCTTCAATTTTCAACGCTAAGCAAAGTTGCAGCAAACGCCCGAGCTCCCCTTCAGGGAAGCCCTTCTTATCAAACCACAGCAAATACTCTTCTGGTAAGTCGATAAGCGCTCGCCCTGCATACTTACCAAACGGCATTGGCATACGCGCAAGTTTAATCAGGTTCTCTTTTTCTAACATTTTGCGTCTCACAAACTGGCTAAACTTGTTTAAGTCCAACCAGTTTATGTTTCTCAGCCACTTTTGGGTACTGATTTATCGCATAACGCTGTAGGTGGATAAAAATATAATCAATATGAATCAGATGCGGTGTAGTAGTTTTCTTTAAACGCTAAGCTTCCCCACATAGCATTGGCATGGGCACGTTTAACCACTTCTGGATCCAACTCTTTTTCTGTCAAGGTATCTGATTTAAAATCATATTGATAAGTAGAAATACCTTGCTCAGGCCGAATAACAACCAGTTGGTTGTCTGCTGTCATATAGCCATAGTTTTTATCTCGCTGCATCATTACTCGCTGCTTCTCAGCAGGAACATCATGAGTTAAATCGAACCCAATCATTGGGTTTTGGCTACTGATACCGGCCAAAGAAAGCAGTGTGGGTGCAAGGTCAATTTGACTAACTAGACGATCGTCAATGCGGTGTTCAATGCCGCCACCAAAAATCACCGCTGGAATTCGAAAGTAATCGACTGGTACAGGCTGATTACCCTGTGTTCTAGCATCATGATCTGCCACAGCAACAAACACCGTGTTATCCCAATATGGTGACTTTTTCGCTTTTTCAATGAACTGTCCAAGCGCATAGTCTGCATATTTCACCGCATTTTCCACCGTTTGCTTTGGCTCATTATACGGTTCAATCACGTTATCAGGGTATTCAAATGGGCTGTGGTTCGATGAGCTAAAAACTAAGCTAAAGAACGGTTTACCTTCACGACTCATCTTAGTAAATTGCTGATCTGCCTTATTGTAGAGATCTTCATCTGACGCGCCCCATGAACCAACATATTTAGGCGAATCAAAAGTTGGGAAGTCTTGCATATCGACAAAACCGTTACCTAAGAAGAAACTCTTCATATTGTCAAAGTGGCTTTCACCACCGTAAATAAATTGTGTGTGGTAATTTCGAGACTTTAATAAATCCGCAATTGAAAAGAAATTCGTTTGGCTTTTACCTAACTTAACCACCGAACGGGCAGGAGTCGGAGAAAACCCAGTGGTCACCGCTTCAATACCACGAACAGAACGCGTTCCCGTTGCGTACAAACGGGTGAATGCCCACCCCTCATCAATCAGTTTATCGATATTGGGTGACGCATCGATACCACCAAGGCGGCTAACATAACGTGCACCGTGACTTTCAAGCAGTAGGATTACGATATTTTTAGGCTGGCCTTGATAGGTCGCTTGATGCATTGCCATGCTAGGTTGTTGTGCAGAGACAAAGTCTTTATTGTCGACATTCATGGATGCACGAATTTCTTGGACGATCTCCTGCTTATCCATTTTCGGGTAAAACTCGAAAGCACTCGCTTCAGATTTCATCTGTTTGGCAGCAAAAATCGCTGAAAATGAGGAGTTTAACGTTAAATCATTCACCAAAGGGTCACTAGAAAAAGCCACCATCGCCGGATTTAATGGACGGTGTCCCAGTGAAGAACGCGCCCCCAAAATACCAATAGCCACAACAAAAATAGCAATCAGCGGACGCCAATACCATTTAGGAAAGCTTAAGTTCGAAACAAGCTGCTTGCTCCATTTCCAACCGACAAAAAGTGTGAACGTGGAAACTACGGCACCAAGGAAAAGCTCAAATTTATAGCCACTCCAAAGCATACTGAAAACTTCTTTGGGATAAATGAGATATTCGATAAAAATTCGATTAGGTCGCAGATCGTACTCAATAATAAATGGCGGTGTTGCTGCTTCCATGTAAACAATCAACCACAAACCGCCAGTAATCCACACACGTAAAAACCAATGCCAGACCCGACCGACAGCATGATCGCCAGACAGTAGGCTAGATAACAACGCTGGTAAAATAAGCAAATAACAAAGAGAAACAATATCAACTCGCAGACCACTTAAGAAAATGGTCAGCCATCCACCAGCATCACTCACCCGTTCAAAATGCCAGATAGCCAGTCCTAAACGAGAGACAAAAAAGATAACTAGCCCCACCACGAATACGGCAGCAATCGGATAGAGAGGCCCTAAGTAGGGTTTGATTTTATTGAGCATAAATTTCAACAACTATTAAGATTAAATGAATGATTAGATAATACGTTAAGGCATTGATAAAAGAAATAAGTTCCATTTCATTTTGTAAAACGAAAAACTATCGCCTATTTTATCTTCATGCGTTAAATGTCTTAAGTTTTTCTTAAGATTAATATGGCAAATTCCTTTATCGAACACTGACAGAATTAAGAATGGCGGGATTTATTTAGATTAATTAAACGACAGAAATCCATTTCAATCTTGATAATATAAACAAAATAGAGGAACGCTAAAATGCCTAAAACTTACAAATGGGATCTATTTGTTCGCTTGACACATTGGATTGTGGCGGGATCTTTCTTAACCAACTACCTCATAACAGAAGAAGGTAGTAAAACACACCAATGGATTGGCTATCTACTGATGATCACGATATGCCTTCGTCTCATTTGGGGTCTTATTGTCCATTCCCCTGCTCGCTTGTCTGCCTTTAAGCCTTCAATACACAATGCGTTTATTCACATAAAGCAAGTAATAGAAACAAAAGAAGATCACCATGAAGGGCACAACCCAGCTGGAGCTGTGATGGTCTGGATCTTGTGGTCTGGCCTCCTCCTAACAGGACTTAGCGGCTGGGCAACACAACTGGACATGTTATCGGCAAATGACTGGCTCAGCGAATTGCATGGAGCGCTCGCAAATCTGACGATGCTGGCAACGATAAGCCATATAGCCGCCATTGTGATAATGAGCCACTGGACTGACCACAATTATTTAAAAAATATGCTGTTACATAAAAAATAGAAATATGTTCATTGAACCTGAGTACTTAGGTTCATCAGGTTTAATCGACTAAGTAACAGGGGTGTCTTTACAAAAAGATCCGTATTTAATGCTCTATTTAACTTTTAATTAGTATTCATGACCGGAGAGGCCGTCTAAATTTTAATCATTACTATGGCGATTTTTGTTAATAGGGATAACATCAACTTTGTATTATTTCAAAAAAGTGACATGGCAATGAATTTTCATATAGAAAAATAATAGATAGATACAGTATGCTACATCCGATAGCACTTTTTAATAAGATGAGAGTCAACTCAAGCTATCGACATTTTTATTATCTCATTATTAACTATTAGGTTACTCACTTTATGAAACCAGGCCGTACAGGAATAAGTCGTTTATTTTACGCTACAGGTTATTCAATGAAAGGCCTTCAGGCTGCATGGAAAAATGAAGCCGCCTTTAGGCAAGAAATCGTCGCTTCTATCATTCTAATTGCGATCACTTTTTTCTTGCCGGTCAATGAATTAGAACAGTTAATGATGATCGGTAGCTTAGTGCTGATTGTCATCGTTGAGCTTATGAATTCAGCCGTGGAAGCTGTAGTTGATCGCGTAGGTAGTGAGTGGCATGAGCTCAGTGGCCGTGCGAAGGATATAGGATCAGCTGCAGTTTTGATTGCACTACTTTTTGCTGCATTTACATGGATTTTTATTTTGGTACGCTAAATGAAATGATCGTTTGAAAATTATTCGTTTTCTTACGTCGGTATTAGTTTTCTCCTAGCGCTATATTTTGCCACCGCAGTTAACTTGCTTGTTTATTCTGTAGTCGCAGAGTAAATGCTGTTCAAAAAAAGCGCCCCAACCGGAGCGCTTCAACTTCAATATTCGATTATTCCCAATCAAGGATAACTTTGCCAGAAAGCCCGCTGCGCATAGCATCGAAGCCCGTTTGGAAGTCATCAATTTTGTAATGGTGAGTGATGATCGGCGTTAGATCGAGGCCAGATTGGATGAGGCTCGCCATTTTATACCAAGTTTCGAACATTTCACGGCCATAGATACCTTTGATCACCAAACCTTTGAAGATCACTTGGTTCCAATCGATCGCCATATCTGAAGGTGGAATACCTAATAAAGCAATACGACCACCGTGATTCATGGTTTTCAGCATAGAACTAAAGGCACTCGGTACGCCTGACATTTCAAAGCCGACGTCAAAACCTTCTGTCATGCCAAGTTCACTCATGACCTCTTCTAACTTTTGTTCCGCAACATTCACGGCGCGTGTCACGCCCATTTTGCGTGCAAGCTCAAGGCGGTATTCGTTGACATCGGTGATCACCACATGGCGAGCACCAACGTGTTTCGCCACTGCGGCCGCCATGATACCGATTGGACCAGCACCAGTGATCAGCACATCTTCGCCGACTAAATCAAATGACAATGCGGTATGTACCGCGTTACCAAATGGGTCAAAAATCGAGGCTAGATCATCGGAAATACCATCTGGGATCTTGAAAGCATTAAACGCAGGGATAACTAAGTATTCAGAAAATGCACCAGTGCGGTTCACACCAACACCCACAGTATTACGACATAAGTGAGTACGACCACCACGGCAATTTCGACAATGGCCGCAAGTAATGTGACCTTCGCCAGACACGCGATCACCTAATTCAAAACCGCGAACTTCTTGACCAATGCCAACCACTTCACCGACGTATTCATGGCCAACCACCATTGGTACTGGGATGGTTTTTTGTGACCACTCATCCCAGTTATAGATGTGAACATCGGTGCCACAAATTGCGGTTTTCTTAATTTTAATCAGCAGATCGTTGTGACCAAGTTCAGGCATTGGCACTTCGGTCATCCAAATGCCTTGCTCTGGTTTGAGTTTGGATAATGCTTTAATTTTCATTTAATGAGCCCCATTTCTTGGCCAACAGCAATAAACGCATCAATGGCGTGGTCGAGTTGCTCGCGGCTATGCGCGGCTGACATTTGTGTACGAATACGAGCTTGGCCTTTGGGCACAACAGGGAACGAGAAACCAACAACATAAATGCCCTTAGCTAGTGCTCGTTCTGCAAACTCTGCTGCAACGATGGCATCGCCGAGCATAATCGGGATGATGGCGTGATCCGCGCCCCCCATAGTGAACCCCGCTCCTTCCATACGAGTACGGAAATGCGCGGCGTTATCCCAAAGTTGGTCGCGAAGCGCGGCGCTTTCTGCCAGTAAATCCAGCACGCGAATCGATGCTGCAACAATCGCTGGCGCAACCGAATTAGAGAATAAATAAGGACGTGAACGTTGACGAAGCCAATCAATCACCTCTTTTTTACCGGAAGTGTAGCCACCTGAAGCACCACCCATCGCTTTACCAAGGGTACCGGTGATGATATCAATACGGTCAATCACATCATGGTATTCATGCGTGCCACGGCCATTTGCACCCATAAATCCAACCGCGTGTGAATCATCCACCATCACGAGCGCGTTGTATCGATCGGCTAAATCACAAATCACAGGCAAGTTTGCGACTACGCCATCCATTGAGAATACACCATCCGTTACGATGAGCTTATTACGAGCGCCCGCCGCATCGGCTGCGATCAACTGCTGTTCCAATTCTTGCATGTTATTGTTGGAGTAACGAAAACGCATCGCTTTACATAAACGCACACCATCAATGATTGAGGCATGGTTCAACGCGTCAGAGATAATCGCGTCTTCTTTATCTAAAATAGTTTCAAATAAACCGGTGTTTGCATCAAAACATGAGGTGTAAAGAATCGTATCTTCTTTACCTAAGAATTGAGAGAGCTTCTGTTCCAGTTGCTTATGAATATCTTGCGTACCACAGATGAAACGTACCGAAGCCATACCAAAGCCGTGACTGTCCATGCCTTGCTTCGCCGCTTCAACCAGCGCAGGGTGATTGGCCAAACCAAGGTAGTTGTTGGCACAGAAGTTCAACACTTCTTCACCAGTAGAAATTTCGACCGCCGCTTGTTGCTGCGAGGTAATCACACGTTCAGATTTATACAGACCTTCCGCTTTGATTTCCTCAAGCTGGTTTTGGATCTGTTGATAAAATGCAGAAGACATTGCTACGTCCTTATTTTTATATAGCGCAATAGCTATGGTGTAGGGCAGCCTAAACGAAAAATAGACCCTTCATTTACACTGTAAAATTGCTTAATGGTATTTTAGTTGATCCCATTTACGACTATTATCCCATGACATGGAAAACCATTCGTGAACTTCAGGCACAAATACAATTATGATCACGCATCGTCTTATCGCCCTGCTGCCTGATTTAGCGGCTTTCATTCTCGTCGTCAATGAAGGTAGCTTTACGGCAGCAGCTCAAAAGCTGGGGGTAACACCTTCGGCATTAAGTAAATTGATTACCCGTTTAGAACAAGCGCTATCAGTGAAGTTATTTGAGCGAACCACGCGCCAGCTCTTAATCACTCAGGCAGGAAAGCGCGTTTATGATCAAAGTCTGTTGATGGTCAACGCTGCGCAGCAAGCGGTTGAGCTTTCCACCTCTGACCACACCGAACCTGCAGGTGCACTCACTGTTGCGGCACCTGAAGCATTTTTGAATTCAGTTCTGCAACCCCTTGTGCTTCCTTTTCTAACTCAATACCCTGAAATTCAACTTAAGCTGAGAGCTGCAGATGGTGCGATCGATTTATTCAAACACAATATTGATGTGGCGTTTAAACTGACTGATAAGCCAGATGAAAACTTGGTACTGCGTGAAATTGGCAAAACCCACTTAGTGTTGTGCGCCAGCCCAGAATATATAGCGGCCAGAGGCACGCCCACCCACCCTACCGAATTAACGGATCACGACTGCTTGTATCTTGCCGAAACCGAGCGTGACCATCTCTGGGATTTTCATAAAGAAGATGAGTTCCATACAGTGGCCGTCTCAGGCCGCTATGCAGTAAACCACTCACAAATGCGTTTGAACGGCGTGAAAAATGGCTTAGGTATCGGCATCTTCCATGATTTTGTCATTCAGCAAGCGCTCGTTGAAGGCAGCGTCGTCCGGCTATTAGCCGATTGGACGATCAAAAGTAATTACTACGGCTCAATTGCCATGCAATATCCGCAAACCAAGTACATGCCAGCAAGGCTGCGGGTGTTCATTGATTACGTCACTGAACATTTGGTCAGCCAACTCAACAAATAAAGGGTAATCATGCTAAAACGAATCCACCACGCGGCAATTATTTGTTCAGACTACGCACGTTCCAAAGCGTTTTATACTCAGATCTTAGGGCTACCTGTTATTGCTGAAAATTACCGCGCCGCTCGCGATTCATACAAGCTGGATCTTGCTCTGCCCGATGGTGGACAAATTGAACTGTTCTCATTTCCAAATACACCACCAAGACCAAGCTTCCCTGAAGCTCAAGGGCTACGACATTTAGCGTTTGTGGTGGATAGTGTCAGTGAAGTCAAAGCGTATTTAGAGGAAAAAGGCGTTATCGTCGAGCCCATCCGCGTTGATGAGTTCACTGGTCGCGAATACACATTTTTCGCCGACCCAGATGGTTTACCGTTAGAGCTTTATTCTGAATAGTGAATAGAGGAAGGAATCAAGGCTATTTTCTAACGCCAGTACAACAGATTAAATAATGGTGGCGCACGAGGAACTTGTTTTTCAAATCGTACACTTAGAGCCAAAAAAGTGTAGCTGTCTGAAACAAACAAGTTCAGTCGTGTCAGTAAAGGTGTCGTTGGAAGTGAATCTTGATGAAAGGTGGAGAAATGAGCAAAGGGACAGGGTTTCGTATGCTGTGTCTGTACTTTTCCCTCTTCAATTTGAACCAGCTCAAAACCATTAATGGTGCACAGTGTGGCCCAAACCCCCGCCGTATTGCCATGCGCGTTTATTACAGGCATAAGCGACACCAGCACCCAACTGAGCGCGCTGGTGAGCAACATTATTCTGTTAAAACGGTTTAGGCGAATCATAGCAACACTCAATTTTTTCTTGTCGACACTATATAACGCAATGATAAAAATAACAGTGCGGCAGCGCTAAAAACTTAACAAATACCCTCAAGTTCGCTACAAATCGTTAGCTTAAAGACGACGTTTCAAGATGCATATCAATGTGACTCCATTCACGCTTTGTCTACCAATCCACCCAAACTAGGAAATATTCCTAACTCAGTTAGGCCATGCCCTCAAGTCAATCGCCAAGCCGATTTTTACAATCACTCTATGATGCAGCCAGACGGTTGCTAGCCATTCGACTCTGGTGTGAATTGACTGACAGCAGAGATTTCTTTGACGTGATTTTCTAAGGATTTCACATGCTAAAACTTTTGCAACAGGTTCGGCTACCGACCCTCGATCTCCCCGCAGCAGAACGCCGTAAAATGTGGTTCAAACCATTTTTACAATCATACCTTGTGGTGTTTATTGGCTACATGGCGATGTATTTAGTGCGCAAAAACTTCAACGTTGCACAAAACGATATGATTTCAACCTACGGCTTGTCGATGACACAGCTAGGGCTGATTGGTCTTGGTTTCTCCATCACTTACGGGATTGGTAAGACAGTGGTCTCTTACTACGCCGATGGCAAGAACACGAAACAGTTCCTACCTTTTATGCTGATCCTTTCTGGTATTGCAATGCTTGGATTTAGCATGAGCATGGGCGGTTCAAGCGTCAGCATTTTCCTAATGGTTGCTTTTTATGCGCTAAGCGGTTTTTTCCAAAGTACTGGTGGGCCATCAAGCTACTCCACTATCACCAAATGGACGCCCAAAAATAAACGCGGCACCTACTTGGGTTTATGGAATATGTCGCACAATGTCGGCGGCGCAGGTGCGGCAGGCGTAGCACTGTTTGGTGCAAACTATCTCTTTAATGGTCACGTTGTGGGCATGTTTGTGTTCCCGTCGATCATCGCATTAGTGGTGGGTTTCATTGGTTTGCGTTACGGTAGTGACTCTCCTGAAGCATACGGTTTAGGTACGGTCGAAGAGTTGTTTGATGAAGCGGTCAGTGAGGAAGATATTGCCGCGGAAGAAAACCAAATGACCAAACGTGAGATCTTTGTTGAATACATTTTGAAAAACAAAGTAATTTGGTTACTCTGCTTTGCCAACATCTTCCTCTACATCGTGCGTATCGGCATCGACCAGTGGTCTACTGTGTATGCCTATCAAGAACTTGGTTTGTCAAAAGAAGCGGCCATTTCAGGCTTCACTCTCTTTGAAGTGGGCGCATTAGTCGGCACTTTAATGTGGGGTTATCTGTCCGATCTTGCTAATGGCCGCCGTGCTTTGGTCGCCTGTGTCTCTCTGGGACTCATCATTGTTGCGCTTGAGTTCTATCAGCACGCCACCAGCGAGTTTATGTATCTCGGGTCACTGTTTGTGCTAGGTTTCCTTGTTTTTGGCCCACAATTACTGATTGGTGTCGCTGCGGTTGGCTTTGTGCCGAAAAAAGCGATCAGTGTCGCCGATGGTGTTAAGGGCACTTTTGCTTACTTAATTGGTGATAGCTTTGCCAAACTTGGCCTAGGTATGATCGCCGACGGTACACCGATTTTTGGCCTCACCGGCTGGAAGGGCACCTTTGCTGCGCTCGACACTTCAGCGATGATCTGTATCGTGCTGCTGATTTTTGTCGCGATCGCAGAAGAGCGTAAGATCCGCCATGAGAAAAGGCTAAAGCTGGCCGCAGCTGCCGCTTAGCTCCCAGCAAAATCAAACGCGATATTCTCTTTTATGAGTGTGTCGCGTTTTATTGTGCCACCCCTTCCTTTTTGACGCGCTAGACTCCTCTACAATGGCATCCATAGCAAAGGGATATATTGCTTGTTTAATTGTCTCTGTGGCGTTAGTTTAAGCTCCCTTTTTACTCAGGCAATATAAACAGCGGGGATTGTGATGATCAAAGTAGCACTAGTGGATGACCATATCGTGGTACGTTCAGGCTTTGCCCAACTCATGAACCTTGAAGACGACATCCAAGTGGTCGGCCAATTTAGCTCGGCGGCCGAAGCACGCGCAGGGCTTCCCGGCACGGGGGCAAACGTCTGTATTCTTGATATTTCAATGCCTGATGAAAGCGGGCTGTCGCTGCTTCAAGATCTACCCTCTGGGATAGCGTGCATTATGCTGAGCGTTCACGATTCCGCGGCCATGGTCGAAAAAGCCTTGGAGGCTGGAGCAAGAGGCTACTTAAGCAAACGTTGTAGCCCAGATGAACTTATCCAAGCCGTACGAACCAGCGCCCATGGTGGTTGCTACTTAACACCCGATATTGCGCTTAAACTCACCTCTCCCAAGCGCGAGGCAAAGCTATTAGCACAGTTGACCAAACGTGAGCGGCAAATCAGTGAAATGCTGGCTGCCGGGCTCGATGTGAAAGCGGTCGCCAATGAGCTTGGACTTAGCCACAAAACCATTCATGTCCATCGCGCCAATGCCATGGATAAGTTAGGTGTGAGCAATAACGTGGCCTTAGCGAAATATTTTTCTGACTCATTCTAATGCCACGCTATTTTATTACGTCACTCTGCGCTTGGTTTCTGCTCTCTTGCAGTTGGTTTTGCTTGTGGGTTATCGCCTACTATTTTGTCAACGATCCGGAACTGGCGATCTTCTTCTTTCCTTTTGCTCTGCGTTTAGGCACTGCGCTGCACAGTCCACAACGTTACTGGCCCGCGATTTATGGTGCAGAATGGTGGCTGACGATTGCGCTCGCCATGCTAATGGAACAACCTCAATGGCTGACAGTACTCGCCGCCAGTATCGCAACGCTGCCCTTAAACCTGCTCGCCCAACGCTACTACCACGGAAGTCAGTGGCGTCGCTTTATTGTGATGGGCGGGTTGATCCTCGCCAGCGCTATCATTAATACGCTGGCCACCACCTACCACGGCCATGCCGCGTCAATGGTGATGTTAGTCAGCATCACAGCTGGCTTAATGATTGTGCCAAGCTGCTATTTGATATGGAATTATCTTTTCCAAAGCACTTGGGTTCCACTGACGGCGAACTTAGTCTCTCGTCATATCGAATTTCGCACGCGTCACGTCTTACTCTACTCTTTACTATTTATTTTAAGCATTGCGCTGCAAATTGGTTTACCTGATGAACTTCGGCGTTTTGCGCCATTTTGTTTAGCCATCCCGATCATTTTGCTCGCTTTTCGCTACGGCTGGCAAGGTGCATTGCTCGGTACTCTGCTCAATAGCATTGCATTGATCGCGGCTCGTAGTGGTGTCTCTAATATGGAAGTCACTGATCTCCTGCTCTCTCTTTCAGCACAAAGTTTAACCGGAATTTTGCTGGGAATGGGTGTGCAGCGACAAAGAGATCTCAACACCAAGCTGCGCCAACAGCTTGATCGTAACCAAAATTTGTCCCGCCAATTAGTCAAAGCTGAAGAATCTGTTCGGCGCGATATTGCTCGCGAGCTGCACGATGAGATCGGTCAAAACATTACCGCTATCCGTACTCAAGCCAGCATTATTCAACGCGTCGAATCTCAGCCCGTCACCAGCAATTGTGCTAAAACCATTGAATCTCTCTCTTTAAATGTTTACGACACAACTAAAAGTTTGCTAACCCGTTTACGCCCTAAAACCTTAGATGATTTAGGCCTAGTCGAAGCACTGGATCAACTGCTGCGTGACCTTGAATTTGAGACGCACGGCATTCAAACCCAAGTGGTTTGGACGGGGAACTCAACCACTCAACTGCAAAAGTTAAGTGATGCCACCAAGGTGACCCTTTATCGATTGTGCCAAGAGGCGCTCAATAACGCCTTAAAATACGCGAAAGCTAGCCACATTGTGATTGAGTTTTCGTTGACAAGTGATGTCACACTGCGCATTCACGATGATGGCATCGGTTTCAAAGCACAAGCGCAGCTGAACGGCTTTGGTTTACGGGGGATGCGTGAGCGAGTCGAGGCATTGGGTGGCCACTTTCAGATTATTAGCCACTGTCAGTCTACAACAACCAACCACGATCTAAGCGAGAATGGCACTCAGCTTACCGTCACACTGCCCCACTTATAATCGTGGAATATAAAGCACTATGATAAATTTTCTACGCTCTCAACCACCGCAACCGCTTCTTGCATCAGCGCAGGAGGTTAACCAGCAGTACCGTTATTGGCGCTTTCACATCATGATGGCGATGTATGTCGGTTATGCGCTTTTCTACTTCACGCGTAAAAGTTTGAATTACGCCATGCCCGCGATGATTGCTGACCTCGGTTTAGATAAGAGTGATATTGGCATCATGGGCACGTTGTTTTACATCACCTATGGTATCTCAAAATTTCTGTCTGGGATTTTGTCGGACCGCTCCAACCCGCGCTATTTTATGGGCCTAGGGTTAATGGCAACGGGTTTTATCAATATTCTGTTTGGTTTTTCAAGCTCAATCAGTATGTTCATCTTACTCTGGGTGCTCAATGCTTGGTTCCAAGGTTGGGGATGGCCTTCTTGCTCTAAACTCCTGACAACTTGGTATTCGCGCTCTGAACGTGGTTTTTGGTGGGCGTTATGGAATACCGCTCATAACGTGGGTGGCGCGTTGATCCCATTACTGGTTGGCTTTCTCACTTTCCATTTTAGTTGGCGCGAAGGTTTTATTGTACCGGGCTGTTTAGCCGTTATTGGCGGGGTTTTCTTATGTTGGCGATTGCGTGATAAACCAATGACCCAAGGTTTACCCAGCGTTGGTCAATGGCGTAATGACGCCCTTGAACTGGCGCAAGAAAATGAAGGCCTCGGCCTTAGCACTAAACAGATCTTGCACACATATGTGTTAGGAAATAAGTACATTTGGTTACTCGCCTTGAGTTATGTACTGGTCTACATAGTGCGTACTGCCATCAATGATTGGGGAAATATCTACCTTACCGAGCAACAAGGCTATGATTTGATCACGGCTAATGGCGCGCTTTCGCTGTTTGAAGTCGGTGGGTTTATTGGATCGTTAGTCGCAGGCTGGGGTTCAGACAAACTGTTTGGCGGCAACCGTGGGCCAATGAACCTGATTTTTTCAATGGGCATTTTTCTTTCGGTGGCAGCGCTGTGGCTGATGCCGTTAACGGGGTTTGTATTCCAAGCCGCTGGCTTTTTTACGATTGGCTTTTTTGTCTTTGGCCCACAAATGTTAATTGGTATGGCCGCCGCGGAGTGTTCTCACAAAGATTCGGCTGGCGCAGCAACTGGGTTTGTGGGGTTATTTGCGTATATGGGCGCAGCGCTCGCCGGTTACCCGTTAGCCATTATTGTCGAGCAATTCGAATGGCGAGGTTTTTTTGTCACCATTTCTGTTTGCGCCGCTGTGATCGGCTTACTACTGCTGCCTTTCTTACAAGCTCAGTTTTCAAGCAGTGACCACCCCACGAACCATTGAACGTTATAACCAATCCAACGTTATCGTGAGGGGGCCACAAAGCTGATTAACCAAATAAGCGCTTCCAGATACTTGGGTTACGCTGCTCGTGGTATTCAACACGCAGTTCGTCTACCGTCCGCAGCGTTTGTTGAGCTTGCTCTAAATTTCCTTGCTCAAGATCCACTTCGATTTTGTCTAATGCCACGGAAAGCTTATTAAACCCTTCTAAATAGAGATCTTGCTTCTCCGGTGGATAATTTCCCCGTTTTGACTCTTCAACCAACTGACTTAATCTCTCAATGGGTGCTTGCATTGTTTCAACGCTGGTCGCTTCTGCCGCTTGTTTAAATTCAAGCTTCATTTGTTTCATGTTCTGTTTTAAGTCAACATTAGCCGCCGACACGCTAGCCGCAAATAATGCACAAGCTGTTAATATCATTATTTTTTTCATAATTATTTCTTTTTATTCTGGCAAGAAGTGCCAAGTTTAATGGATCTCAAGATAAAAGAGGGACAAATTTTTGTCATTTTTTATGACCTCTTTACGGCTTATAGTGTTTGATATTCTGCGATCGCTTTTCGCCCGCGCAGTGCTAAAAAGGCCAGAAACTGCTCGACACTGTGCGTAATCACTTTCTCAGCAGCAATACCAACGTTCTCAAGCAGTTCACTGGCCAGTTGAAGTTGGCCGATATCTTGACAAAAATGGGCATCGCTGCCAGTGGTAACATAAGCACCATGCGCTTTCGCCACCTTAGCAATTTCATAACAGCGATCGACACTCCCTACCCTGCTGTGTCCTTTTAAGGTGCTGTTATTAATTTCTATCGCAACGTGATGCTGGGCGGCGCAGGCGATCACCTCATCAAAATCAAAATCGAAATTGGGGTTACCTAAGTGCCCTAGCGCATCCACTCGTCCACCTTTAATCACATTGATCAACGCTTCGGTATGCGCCGCTTTATCGGCAGGCTGAAATACGGGCTCATGAAAACTGGCGATCACCCAATCTAAGTTTTGGTCAACAGAAGGGTGAACATCAATCTCGCCAGCACGATTCATGATGTTGGACTCAATTCCTCGGATAATGGCAACACCGTCTAAAAAGCGCGGCAAAATACGTTGATTGGAGAAGAACCAATAATGCGGCGCTCCAGGCATCGACTGCGCATGATCGGTTGTGCAAAACATTGCTAATCCATTTTCTTTAGCTGAACGCGCGTTTTCAATGAGCGTGCTGTAAGCGTGACCACTTGCATAAGTGTGGGTATGAGTATCAACGACAAGATTCATTTTAATTATTCCATTCCAACAGCGATGCTTCAGTGTAACAGCCTCGCTGATGGCACTTCAATCTAAGGGCGATATATTCACCATATCGACACTTTTTGACCGGATGAAAACACACCGATGTGAAATGGTTTTTTGCAACTTACCCACATTGAACAATACTTAGCAATGTCATCCAATTCGGAGTTGGTTATGAAACGACGTCGTTACTCACTGAGCATTCACATTACGAGTCTCTTTTTAGTGCTCGCCATGGTGATCGGCATTGTATTGATTGGCATAAGTTATCACCATAGTCAGCAACTACTGACGGTAAGTGCACAAGGATTAAGTAGCGAAAACAGCAAAAAACTGGAATCAGCATTTAAACAAAGTGCCGCACCTATCTTGACTACGCTCGATTTTTTAGCTTTTAGTAACGTAATTGATCAACCGGATAAAGTCATCTCGGACCCACGCCAACTCGCCACCGTTTGGCTGACCTTCCAACGTAATCCACAGTTGGTCGCGCTCTATTATTGTGACGAAGCTGGAGCTTGTACTACATTTCGCTCGCTGAGCTTTGATAAAGCCAAACAGCGTTTTGATGCCCCCGCACAAGCTCAGCTATTGGCCCATTACACTCAAGTTGATGGCACTAACCGCCTTATCTATTTAGACCAGAACCTTAAAAGCCTGCTCGACAAACAAGATAACAACAATAAATTTGATCCTCGCGTGCGTCCTTGGTTTACCTCGGCAAGTCAAGATGGCGCGATACGCTTAACGGAACCTTATTTCTTTTTCTTCCTACAAACGAGCGGCGTCACACTGTCACGTAGATCGGCCGATGGAAAGAGTGTGCTTGGCGCCGATTTCACGCTTGACTCACTGTCAAAACAGATGAGTACGATGGGTTTTTCTGACAGTGCTCAGCTCATTTTGTTCGATAATCAATTTAGACCACTCGCCCAACACAATACTAAGTTCGAGCTACAACAAGATCCCTCACAGATTGCACAGCAGCTACAGCAAAGTACTTTTGCACCAATATTGAATCGGGTCAGCAGCCAAACTTTGTATGAAACGGTCAATATGAATGGCACAACGTGGTCGGTGACGTTAACGCCGGTACTTTTAAACGACAATGTACGCTTGTTGCTGGCAGAAGCGGTACCGCAAGACGATTTGATCGCAGATTTGCTCTCGATGCGAGATCAGCAGATTTTTGTCGCGTTAATCATGCTCGCTATCGCTTTTGCAGTGGTTGGTTTTGTGGCGCAAAGGCTCGCCAGCCCTTTAGGTAACCTAGTGCAATTGACCGACAACATCACGCGCTTTGAATTTAAAAAGACACGCTACCCAAAAAGCCGGATCCGCGAAGTTGCCAATTTAACCCAATCGATAGAGCTCATGGAGCATACACTGCACGACTTGCTGCGACTATTACGCGAAACCGCCAGCAACCAAGAATTCGGTGTGTTAGCCAAAACGATTACCCATCAAAGCTATTTGATCACTCGAGCTGAAACTATTTTGCTCTACACTTATGCCAACGAAAATAACCAATTTATCACCGCAGCAAACCACGCCATCATTCCCTTTAAGCTTGATATCAATCAGTTGTCTCAAGAGATGCCGTGGCTACTTTCTGAACTGCGCAAAGGCCAAACGGTTCACTTATCTAAAACCGATAATTCGATGCGTAAGCATAAAGATGAGCTGTATAATTCTGATCTTTATCTTTTCCCACTGCTCAACCGAGACAAGCAGTTGGTTGGCGTATTAAACCTAGGCTACGAACGGGCCATCACTCCCGATCAGCAAGACAAACATGCATTTTTACGAGAGCTGCTCAGTTTTGCCGAAATCGCTAAAGACAATATCGACAAAATGCAGCGGCAAAAGGAGATGCTCAACTCGTTTATTGAATTGATCGCATCAGCCATTGATACCAAATCCCCTTACACGGGCGGCCATTGTCAGCGAGTTCCTGAATTAACCAAAATGATCACTAAAGCGGCGGAAAACGATAGCACCTATTTCCCACAATTTTCCATGACCAATGAAGAGTGGGAAGAGCTCACTCTCGCCGCTTGGTTGCATGATTGTGGAAAAGTGACCACGCCTGAATATGTGATTGATAAAGCGACCAAATTAGAAACGATCTACGACAGAATTCACGAAATTAGAATGCGTTTTGAGCTGCTCAAATGTCAAGCTGAAACGGACTACTGGCAAGGTGTTGCGCAGGGCAAGAACGAGCCAGATCTCAAGCAGCAGTTGCTGACGAACCAACAAATCCTTGATGAGGAATTTGCTTTCGTCGCGCAGTGTAATATTGGCAGTGAGTTTATGAGCGATGATGACCTTTCCCGCTTAGAGCGAATTGCGCAAAGAGAGTGGAAACGGACTTTGGATGATCAACTCGGTACTTCTTGGATAGAGAACCAACGTGCAGGAGAGTCAAAACCATTGCCCACTATGGAGCGCTTGCTTGATGATAAACCCGTACACCAGTTGCACTGGGTGAACGGTTGCCGTCCACAAGATCTGTGGCAAGAAAACTTTATTTTACAACCGGGAGAACTGCGCTATAACCGAGGTGAGCTCTATAATTTGTCCATTCGCCGTGGCACGCTCACTAACGAAGAACGCTTTATGATTAATGATCACATTGTGCAAACCATCATGATGCTCAAGCGGCTACCTTATCCTGAACATATGAAAAACGTTCCTGATATTGCAGGAAGCCACCATGAACGAATGGATGGCGCGGGTTATCCAAGAGGTTTAAATGAAGAGCAGCTTTCCATCCCCGCTCGAGTGATGGCAATAGCCGATGTGTTTGAAGCACTGACCTCTAGCGATCGCCCCTATAAAAAGGCCAAAACGCTCAGCGAATCGATCGCGATCATGACCACCATGGCCACCACAGGCCATATTGATCCGAAGCTTTACTTACTCTTTTTAGAAAAAGAGATTTATCAAGACTATGCGGATCGGTTTTTACACTCCGATCAGCACAGCCCAATTGATAAAGAAGCACAGATAAAAAAAGTAAAAATGAGTTTGAAGAAGACTTTTTAAAGACCGCGAATATCTAACTCATTCTGGATCAGCACAATGCACTGCGAAGCAAACAGCATTCGAGGCCCAAGGCTGATTTTCTGTGTATTAAGGCGCTTTAAACTGTTCCAACTTTTTTTCGGCATCGGGATGTGGTCAGTAAGTAAAAAGCAGCTGTCGTCAGAAAATTGATGATCACGGACACTTTCGCCTTTTTTATCCAGTAAATACAAGTGGTAACTTTCAGAAAGGCGTTGCACCAACTTTTCAAAACTGATGGTTTCAACCGTGAGTCCTTGCTCGACCTCTCGGGTTTGCTCTTTGCCCATACCCACAGAAACATCTAAAGCGTGGCCTATTTTGGTCAGCAAGGCTTGCTCGTGAAAGCCACCAATATTGTGCAACTGGCTCGACTCAAAGCATAAAGTCCGCGAGAAATCTTGCGTACTTTCCAGCACCAAATAGACCACCACGTCATCACGATGAGACTGCGCAGTAAAAATAGCGTTCATGAGTACGTGGGCCAAAATTTCGGTGTGGGCTTCTTGCCCAACAGAGGCTAAAAAAGTCTGTTTATCCGTGGAAGCGGCGCGGGCCCTTACAACAAAAGCTCTCATGTGACTGACTCAATTCATTCAATAAAGCACGGACTCTATCACAATCTCCATCCACTGGAATAGTGATCTGCTGGTGAAGCTACGGTTCGCTCGTCAACACAGCTTTGCTTTTCGGGAGCCCCAATGAAATGAGAGTGGTCAGCAGCAAAAAACCAAACGAAACCCACAAACACGCCGCTAATCCCCAAAGTTGGAAAACCCACCCGGAAAGTACGGTACCGATTAAACGCCCCATCGCGTTTGCCATGTAGTAAAAACCAACATCAAGCGATACACCATCCCCCTTGGCATAGCTCACGATCAAATAGGAATGCAGCGATGAGTTAATCGCAAAGACCGCGCCGAAAAGCAGTAACCCCGCGATGATCACGACTTCCGGATGCCACTGCGCTTGAATGCTGTAGGCGATCAAACCGGTAATCAGCGCCAGTAACGCCGCCCAACCGAGCGCAGATCGCCCATCTGGCACTTGGTCTGAAGCACTGCCCGTTATTTTAGGAGCAAACCCTTGGATCACGCCGTAGCCAATCACCCATAACGCTAAAAAGCCGCCCACGGCACTGTGATCCCAACCAAAAACGCTGCCCAGATAAATGGGTAAGGCAATCACAAACCAAACGTCTCGCGCGCCAAATAAAAATAGGCGAGCCGCCGATAAAATATTCACGCTGCGCGATTTGGAGAAAATCTCTGAAAATTTCGGTTTGGTTTTGGCTTTGCCAATATCGGCTTGCAAGCTAAGCAAACTGCCGATAAAAACCAACAGCAATACCGCCGCCATAGCCGCTACCGCATATTGAAAGCCGATCCAAGAGAGCAAGACGCCACCGAGAAAAAAGCCGGCCCCTTTTAGAGCGTTTTTTGAACCCGTAAGAATGGCTATCCACTTATAGAGTGCGCCTTGTGCATTTTCAGGGACTAACGTTTTGATCGCACTTTTTGCACTCATTTTATTGAGATCTTTTGCGATGCCCGATAACGCCTGCGCCGCCATCACCCAAGGAATGGTTAACCATGCAGCAGGTACAGCAAGCATCAAGAGCGCGAATATTTGCATGCCAAGGCCAATATTCATGGTGCGATTCAGCCCTAAACGCGCACCAAGCCAACCGCCAATCAGGTTCGTCACCACGCCAAAAAATTCATAAAAGAGAAACAAAGACGCAATCGCTAAGGTCGAATAACCCAAATCATAAAAATACAACACCACTAACATGCGCAGCGCGCCGTCAGTGACGGTAAAATTCCAATAATTAAAAGTCACTAGCATGTACTGGCGAACGTTTTGGTTGAGTTGAGACAGCATAATCACTCTCTTTGCAAAAGAGCCGCCTAAGGCAGCTCTTTGGGACTGTTATTGATTAACAAATTGTTTGATGTACTCAACTTGTACATCTTTGGTAAACGCACCCGGTCTTAATGATTGAACGTGAGTAATAATGTTTTGCAGTTCCCAACCTTTCTCCAGCAATAAATGAGCAGCAAGTAAACCAGTACGACCCGATCCACCCATGCAATGCATGGCAATCTTATCTCCCTTGGCAAGCGCCTGATGAAGTGACGGGGAGATACTTTGCCAATGCGTTTGAAACTGATGGTCGGGCGCGCAATCATCTTCAATTGGGGCGTGAAACCATTGCAGCCCCGCGTGCTCAACCACTTTAGGCAAGTCACCAACACCTTTCTCTTGCATCTCTTCGTGACTTAGAGCCGTCACCACAACGGTAACACCTTGAGATCTCAGTTGTTCAATACTCTCAACCAGAGGAAGATCTTTTGTCCCCGGGCAAGGCGTCAATACCAAACCAGCGCTGTTTTCTGCAACAGGCAGTTCCCATGTAGGATGTGTCATTTCTTTGCTCCTTTATGCCAAACCGACTTTGCGTACTAATTCTGCGGTACGCGTTGCGTAACCCATTTCGTTATCATACCAAGCGTAAATTTTCACCATGCGCTTGCCCACCACCATGGTCGAGAGTGCGTCGACAATCGTTGAGCGTTGATCGCCTTTGTAATCAATCGACACCAGTGGGCGCGCTTCAAAACCGAGAATGCCTTTGAGCTCATTTTCTGAAGCCGCTTTCAGTAGCGCGTTGACTTCTTCCGCGCTGGTATCGCGTTTCACATCAAAAATAATGTCGGTTAACGAGGCATTGGCTAGCGGCACACGCACCGCGTGACCGTTAATTTTGTCTTTCAGATCGGGGAAGATTTCCACAATCGCTGTCGCAGAACCGGTTGTGGTCGGGATAAGGCTCATACCACACGCACGAGCGCGGCGTAGATCTTTATGCGGTGCATCCAAAATGGTTTGCGTGTTGGTTAAATCATGAATGGTCGTAAACGAGGAATGTTCAATACCCAGTTGCTCATGAATCACTTTGACGATAGGCGCAATGCAGTTGGTGGTGCAAGAAGCGGCCGTAACAATCTGATGTATTTGTGGATCAAAGATGTGGTCATTGACCCCAACCACGATATTGACAATCCCCGCTTCTTTTACCGGAGCCGATACCACCACGCGTTTGACACCTTGCGCGAGATACTGATTCAAAAACTCAGATTTGCGGTGTTTTCCCGTGGCTTCGATGACCACATCACAACCAGACCAATCCACATCATTGATCGCTTTTTGTTGTGAGGTACGAATAACCTTACCGTTGGCAATGATCGCATTACCGTCGCTTGTCACTTGGTGATGCCAACGGCCTTGTATTGAATCAAATTCGAGCAAATGAGCCAAGGTCGCCGCGTCACCCGCAACGTCGTTAATCTGGACAAATTCGATCTCTGGCCAATCAAATGACGCCCTTAATGCTAAACGACCAATGCGGCCAAATCCGTTAATTCCGACTTTAATCGACATCTTTATTTCCTTTTATCCCTTCTAAACACAGCATTCTGGGCGAGATTCCATCTCTGCCAGCCTTTGCATATCTTGTTGGTATTCTTTTTTCAGGCAGTTGGATTCCATCAGCCCTTGAATTTGTTTTTTCATCCATCCGGGTAGTTGGTCCGATAACCGATAAAACACCCATTGGCCTTGCCTTGTATCAACCACCACGCCACTGGAACGAAGTAGAGCCAGATGGCGAGAAATTTTCGGTTGGCTCTCATTTAACGCTTGTGTCAACTCGCCGACACACACTCGTTGCTCGCGTGCAATCATGAGTAAACAGCGCACCCGTGTTTCATCGGACAGCAATTTAAAAAACTGATGAGGTAGCATTTTACTTATCTCTGCATATGCGGATATGCATATGTATTATATAAAAAGAAATCGCTGTCAATAGAAAAGTTACCGCTAAATAAAAGTTACCGCTGACTTCAGAGAACAATGCTAAAGCGAGCAGTAAAATAGCTGATGGTATGTTGCAGGGCTTTTGTGGCATTTTGATTACAATCGATTTCCCAATAGATCTATTTTTGATACGCCTATCATACCCCGATGCATCGCAACATTGGGATCAAGAGTTCGTGCGTAGCAGAACATAGATGACGTTTCTAACTCATTCACAAACATTTCACATTTTCAAAACAGTCTACGGTTATGAAATTTAATGAGAAAAATATCCTGAAGTTCGGACTCAGAGAGCGCTAGTATTTCTTTTTCATACGCAACGCAACGTTGACCAAGGCAATCAACACCGGCACTTCAACCAAGGGCCCAATCACACCCGCAAATGCTTGATCGGAATTTAAACCAAACACAGCAATCGAAACGGCAATCGCCAGTTCAAAGTTGTTGCCTGATGAGGTAAAAGCAATTGAGGCATTTTGATCGTAAGGAATGCCCAGTTTTTTACCAATGAAAAAGCTGACAAAAAACATCACTAAGAAATAAATCACTAAAGGGATGGCAACGCGTATCACATCCATCGGCAGTTCAATGATCATCTCGCCTTTCAGGCTGAACATCAAAACTATCGTCGCTAGTAGTGCCACTAGCGTAATCGGTGAAATACGCGGAATAAACTCCTCGTTGTACCATTGCTCACCTTTCGCGGCCATCAACCATTTGCGACTTAAAAAACCAGCTAAAAATGGGATACCGAGATAAATCAGCACACTTTCTGCTATATCGAGAATGGTAATATCAACCACAAAGCTCTCGAGCCCAAAATACGGCGGCAAAACAGTAATAAATAGCCACGCCATAAAACTGTAAGTGACAATTTGAAATGCACTGTTGAGCGCCACCAACGCTGCGCCGTACTCTTTGTTCCCACCGCTGATATCATTCCACACCAATACCATCGCGATGCAACGCGCCAGACCAATTAAGATCAGTCCGACCATATAACCGGGATAATCGCGTAAGAAAATGATCGCCAATGCAAACATCAAGATAGGCCCGACAATCCAGTTCATCACTAAAGAGAGTGTGATGGCGCGTTTATCACGAGTCACTTCACCTAGTAGGCTGTAATTCACTTTTGCCAGTGGTGGATACATCATCAAAATCAAACCGATCGCCAGCGGAATATTGGTCGAACCGACCGACATATTTTCATTCCATTGCGCCACTTGCGGAAAGAAGACACCGATCGCTACCCCGAGCCCCATAGCAAGGAAAATCCACAAGGTTAGATAGCGATCGAGAAGACTCATTTTTTCGGCTGCAGAGGCTTCTGCGCAGACAGGTAATTCACTCATACATCACATCTCTCGGTCAGTCTAAAAAGGGAGCCGCGCACAACTTTCTACTTACAGCCATGGCGACATAGTAACGCTAAAATTTCATTCATTTTGGCAAGATGGGCCAGCAATACGCGTTAGCTCTTGCGCAATCAATGCGGTATTGTGGCTCAGCGTGATGTCCAATATCTGCACCATCCAACTTTCCAGCTCAGGATTGATTTGGTAGTACACCCACTTACCGCGCCGTTCATCAATCACTAGCTCATTTTTTCTCAGTTCAGCTAAATGACGAGACACTTTTGGCTGACTTAATTGCAACGCATTCATTAAATCACACACACACAACTGCCCTTTGTGCTTCATCAACAGCAAGGATTTGAGCCTCGTTTCTTCAGACAAGGATTTATAAAAAGATAAACTGCGGCACATAAACAATACATATGGAATATCGAATGTGTTTTAGTGTAAGGAGCAAAAGAGTGGAAGTCAAACACCAGAACTACCCTCGCGCACGACGGGCGACGCTTGAAAAGCAGCGTGATAACGGGAGAAATGATTATTGCAATACAAATAACGATCGTTTGGTTGACCTATACCACATCAATGATTAGGATCACATTTTAAAAATCAACTAAGAGACGTTGCGAATGCTGCTTACGCCGCCCTAGATTGATCTTTACCTCTCACAACTCACCTTTTTATTTCATTTTTTAGAGATCAAGTATGCTACAAAATATTAAGCGCGATTGGTTTTCCAATGTGCGAGGGGATGTTCTAGCTGGCACTGTCGTTGCGTTAGCATTAGTTCCTGAGGCAATAGCCTTTTCTATCATCGCAGGTGTAGACCCTAAAATCGGCCTTTACGCTTCATTCAGTATTGCCGTGATCATTTCAATTGTCGGTGGACGACCCGGCATGATCTCAGCAGCCACTGGAGCAATGGCGCTGTTGATGGTCACTTTAGTCAAAGAGCATGGCTTGCAATATCTACTGGCAGCCACTGTTTTGACCGGGGTTCTACAAATACTGGCCGGTTACCTCAAACTGGGCGATTTGATGCGTTTTGTATCACGTTCGGTCGTGACGGGGTTTGTTAACGCGCTGGCGATTCTGATTTTTATGGCGCAATTACCAGAGCTGACCAATGTAACATGGCACGTTTACGCCATGACACTCGGTGGGCTGGCGATTATCTATCTATTCCCCTACGTTCCTGTGATTGGCAAATTGCTACCTTCGCCATTAGTGTGCATTATCGCCTTAACTCTGATTGCTATCAGCTTTGGCATTGATATTCGCACTGTGGGCGATATGGGTGAATTACCAGATACTTTGCCGATATTTTTATGGCCAGATGTTCCGCTCAACCTTGAAACCTTATGGATTATATTTCCTTATTCAGCCGGATTGGCCGTTGTCGGTTTATTAGAATCAATGATGACAGCAACCATTGTTGACGATTTAACCGATACCAGCAGTGATAAAAATCGTGAATGTAAAGGCCAAGGTATCGCCAACATTGCCACCGGCTTTCTTGGCGGCATGGCCGGTTGTGCGATGATTGGTCAATCGATCATCAACATTAAATCCGGCGGACGCGGCAGGCTCTCTACTTTTTGCGCCGGTATTCTACTGATCATCATGGTGGTGTTTTTAAGTGATTGGCTCAAACTCATCCCGATGGCGGCTTTAGTGGCGGTAATGATCATGGTTTCCATTGGGACCTTCTCTTGGAGTTCGGTAAAGGATCTCAAAACTCACCCACTTTCTACCAGCATCGTGATGATCGCGACCGTTGTTGTTGTGGTTGCAACCCATAACTTAGCGATCGGTGTCGGTGTCGGCGTGCTGCTTGCTTCTCTTTTCTTTGCTAACAAAATTGGCCGCTTCATGGTGGTTAAAAGTGAACTCTCTGAAAATGGAGAAGAGCGTACCTATCGTGTTGTTGGGCAAGTCTTCTTTGCTTCGTCAGATCAATTTATGAACGCGTTTGACTTCAAAGAGGTCTTAGAGCGTGTCACTATCGACCTCTCTGCAGCGCACTTTTGGGATATTACTTCGGTTTCTTCGCTAGATCGTGCTGTTATCAAATTCCGACGCGAAGGGACCGATGTAAACATCATCGGTATGAATGAAGCAACAGCAACGATTGTCGATAAATTCGGCGTGCATGGTAAGCCAGAAGAAGTTGAAAAGCTGATGGGCGGACATTAAGGAACAGATTATGACCAATATTATTGCTTGCATCGATGGATCGATTTATTCACAGTCGGTCGCCAATTTAAGCGTGTGGGCCGCCAAAAGCTTACACGCACCGTTAACCTTACTGCACGTACTTGATAAAGCGGCCAATCAAACCGAAAGTGAGTTATCTGGTAATATCGGTTTAGGCAGCCGAGAACAGCTGTTGAAAGAGCTTATTGAACTAGACGAAAAGCGTTCTAAACTAGCCTTAAGGCACGGTAAAGCGTTACTCAATGAGCTAGAAACTAAAGCTCATGAACAAGGTTTACAAGATGTGCATAAACTGCAAAAGCACGGCAACCTGTTAGAAACTTTGCTTGATCTTGAAAACGAAATTCGTGTATTGGTGGTCGGTAAATCAGGTGAAGTGCACCAAAACGACGCCATGGCTGTTGGATCTCAATTAGAGAGTATCGTGCGTACAATGAAGTCGCACACCTTAGTGGCAACGGGTGATTTTACGCCACCACAAAGCTATCTATTAGCCTTTGATGGCAGTGAAATTAGCCAGAAATTAGTGGATAAAACGATTAAAACACCGCTGCTAAAAGGGCTGGAGTGCCATTTGGTGATGGTGGAAGATAACCACGATAAAGCGAGCGCGTTTAAAGCTGCCGCCGAGAAATTATGTGCGAACGGTATTCACGTTGTGGAAGCGTGCTTATCTGGCGAAGTTCATAAGGCGATTCTTCAGTACCAACAACAAAACCAACTTGGCATGATCGTCATGGGCGCGTTTGGACACTCTAAACTTCGTCAGTTTTTTGTTGGCAGTAACACCACTCGGCTCTTAGCCGAATCAAGCGTACCGATGCTATTGATACGATAATAATTGATAAATTAACCATATAGATAAAGCCTTCTTCGGAAGGCTTTTATTATAAAACTCTGTTGTGGAGGGTAAGTGCAAGTAGTAAACTTGCTGCGGATATGCAACTGGTACTTAGGATGTTAGGTACAAATAAAATCACGGTTACTGCTACTAACTGACGTGACGCCAAATACCCTCCTAAATCAAAGTCTCATTTACTGGAGCCTATCTAATAAAACTAATAAAAAATAATTAAATAAACCTAGGCTAGGTTAACTCTATGAAAATAATATCATCTTTAGGCTCACGGCTGACAAGCAGTCTGCCTATTGAAAAAAAACAGCGGGCTCTGGTAGAGTTCGTCATCAATACTTATCAACCACAGCAACGGGCTGATCTTTTCCGCGCCGTTACAGATCACCGCAAAAACCAATTACTCAACCTATTTCCTGAACATCACAATAAAAGCTTCTCAGTACTGTTTGAATTGATGGACTACCGAGAGCTCATCCGGCGCTATCCGAATACATTAGATGAAGAGATAGCACATCTTGAGCAAGCCGTCAGCGAGTGTTATTCGCATTGGCTAGATTTCTGGTGTGAATGCGAAATTGCGGCTATAAAAACACTATTCCCTATCGAAGCGGATACTCCTCCTCGTATCGAACTGCCACTTAAAGACTGTGCTTACCGTGGTTTTTTGATCGACCAGATAGAGGATTCTGAACTTTGGGTCACAATGCCCAGTCACCCGCAAAAAATGCCTATCAAAGATGCGATCACCTTGAGCAATCTTGAGCTATTTATTAAAGGCGAAAAGTGGTACGAGATGCTGCCTTTATTGTCCTTATCACAAAAAGGGAAGCACTTTGTTTTACTCAAGCATCCTAATAACGAAGCATCTCCCACACTGGTCGCTTCAATGTTGGTACAAGATTGGTCAGTAAATCAGACTTGGCTTAGTTACGCACAGCAATTCAGTAACGAACAGTGGCAATTCTGTTTACCCGATCATAGTTACGATGTTTTGATGGAATTACAGCTTTTCAAACCAGCATTGTCGAAATGCGACTCTCTCCCAGAATTCGATCATCAATTTCGGCGACAATTGACTGGTACGCAAGCGGTCTGTGAAGTGCTGCGTTTAACCGTCAGTGGTAACGCTCAACAAAAGCTCTATTTTCTCTACCTTGCTCAAAAAAAGCTCATCCAAATACTAAATCAAATGGGGTATAAAATTGGTTTCACCATTATCGAACAACCTTTCATACTCAATTTTTATCAAACTATCGAACCAAAATCGTATTTCCGTTCTGGATATAACGACTTAAATAATAACGGAAAACAAAGTTATCGTGGATTCTGGATTATTGAAAGGATGGATAAGGTTTTCAGTGATACCAATTTTCGTGACTATCGACATGCAGTTTCTCAGCGTAGGAAGTACGATTTAACCAAAAGGAAAGAGAAAAAAGAGTATGCTTAACCTCAACTTAGATCCAATTCTCTATCCCAAAGCGATAACGCTTATCGCAGCAGTAGCCATGGTGCTCGTTTGGTTAACTTACTATTGCTATCGTCTTAAACAAAAAAATGAAGTAATTTTTGGCACACACCACGCCTCCTACATCGCTTATTCCTCGTGTATCATCGCTTGGATAGGAAGTAATGCATATTTCCATACTGATTGGCTAGTTGAGCTTGGTGTAAATAGAGCAATCTTTATGGCAGAAATTGCCAATATTTCTGCATCCCTTGCATTTGTTTTTGCCTACTATTTCTCATGTCAGCTCTCTGCCGAACAAAGAAAAGGCAAAGTACACCTTTGGCAACGGCTGATATTTATTACTATAGCGGCCTACTCCGTACTTATTAACTTGCAATCTAACCTCACGGTGAAACATGTTGATATTGTCGGACCGAGCGAGTTTGTCATTGAATTTGGGCCCCATACGCCTTACTTCTTTAATGCCATGCTATGTTCAGTGATACTGACGTTATTCAACTTGGTCGTGATGCGAACCAATAGTAGTAAGTTAGCACTGGCCAAAACCAATTATATTATTGCAGGTATATTGGTATACATGCTTTCAACACTAGTTATCCACATAGGAATCACCTTTTTCTTTCAAGATTTCTCACTCTCTTGGCTACCTCCGGCACTCTCCATCAGCGAAATGATGTTTGTTGGCTATGCTCTTATCACTTCACGCTTCTACAGTGTGAAATACCTTGCTTACCTGTGTCTCAATACTGCGTTAGTATGTGGGGTTTTATTCATACCGATCGGCGCGATCTTCATCCCTCTCACCGACAGCAACCAATGGCTGATTGCAATACCACTCTGTGCACTTATTGGTATTACTTGGAATCCACTCTACAAACGCTTGAGCCGTTACGCCTCTTTACTCATTTACGGCAATCAGCAGACTCCTGTAGAGCAAATTCTCGCTTTAGAAGACGATTTCAAGCGGTCAATTGATGATGCGATGCGCCGTTTAGGCCAGTTATTATACATCGCCGATGATAAGCTGCAGTTCGTTAATAGTAACTATAACGAAACCGTCTACGAACGTTACCTTTCATCCAAACAAACCGCACTAGTGTTTGATGAATTGTTTGAAAAATTAGACAACAAAACCGCAGCAAAAAACTCGATCAAAGCCCTTTATGACAAAATGAGCTCAAACAATACGGCCTTGGTTATGCCACTGTTTGGCCACAGCAAATTGGTCACACATTTATTGATCTCGCCACACAAAATCAATAATCAGATGTTTTCTAATGAAGAAATCGCTGCACTTCAAACCTTGCTAACCCGAATACAAAGTATTATTGAAGCGGATAGACGTGTCTGCCAAAGTCGCGCATTAGCGAATTCAATTGCGCATGAAATGCGTAACCCGCTCGCTCAAGTACAATTACATTTTGAAATTTTAAAGCAACATATTGATAGTCAAGCGCCCGCACAACAAATTAAACAGGATATTGAGAACGGCCAAGCGGCTATTCAACGTGGGCGGCAGTTGATTGATATTATCTTGCGCGAGGTCAGCGATAGTTCACCTGAACACGAACCGATTACGATGACGTCGATCCACAAAGCCGTTGATCAGGCGGTCAGTCAATATGGCTTTGAGAACGAGAAAGTAATTGAGCGAATTCACTTACCACAACAAGATGACTTCGTAGCAAAACTTAATGAAACCTTATTCAACTTTGTTATTTTCAACTTGATTCGTAACGCAATTTATTATTTTGATTCCTACCCAAATAGCCAAATTGAGATCACAACTCAAATCGGTACTTATGAAAATATTTTAATCTTCAGAGATACAGGCCCGGGGATTGACGACGCCATTTCTTATAAGATTTTCGATGACTTTTTCTCTTATCAAAAAAGCGGAGGCAGCGGTCTGGGGCTCGGCTATTGCCAGCGTGTCATGCGCTCTTTTGGCGGCCGAGTTGAATGCAAATCGAAACTGGGGGAGTTTACAGAATTCCACTTATACTTTCCTATGGTACCCAATGCCCCCCAAGCCGACTCGCTTCGTACTCCTGATTTCAAAAGTTGGCAACAACCTAAACCTAATACCGAGCAAAGAACCGTTGACAATATACAACCAATCGATAAGCCATTTCTAATCAATAACAAAGCCCCCACGGTGCTCATCGTTGACGATAAAGAAGTACAACGCTCACTAGTTCAAATGTATCTGAACCAACTTGGTGTTAACAACTTGCAGGCAAACAACGGTGAAAATGCAGTAGAAATCTTTAAAGCGAATTCCATCGATTTGATCTTGATGGATATTCAAATGCCAGTTATGAATGGTTTTGAAGCCAGCCAAATCATTAAGGCGCATTCTCCGCAGGTTCCGATCATTGCGCTGTCAGGTGAATCTGGCGAACGTGAGCTAGAAATGATTAGCAAGCTGATGGACGGTCGTTTAGAGAAACCGACGTCATTAAATGCGTTACAGCAAGTAATCAGCCATTGGTTAAATAAAGACGTTGTACCCAATGCTCATACAGCAAAGAGTGGAACGGTTATTTGACGTAATTGAAGACACCAACATCCAAAGAAAAACTCAGCCAGTACCAAAACCATTTCGGTGCTGGCTGACATTTTAAAACCGCATAATCTATTATAAACCGTCTACTACCTACACTCGCCAAGCCTTGACCTCAGCGACCCCAAGTGGTTCTAGCTGAATATCTAGTGAACCCATGCAAGTTATACATGCAATAATTACATATGCACCTTGTTTCAAGTCTCATTTCATGAACGACAGGGTTGAGCACCTCACCTTTTCAGTCTATTGTTTGTAGCGAAAGACAGGTTCGACTTAAACAACACCTTTGCTTGCACACTTTTAGCCGCCTATTTTTGGCGGCTTTTTTCTTACTAGGCAATTATTTCCTTTTTAACAGCGCAATACACTCTTCGTAGTGAGGGGCATAATTAATCAGAGCCGCAAAAGCGGCTCTGATTAATTATAGTTTGTTGATGCAACCATAATGTGATATTTCATAATACTTTACAATCAGTAACTTAACCACAAAGCAACCATATATTGATCTCACCCAAAACAACCATAAGTTGATATTTTTGTGACACGCAGTATCGAGACCAAATTTTTATGTAGGAAACTTTCTTACAGAGAAATACCCCCACATCCCCTCATCTCACCGACAAATTCAGCCGCTAGTTAACATATGACAAAGTTGCTTGGTAATTAAGGTACGACAGAATCGCTCGATGATCACAAAGTCTTGACCATCCGCTGAAACACGTTTCTGGACAGAACTTTCTCAGCGATTTGACTAAATTAGCATTTAATTAAATACACAAAGTATTGCAAAACCTCTAATTGAGTGGCTAATTAAATTCATCCACTACATAGGTGTTAAGATGCAAAAAACGAAAACGCTTATAAGAATTTAGCCAACTGTACTAATACCTTATCGATTGCATTAGCTACCTGAGCTAGCACTTTAACCTTGTCTTCCGCGCTCTTTAAAGCTTCCTTCCCTCCTTTCGCTTGATTGATAAGCTCCTTAAGACTTCCTTGTCCTTTAGCGAGTGTGACCGAATTGTTTTCTAGTATGACCACATTGTAGGCATAAATTTGGTCACCCAGTTGTTCGCATTGTAGTAACAACGGCTCATCTTCTGGATCTAACATGACGGAGTCAAGGTAGCTTTGAAGTTCGTCATACATACTTTCCAATTCAGCGTATACAGTGTTGTGGCTATGGTCCATTAGTTAGTCCTCTAGGCTATCGCGAAACTCTTTGATCGCATCGATCTGTGTCTTAGTAGATTTGAGCGCTTTCTTGGCCGCGTCCTTCGTTAAGTCGTCATCATTTTTTAAAGATATGACTATCGATTGGTTCAACTTTTGAATATCCACTAAGGCACGTTCAAGTTTTGCAAACTTCGCATCTAGCTCGTTTATACGTACTCTGATCTCATAAGCTTTCTTGTAAGCATCAGCTCGCTCTTCAAGTGAATGATAGAACGTCACACAGCGTATGTTGTCACTGGTTTCACAGCGATTGGGGTTGTTGAGTAGATACAGGCGAATACGCAGTTCTTTTTCCAAAGAAATCCTTGTCGCTTTCTTCCAAGAGTCCAATTCACCCTCTAATGATTTAAATGCGCTTTGAACTATATTCTCTGAATCAATGACGATTTTCTTTAATAGGTCATAACGCTTTTTCTCCGTATAAGCACGCGCGATTGCATTCACGCTAGTTGAGAGTAATTCAACGTCGTTTACATCAATCTCTCCGACTTGGGGCATCCGGGATAGAGATACCAACGACGAATTTAGCTTCTCCGAGTATTTATCCAGAGCTTCGCTTCTATCGTCGGTCGCAAGCAGATAAATACTCTGGGAAAATGTATTCAAGTTTTTGAGTAGAGCCTCTTGACCGGCATTGTTGATGGTAGAAATATTTAGGTCTGAGCCAGTGACACCATCCCGTGTTGCTTTCATCAGTTCAGCGTTAATGCGCGCGTCATCGGCAGATTCATATACAGCGATTAGCGCGTCTTGAACTTCTGTAGATTGCTTGGCGTACTCTCCCACCATTGTAATCGATTCATTCGATGCACAGCCACTAAGGCCTATCACTACCAGCGAAGCCGTTGTGATAAACCTCAACCTTGTAACAGCGGAGACTTTAAACCATTTAGTCATGTATTTTCCCTTTTACTATTAAGGAGTGGACGCACTAAGCGATACAAATCCCGTACTTAGGTAGGACATCTCTGATCACTTCTATGCGATAGGTTTTGAGCGCATCATGAAAGAGTTTCCAGTCTGAATTTAAAAAGGATGACGAGTAGCGATAAACAAATTTACCGTCTTGTGTAAAACCTTGCCCCCTCGCCTGTTGCTTCCAACTGTTCTCTCCATCCTTGTCAAACGACAAATCGACTGCAGCAAAGCCAAATTTTCCTTCTCGCAGCCACTCAAGCCACTTGGTATGGCGAGCTTCACCATCTTCATCATCTATGGTTGTTAAAGCGTGTTCTATTAAAGAGCGCTGCTGCGTGGTCAAACCTGGTTGATTATCGATATTGATCTCGGCGTCACCATGTTTCCAACATTGCAATACTTTGCACATCGCATCCGCGGCTTGTAGAAATATCAAGGTATTGTCTCTTACTACGTGTTCCCCTTCTCCATTTAGATAATTCCAAGAAGTGTAAGGTCTATCAGGAAAAGATAGGGCCGCACCATGGCCAAGAGGAGAAGCAGCAGATACCCCACCACTAAACAAATCATCTTTAATTCGTTGTAACAGAGAGCTGGAGGACGATTCGAGGTTATCTACTTTGTTGTAGTCGTGGATCACCCCAGCAAAACCTTGATGGGCGAAAGTATCTGCATAAACATGCATGGCAATCCCCATCAGATGAACGCCGTAGGGCTTATACCAATGTGTTGCCACCATTCTCAGCATATCTCTTGCAACAGCGCTGTCTGGTTTGCAAACTAGCCGATGTATAAACCTTCCATCTGGTTTAACGTTTGAAGGAAAGCCTTGGTTGCCTGGAAGAAAGTGAAATGGTATCCATACCTTATGATTTGCAAGCTCTTGCGTGTTTCGATAGTCGAGCATTTTGTGAGCAGATACAATACGGTCGTACATCGCACCATTATCAAAATGGATTGGCTTATCATTTGTGGCCTCATCTACATATTGAGCCGAATACGCTACTTTTTCAGCGTCGGTATGCTCAATCCCCGCATACCGAGCGATAACGTAAGTTAGAGTATGATGTCCATCTATTTGCATTCGGGCCTCCATTGGCATGACTATTACATTAAGCATGCTGCAGCGAATAGAGTCACAACCGCCGAATGGCTAAACAGTATCAATCTCGGCTTACTTGCGTTTTTTGAACGGTCTGTTTGTCACTGCATACTGAATATGAAACTCTGGAAATATAACAATACTGAAGTCGAATTCATATGAGAAATAAATATGTAAACGAGGTGGGTCACAAATAGTTATGTACTTTAATCAAATGTTTGATCGAAGTAGGCTAGCGCTAGAAAAATAATTTTCCTAGAACGTAACCGTGATGGGGAAATGTTTAACAAGTAACGTTCTGGAATATAGGAAACAATATCATTCGATAATATCAACAGAGGCAATACAGGAGCTTTTCGCCAATCACACATTATTAACTGACTCGAAATTGGACAAAAATGTTTTAGAACTGATTGCTCTATAGCATTTCTGTCAGTTTAAAATCAAAATGATAGCAGGCGTCACACTCTAGAGTAGATTCTACCGTAATCCTCTTACCCATCTTTACACTGACATAACGATGAATATTTTTTCCACGAGATTTCGTTAGGTTACGAGCGGGAGTATGGAATGCATACTCTAAAGCAGAAGTCGTAATTGCTGAGGGCACAGGTAAGCTTGTCATGAAATTGCCTCTTCACGATTTTGTCGTAAACTTACATAAGTCTAGACTATGAAGAGGCAATATCAAATTATGGTTGTACCAAATATCAATATATGGTTGTAAATATCAATTTATGGTTGTTTCAACAATTATGGTTGTTGATGCAACCATAAAGTGATATTTCATAATTATTTATAATCAGTAACTTAACCACAAAACAACCATATATTGATATCACCCAAAACAACCATAAGTTGATATTTTTGTGACACGCAGTATCGAGACCAAATTTTTATGTAGGAAACTTTCTTACAGAGAAATACCCCCACATCCCCTCATCTCACCGACAAATTCAGCCGCTAGTTAACATATGACAAAGTTGCTTGGTAATTAAGGTACGACAGAATCGCTCGATGATCACAAAGTCTTGACCATCCGCTGAAACACGTTTCTGGACAATTATTGGTTAGAGTTATCACTCTATTAAAATCTAACTACCTACAAAAATTGATTACTTATGCACAAGTAGTCAATTTTGAGAGCTTAGAAATTATGTTTTGCCTAATAACTCCAGTCTTCATACGCCAGCGGTAAGCTATTGAGCAAACTTCTCCGTTCGCGCCAATCTTGTAAATGCTCATCCATCAGCGCTCGGAAACGGTCGTTGTGGTGACGTTCTAATAGATGGGTAAGCTCATGAACTAGAATGAACTCCAAGCACTCTGGCGGCTTTTTAGCTAGCTCAAGGTTCAGCCAGATACGTTTGTCTGTGCTATTACAGCTACCCCACTTGGTTTTCATTTTCTTGATGCCCACATCATTGGCTTCAACCCCCAATTTTTCTTGCCACAAAGGTAAAAGCGTAGACAATGAGGCTTTGATTTCAGACCGATAAAACTCATTAAGCAACTTTAAACGATTCTCTGTTGTAGTTTTACTCGCAACACCAAGCTCAATACGATTACTTTTTACCGCAACGTGATGTTTACCTGGTGCTTCTACAACTCTCAGCAAATAACGTTGCCCCCAAAGGTAGTGACTCTCACCACTGATCATTTCCCTAACGGATTGACGACGCTGACTTGCAAAATCCGCTTGTTGCTGCTTGATCCATGCAAGCTTATTAATCACAGCTAAGCGAATGGCTTGATCACTTGTTGCGACAGGCACGGACAGTCTCACCGCGCCATTGGGTGGCAATACGCTTAAGTGAATGTTGGTTATCGCTTTACGGTTAACGGTGAGCTCAATACCAGCAATGGTTACCTCAAAACTGTCGGTCGTAGCCATCAATGGTATTCTCTTTGCGCCTTGATGATATCCATCATACGGTCCAACTGTTCATCAATTGCATCATCATCGTCCATCCCAAAATCTTTAGTGGCCTCTAGAATGGCATTTTCAATTTTGCGCTCTTTGAAAGTATCACCAAGCCAATCAGCCTCTTTGTTCAACCGAACAGCTGTATCGACTTGTGTAGTGAGCACCTCATCATTACCAAAATTGTCATATAGCGCTTGTTTTGCAAGAGTATCAACGGAATCTGGATAATTGTAGGCTGTGTTACTTGTCGGGTTGACGACTTTTTTGGCTAATGCTCGTATTTTCTCTAAATACTCTTGATAGCTAATGACTTGTTCACGTCTCTGCTTAATCAGCTCATCAAGCAGCGTCGCCATACTTTCAAAGTATTTAGGGTTTACTGGGTTTTCATCGACAATCGTCTTGCGAACGTTGTTCTCTATAGCTTCTGCCATTGCCTCTTCGTTTTTACGAATGTCTTCAGGCAATGAATCCAACCCCTTACCGCCATTATTTACCACTAAATCGATCAACCCAAACTCTTCAAAGTCCATCAGAGTTTCACTGTCATCTGCACGAATATACATGTCGAGCAATTGACGCATCGCGGGCTCAAAGCGCTTCATTTCCAGTAAGTCGCCGCTACTCAACTTCACTTCATCCCTAACTTTTTCAAAATAGGCGACTTCTTGTTTGATACTTTGTGCTTCCTCAGCGGTATAGCCCGCTTGCGCCATTTCGTTGGCTAGATTGGTATAGGAGCGGATAAGCTTTGCGACCGCTTGGTATAGGGTTAATCGCAGTGCTTCCTTTTCACTTCGCTCATCTTCATTGGTTGATTCAGCACCCGACTCACCAACAAAATAGTGCATGAAGGCTTGAGTATCCCTAGGGGCTTTCACTGGCTCACAGAGGGCTCGCGCCACTTCTAGTGCATTATCTAAGTCAGTTCTTGCTTCCTTGAGTCGGTCTTTTAAAAGACCCGCTACATCTTCATCGTCATAGCCGTCAAAAGCCTCGGCGGTATAGTCTTTAATCGCTTTATCCAGAGAACGGAACAGATCTTTATAATCAACAATATAGCCATAGTCTTTATCGTCCCCATCCAGCCTATTTACACGACAGATTGCCTGAAATAAATTGTGGTCGGCCATTTTTTTATCGATGTAAAGGTAGGTAGCCGATGGTGCGTCAAACCCTGTTAATAGTTTGTCAACGACGATCAACAAACGCATTTGACCAGGCTCTTTAATAAAGCGCTCTTTCACTTTCAGCTCAAACTCTTCAACCCGTTTTGCCGCTTCCTCTTCACTTTGCTCAAAGTAATCTGCAAGCATTTTGCGGTAGGTTTCATATTTAAACAGCTTTTCTGTTTGACCCTCGCCAGACTCTTCGCCTTTGCTCGAGCTTGCCGTCGGTTGGTAACTGGTGACAATCGCACATTTACCCGCAAGATCAGTTTTGCTAAATAGATCGAATACAACACAAGCTTGATGAACACTGGCACAAACCAACATAGCATTGCCTCGACCAGAGAGCAGTGCAGGCTTTCGCTTCATATCCAGCCAAATATCCATCACAATACGTTCAAGCCTCGATTTGCTCGAGAGGACCTTCTGCATCGTGCCCCATTTCTCTTTGAGTTGTATCTTAGCGAGGTTCGAGAGCCCCTGAGTGTTGGTATCAAACCAAGTATCCACCCCTTTATTCGATGTTAAGTGCTGATCAATATCGCGGGCTTCATAACGTAAATCTAGCACCACACCATCGCTCACCGCCTCATCAAATTTGTAGGTATGAATATAAGGACCAAATACCTCTAGAGACTTTTTCTTGTCCTTTTTCATCAGTGGCGTACCTGTAAAACCAATAAACATGGCCTCAGGTAAAATTGCTTTCATCGCCTCATGAAGCTTTCCAGACTGGGTTCGATGACACTCATCCACCAACACAAACAAGTTACCCTTTGCACTAAAATCATCTGGCAAAGCACCTTTTAAGTCCTTGAGAAACTCATCAGTAGTCTCGTTTTTTTCGCTTTCAGTTGGCTCTTCACCGTTTCGGGGGTCAGTTCACGAAACGGAAAAAATTGTACGCTAAGCCTTTGGCATCAATGATATCGACACCATTTTTTCCACAATTCATAAAGTTGCGCAGTAATTAGTCGACGACTGGCCCTTGCTAAATAATTTTCATTTCAGCATGAGTTGTGCTTTAAAAATTCAATTCTGCAACTACACTCATTGGGCGAACAGAGCGAGAAATCCGCAGTTAATTCCAATAGCGGGTACGCGAATGAATATCAGCTCTTAGGGGAATATTATGTTAAATTGTCTATTCACCGCTGAAGAACTAACCCCCCAATAACCCCTGCGCAAAATGCCCAGTAGCAAACGCCAGCCCCGCTGCGGCCGTACCCATGATCAAAGTCCGGAGTCCTGATCGCATTGCTGGTAAGCCATAGACGATACTTTTAAGCATTCCGATACCCAAGAAGACGACGCCTGCCAAACCAAGACTCGTCAGGAACTGAATCTGACTCTCCATACCCGGGATGGCATAAGGCAGTAAAGGTAAAGCACCAACCGACAAAAATGCGGCGAAGGTAGTCAACGCGGCTCGGCGTGGGCTGAGTCCGGCACCCGAGAGTCCGTACTCTTCTCGCAACATGGTTGCTACCCACACATCGGGATTACGACTGATAGCCTCCACTACTTGCTCCAGCAATTCGCCGTCGAATCCCTTCGCCTGAAACAGCTGGCGAATTTCCTCACGTTCACCTTCTGGCACAGCACGGATATGTTCACGTTCTGTGCGTTCAGCAAATTTGATCTGATTCAACTGCGCCTGGCCCGCTTCGTAATTACTTACCGCCATGCTGAAGCCGTCTGCAATCAGGTTTGCAAAGCCGAGTACCAACGCAACCTGTGGCGAGAAACCTGCGCCGAACGCACCCGATACAACCGCAAACGTTGTAACGCAGCCATCGATGCCGCCAAGCACAGCATCTGGTAGCGTCGAGGCCTTAACGGGACCAGCAAGCCGTGCACGAACGGCATTAGGCTGGTGCTCGCTGAGCAGTCTTTCATTTTCTGTGGATGGCATCTTTCAGCTTCCTGTTCAGGACGCGATTTGGTGCTTTGGGATTATAGGCTCAGTTCGACCTTGTCACTTTATCTGTCAATATACATCTTCAAGATAACGTCCCTGGCCTCTCAGAGTTTCAATATCGATGTGCAAGGGTTTGAGAATGTCTTCTATAACCTGCCGCACAGCCGCCGCCATATCCCGGCCACCACAGACCAGTATCTGCGCACCGGTGTTAACCATCTGTCGCACGGCTAATTCATCCTGTTTGAGCTTATCCTGCACGTAGGCGCGCTCGTCTGTTCTTGAGAAGGCTGTGTTCAGCCCGCTCAGTCGATGATCCTCAAGATAGCGCCCAAGCTCAGGTTGGTAGAGAAAATCTGACCTGGCATCGCGACCGCCCCAGTACAGATACATAGGGTTGCAACTGGTATTGTTTCTGATGAAACCGGTTAACGGACCAATCCCGGCACCTGCACCGACAAGAATCACTGGTCGGTTACCGGTAGCTGGCCGAAAGCCTGGATTGGGGCGGATGAAGCCATCGATACAATCACCCGGCTTGAGGTCATGCAAATAACCGGAGCAAAGACCGCCGGCCTGCTTACGGACGCATATCTCAACAATTTCGTCATTTGCCGAGGACGCGAGCGAGTAGAACCGCGGGGGTTGACCGTGTGGGGGAATAACCCCCAAAAGGTCTCCCGCCTCGAACGGTGGCAGCGCTTTAAATCTTCTTGGAGAAGCCGTTAGCCATCCGCCCTGCTCCGCCGGTTTGAACCGGAAGATACTGGTGGGCGCCTGAACCGCAATCCCGTAATCCGCCCTTTCTACCAGTTCCAGTTTGACCGTTGCTGGCTGCAATGCACAGTAGTTCAAGAAAAGCGGAGTACCGATAACCTCACCAACCCGGTTTCCCCACTCACTGAATTGCGAGGCAGAACACCGATCAATCAGTTCAATGGCGTGCAAACGGCTGACGCCTTTACCGGCGAGCGCAGCATCCACCGACAAGGCAAACTGACAGAAGTTCGGAAACTGCCGGTCACCAAAACCCAGTACCGTGTATCGCAGGTTCTTCTCAGCCCGGAATTCTTTGAGCCTGGCCATAAACTGCCGGGCCGATGCGGGTGCATCACCATCACCGTATGTCGAAGTCAGCACGAACAGCCTGGAAGCCTGCGGATACTGCTTAGCCAGGGCATTCATCTCGCTGCAATGCACGCGGAAACCGGCCTTATTCAGGCTGCTATGGAGTTCCTGGGCAAATCCCCAGGTGGCATTACCTTCGGAGCCGACCAGAATAATTGTATCCGCCTGAGCGGCATCGGCGTTGTCAGGAAGCTGCCCTGAAGACCGGCGACGCTGCCACCAGATGGTTGCACCTGTTATCGAGAGAGCTGGCACAGTCAGTGCCGCAGCGCCAAGAATCAGGCCAAGCCACCATAGGCCTTCACCGGTGTGCAAACGTACAATCCAGTCCTGCAATACGCCGCTGTCAGAGCGCGGCTGGAACTGCAGCAACTCGCCCGTAGCCTGGTCCACGAATCCGGAGCCGCCGGCGGTTGACAGCGAATAGACGTCCTGCGGATCACCGGGATAGGGAAACACCAGTTCCCGGAGTTCGCCAAGATCGAAATTGCCTAGCGCTTTTAAGGTGCCCACAGGCGATGGTTGCCCGCCCGAGACCTCAGCCGGAAACCCTGGCCCTGTGTCAGGCGCTTCCGGCAGCAAACCAAAGCGCTGTGCCGACATATAGCTACCGGTCAGTGCGGATAACAGTAGGCCGAGCACGGCAAACCGGGCCAGCTCGGCATGGATTCGTTTCCCGCCTGAGCCGGAAAGCGGTCTTAGTATATTCTTCCAACCCCCGGTACGCCGGGCTATCAACAATATTCCCGAAAGACACAGAAGTACCATCAAAGCAGCTAATACGCCGGCCAGCGCTCTACCGGCATCATCCAGCATAAACGCACGGTGCAGGTCCTTGACCCAGCCAAAAAATGCGGAAGGTTCGTAGGGTGCGGTGCCCTCACCTGTTACCGGATTCACCAGATCCGCACCGGCCTGGCCGTCACGGCTGTAATAGACAATGACCTTGCCAGAAGGCTCTCGCACGATCTGCTCAGTCCCGGGATAGTGAGCAACGACCCGGTCTGCCAGCTCGGCAATACTGACTTCACCGGAAGCCGGAATGACCGCTGACACTCTATCCAGCGTCGGAGCCAAAGCCAACACAGCTCCCGTGACCGAGAGAACGATCAGGAACACGCCTGCAAGCAAACCCGGTAAACTGTGGAACTTGCGCAACATAATAGTCGATGCTCCTGGTGAATTATTGAAGCTCGTAGGTCAGAGCGCGCACGTAACCACGTCCTGAAACCGGCTTTCCGGACCCTTCGGTGGTCAGGGGGGCTATCACATCGGCTCTGATATCGCGCATATCTTCAACAGCAGAGTCGACTCGAACCTCATAGCCGTTGTCGATCAGCGAATCATCGAGGTTCAGAGTCACTTTCAGCGTGCGGCCACTGGTAACACTGGCGCCAGTCAAGCCGTCATACTCTGCAGGATCAAGCCCACTGCCCCGGGCCCAGCCTCCCAGGTGTTTGTAGTATTTAGATTTCTTCCCGGAAACCCAAAGGGTACCCTGATACTCTCCGGCGGCATCGGTAAGATACAGAGCCAGATAGGCTCCATCGCCACCGTAATTCTGTAGTTCCGTAGTGAAGGTCACGTCACGGGCCTGGGCGAATACCGGTAAAGCCAAGGCGGCGAAAAGGCTGCAAGTGAGAACAAACGTTTTCATAAATGGTCTCCGAAAACCTGATGAGCGTTAAATGAACAGGCCAAATTCAATCAGTTACTCAACGATAACCGTGGGACGACCCTTGACGATGCCGTTGCGTTGCGCCTGACTTTTGGGATTGTCCTGTCCATTTTTCCTGTTGCCGTGGTCCCTCTCCTCATAGTCACTGTCTTCACGCTCCCATTTCATCATGATCAGTGAAGCGGGCGCGAAAGAGGCTTCTGCCCTGACCCCATCGGCATCGAGGCCCCTGACTTCATAACAACCGTCGTCAACCTTTATTCGGTGAACTGTCCAGCCTTCGGCTTCCAGTTTTTCCCGCAGATTTTCACGGGGCTGCCAATTCGCCACCGGATCATTGCAGTCGTCATCGGCAAGTGCGGTGCCACTGAGAAGCAACAAAGACAGGCTCAAAAGAATGGGTTTGGTCTTCATGGTGTCTCTCCTGCTGGTTGTGTTAAATCCACTTTAAGACGCTAACCTGACAATGCCCTGAACAAACCAGACATTATCAGCGGAACTGGAAGGCTTCTTTATGGAAGCGAGTCAGGCGGAAGGGTGCTGCCCGCAAGCCGTTTCTAATGGCTTCCCCCAGCCCTGCCGGGCCGCAGAACCAGACCTCTGCGCCTGCTGCCGAGCGTCCGTTGGTAGACAACGTCTCGGCAGACAACCTCTGCCCCTTGCTGCTGTCATGAATCTCGAGGTGTATCCCGGGAAAGCCATCGCAAAGCGCCCGAAGTCGATCCACCATGGAATCCTGGCCGGCGTTGCGCGTGCAGTAATGCAGATCGGCTTCAGGCACGGTGGCGTCGGTGGCGCTGCTTAGAGCTTCGAGCCAGGCCAGAAACGGCGTGATCCCGATGCCACCGGCTATCCAGATCTGGTGGGATTTGCGGTTGCGGCGATCGAAGTTAAAACAGCCGTAAGGGCCTTCTATATTTACGGTTTGCCCCACGCTGATTTTCTGGCTCAGATTGCGGGTAAAGTCTCCGAGGGATTTGATGAGGAAGGTAACAGTGCCATTTTCCCGATCCGCACTGGCGATGGTGAACGGGTGCGCACCCTCAATCCGGTCGAAGGTCACAAAGGCGAATTGCCCCGCACGGTGACCGGGCCATGCCGGCCCCATGTGGCAGGTAACTTCGGTGACGTCCCGGTCTGGTGTTTTGATCGCGGTGACCATGCCGCGAACCTGGCGACGACGACCAACTCTGCCGGTCAGAGATAGCCCGCTGGCGATGCTCCCGCCAAAGAGCAAAATGGCCATCAGTAGTCCGATTGGCTGCTGCCACCATTGCAGCGGAGTCAGCCACGCCGCGTGGAAAGCGAGCAACAGATAAAGCACCGGCATGCCGCGATGCAAATAACGCCAGTATTTGTAGGGAAACTTGCGCCACAAAGTGATCAACAGCATGGCGAACAGCAGATAGACGGCGAACTCCCCTACCTCTTCCGCAGCATCGCGCATGGTGTCGATGAACCCGGAATAATCCTGATCGTGCAGCCTGCCGGCCTTTCCGAAAATCGACTCTATAACATCGTCACCCATTTCAATCAGCCAATGAGCTGCCGCGAATACCACTGCCAGAATGCCCGCCCATTTGTGGGTGCGATAGATCTGATCCAACCCGCCCAGCGGTCTCTCCAACCAGGCTGGGCGCAGAGCCAGCATCATGGTCAGTGTCATCAGAGCAATGGATAACAGCCCACTGAGCAGCAGGCTCTGGTCATAGACTGCCCAGGGAGAACCGGCCCCAGGACCTGCAAAGAGGTTCCAGGCCCATAGGCCCAAAACCAACACAACGAAAGGAAAAATCATCCGCATCATCACATCTCCTGCGATCTGTACCTGGAATATTCCCCCGAAGGCTAGCGCCCAAACCTGACAGCCAGCTGAAGGTCGGTGAAGAGAGATCGAAGCGTTATTGACCATTCAGGCTGTTGTCAGGTTTGAGTTGTAGTTTGAGCTGTAGTATCTTGATTCCAGGGCTGGGTCAGAGGTGAACGATGCGGGTACTTTTGGTGGAGGATACGGTGGGATTGGGCGAGGCGGTCCGGGATCAGATTGCGGACGACGGCCACGCTGTGGACTGGGTGCAAACGCTGGGCTTTGCCGAGGCGAGTGTCAGGACCACACCCTACGACCTGATTCTGCTGGACCTGATGCTCCCCGACGGTCATGGCTTGGGCTTTTTGCGAACACTCCGGGCTACCGGAAAAACAACACCGGTGATCATTCTTACTGCCAGGGATCAGGTGTCTGACCGGATTGAAGGATTAAATGCCGGTGCTGACGACTACCTGGTCAAACCCTTTGATCTTTCGGAGCTGTCGGCCCGCGTGGCCGCGGTGGCTCGCCGATATCGCGGCAATCCAAGCCCGATCATACAAGTGGGCGAGCTGATGATTGATCTTGGCGATCACCGCATCAGTCGCAACGGCCTGCCGGTAGAACTTACGGCACGGGAGTGGGCATTGTTTGAGGGCTTTATCCAGCGACCCGGAATGCTGTTATCGCGATCGCAACTGGAGGATCGTCTATACGCTTTCGGGGCCGAAATCGAAAGTAACACCATCGAAGTTTATGTCAGCCGTCTGCGTAAAAAGCTCGGGCGGGACGCTATCGTAACCGTCAGGGGAATGGGCTATCGCCTGGAAACACATGACCACTAGAACCAGCCTGCAAAAAACACTCGGTATCGGCCTGACACTCGGTGTCACCCTACTCTGGCTGTTGGGCGTGACCGCTTCGGGACTGGTGGCACAGCATGAAATGAACGAGGTCTTCGACAGTGCCCTGGAAGAAACCGCCCAGCGCATACTGCCACTGGCGGTCATCGACATCCTGAACCGTGAGAACGGCGCGGGCAATCAAAAGGCCCCAGCCCTGAAAGACCATGACGAATACCTGACCTATCTGGTACGGGACGAAGCTGGAAATATTCTGCTCCAGTCCCACGATGCCGACCCTGGCGTGTTTAGCAGGACCCCCGCGGAAGGGTTTTCAGATACTCTGACCCACCGGCTATATGGCGTATCTGCAGTCAGCAATACCATCTATCTTGAAGTGGCCGAACCCTTGGCGCACCGGCGTGAATCCGCTCTGGAGGCGGGATTAGCCTTACTGTTGCCTTTACTGGTGCTGATTCCGGTCAGCCTGTTGGGTGTCTGGTGGATTGTCCGGCTTTCCCTTCGTAAGGTGGTCGATTTTCAGCAAGACATTGAATCCCGCGGCGCGGGAGATCTGTCCCCTGTTGTAGAAGAGCAGTTACCCCGTGAATTTGAACCAATCGCCGGTGCCATCAACCGGCTGCTTGAGCGTTTGCATCGTGCTCTCGAATCAGAACGCAGCTTTACCGCCAACAGTGCCCATGAACTGCGAACTCCCCTGGCAACAGCGCTTGCCAAAGTGCAGCGACTGAAAACCAGAATGCCCGATGATTATCTCAAGAATGATGTTGCAGAAATTGAAGAAGCGTTACGCAGTCTCTCGGTGCTGTCCGGAAAACTGCTCGAGTTGGCAAAAGCAGAAAGTGGCGGTGCACTCTCACAAAGCCAGCAGGATCTTGTGCCCATCCTCGCGATGATTGCCCGGGATTTTGAGGCCCAGGCACCCGGGCGAGTTGTTTTATCCCTGCCGGAGCGCGAAGTGAACTCCTTTCTTGATCCCGATGCCTTCGCCATCCTGGTGCGTAACCTGATCGAGAATGCCCTTAAGCATGGTTCCCGTAGCGAGCCGGTGAAGATCAACCTGAACGATAATGGGGTTTTAAGGGTCTGCAATGGCGGTGCAAGAGTGCCACCGGAACAGCTCGCTCTTTTAAGAAACCGGTTTGCACGCGCCAAAACGGACGCTGCAGGTTCTGGCCTGGGCCTCGCGATTGCCGATGCGATTGCTAAAGGTGCCGGCATGACCCTGCATCTCAGATCGCCGGCAACAGGACGGCAGGATGGTTTTGAAGCGGAGCTGAATCTGGCATGTATCTGACACTCACCGACATTGTGCTGCTGACGAGCATCATTCAATCGCTGGCTCTTGCCGTTTTTCTCCTACTTCCATCCAACAGTGGGCTCATATCTAACCGACTCCTGGTTGCCACTCTGGTGTTCTTCGCCGCCGGGCTGGGAGAGATCTTCCTCTATGGCAGCGGGCTTGCGCTCCAGTACCCAAACTTCGCCTACCTCGGAACACTCATCGGACTTCTACAAGCCGGCACGCTCTATCTATATGCGCAATCGCTGATGTATCAGAATTTCCAGTTACGCGGGAAGCATCTCGTGCACACGTTGCTCTTCTGGGTGGTCGGCGCAATTTTTCTGATTGAATATTATTTACAGCCAAGCGAGACCAAAGTTCAGATTCTGCTTGAACGGGACCACCCGGGCGTACTTACCTCTCCCCTTCTTGCAGTCGCTATTCACGCGGTCTTTCTGGGCTACCTGTACGCGACTATTCGTGCGATTAACCGTTTCGGCCTTGGTATTCGACAGATTTTCTCGAGTATTGAAAACAAACAACTTGCGTGGTTACGGACGCTTCTGATCGGCTATGCAGTGGCTTGGACCGTGAGCATGATGTACTGCCTTACAGCGCATGTGTTTAGAAGCGTGCCCGGAACCGAGTGGGTGGCCGGCGCTGGCGCTGTAACGGGCTTCATTTTCATCAATTTTCTGATGATAAACTCTCTTCGCCAACCCGTTGTTTTCTCTGGATTGGCAGCAGACCAGGCCGCCTTGCTGGAAGAAGAGCCCACGCCGCAGTTTGATCAAACTTTAAAGGTCAGGCTCCAACAGTTAATGCACCAGGAAAAGCCCCACTTGCACCCCAACCTGACCCTGGAACAACTTTCACGGAAATTGGGCGCCCCTTCAAGAGAGGTTTCACGGGCCATTAACCAAGGCTTTGGCTGCAATTTCTTTGAGTTCGTCAGTCGCTATCGCATCGACGAGGCGAAATCGCGCCTGGCCGATGCAGCCAATCAGGCAAATATTCTGCAGATCATGTATGACTCTGGCTTCAACTCGAAGTCCGTATTCAATACTGCTTTCAAGAAAGAGACAGGATTTACCCCCAGTGAATATCGCCGACGAACCCTGCAGGGCGATATTCGCCCCGAGCCTCCATCCTGAACCTGGCAATCAGACGTTCGAGTACGCTCCCACCCGATACTGAAATCTCTAACTAACTGAATTGTTTATTTTTATTTCTAAACCATGGAATCGGTTCGGTTTCGTACTTGCGAACGCTTCTTTGGCCTGCCTTCCGTACTCTGATTGCCAAGCGTCACCAAACCCGGTGCTCGTGAAGCTCAACGCAATATGAAGAGGTCATGTATGAAAACCAAATTACGCAAAACTGCTGTTCCCGCAGTGGCCGCAGCAATCTTCAGCCTGATGTTTGCCGGTAGCGCCCAAGCTCATTGTGATGCTCTGGACGGTCCCGTGATTACCGAAGCCCGTGCGGCACTGGAGTCAGGCAATGTTAAGCCCTTGCTCAAATGGGTGCCGGCAAAGGATGAGGCCGAAATCAAAAGGGTATTCGCCGATGTGCGCCAAGTCCGCGGGCAAAGCGAAACTGCGAAAAACATTGCCGATCAGCATCTGTTCTCGACGCTCGTTGAGGTGCATCGTGCCTCCGAAGGCGCACCCTTTACCGGCATCAAGCCTTCCGGACAGATTGATCCGGGTTTAATGGCGGCGGATGCGGCGTTGGAAAACGGGCAAATTGATCGCCTCGTGGCAAATATAACCCGCAAGATCGAGAACGGTATTCGTGAGCGTTATCATGAGGCTCAGCGTGCAAGGGCCATGGCTGATCAAAGCGGCGATAAGGGGCGTGCCTTTGTCGCTGACTACGTCAATTACATGCACTATATAGAGGGCGTGCATGGCGCTGCTGGAGGGCAGGGGCACCAGGGGCACTAATTCCTATCTTCACGCAGACGCAAAGCAGGCTGACGGCCTGCTTTGCCGTTGTATTCATTTCCAGTTTCGCCTTCGGCTGAATTGGTACCATCATTCTATTAAGGCGCATCAAAAAACATAAATGAAGCCAACACCAATCTCCGCTTCATAATCATTCCGGGATATCGGGCAGCCATATTACTAACTGAGGGGCGTGCTGTGTTTTATCTAATTTCGGTATTTCCGCAATTAGAGAAAAAAATTCCAAGCGCCAGGTATGGAAGGCGTATCAGCGCGTTAAATCAAATCGAGGTGCGGCCGGTGTAGATGGCCAGACGATTCAGGACTTTGATCGAGACTTAAGTAAGAACCTCTATCTAATTTGGAATCGGATGTCGTCCGGCAGCTATTTCCCACCGTCCGTCAAAGCAGTTCCAATTCCGAAGAAAAGTGGAGGAGAAAGATTGCTCGGGGTACCCACGGTTAGCGATCGTATAGCGCAAACTGTGGTTACTATGACGCTGGAACCTATCCTGGAACCTGTCTTTCATGTGGACTCGTACGGGTATCGGCGCGGGAAATCCCCGCATGATGCGCTTGCGATCACGCGAAAGCGGTGCTGGGAAAGGGACTGGGTGCTGGAGTATGACATCCGTGGCTTGTTTGATCATATTGATCATGAGCTATTGCTCAAGGCCCTTGACCACCATTGCTCTGAATCCTGGGTGCTGCTGTATGTGAGGCGCTGGCTAACGGCACCGATGCAGACGAAAGATGGTAAGCAGGAACGACGGAACGTTGGCACACCACAAGGTGGCCCGTTATCGCCAGTTCTGGCAAACCTGTTTCTGCATTATGCATTGGATCGTTGGCTGACCGTTCGTCATCCGGATATCCCATTCTGCCGATATGCAGATGACGGAATACTGCGTTGTCGAAGTGAGCGTGAGGCTCAGTATCTGCATTCCCAGCTAGATATGCGTGAGGTGGACCCAATAGCTATTCACAGAGATGCCCAACAAACGAGTATACTGGCCTGTGTTTGTCCAGGCTGCTCGGATAAATCACCATCAGCTCCTTGCTAAGGCCAGGCTCACTCACGGGAATAGCCACCAGACTTCCATTTTGGACCTCCTCCCGTACAGAACTTTCAAGCACCAACGATGCGCCAAGTCCGACCTTAACCGCTTGCTTGACGGCTTCGGTGCTACCCAGCTGCATAGATACCGTCGGAAATGGCCCATGCTCACCGAAGTAGGTCGCCAAAAGCCGGCCAGTGCCGGTGCCGGGTTCGCCGCCGATCAGAGCCATGTTAGACAGCGTATCGCGGTCGATATCGGTTCGACGGGCTAACGGGTGACCAGGCGGAACGATTAGAACAACGGGCTCGTTACGCCACGCCTGAGCATGGAATCCGGGTAGATCATGCCACCACTCCATAATCGCCACGTCCAGCTCACCGTCCGATAAATGCCGTGCAATAGTCGGATTGGAATCTATTACCACATCCACCTCGGGCCCTACGCCCAGCTCCTTGTAACGACGGATGTAGGGCTGGAGCATATAAATCCCAATATTGGAGCTCGCCCCAACGCGAAGTCGAGCCTCCATAATGGAAGATCTCGCCTGCTCCTCCAGCCGGAGCAGACTTCGGGCAAAAGGCAACAAGGTTAAGGCAGCCCGGGTTGGCTCACAGCCAGAGCGCCCCCTGTGGACCAATAAAACGCCAAGTTGGTTTTCGAGTTTTTGAAGGTGCTGGGACAGTGTGGGTTGTGCGATGTCCAACTGGCGGGCTGCGGCCTGAAACCCGTTGTGGTCCAGCACCGCCACGAAACTCTTCAGCCAGACAAGATTCAGCATGGGCCGCTCTCGCGGCCACTGGGATCATTGATCGCATCACCCGGCCGCTCACCCCGAAGCACTTGCAGAATGTTCCGAGCAGCGCGTTGCTCGATAGCCAGACGCACCTGGCTGACTGCCGATCCGATGTGAGCAGTAAACAGCGTGTTGGGGTGGGCCCTGAGCCCCTGGGCGATCTCCCTCGGACGATCTTCTCTCGCCCAATCTTCCATCTCAAACACATCAGCGGCGTACCCCCCCAACTGACCGGATTGAAGCGCTTGCAGAACACTACCCTCATCCACCACAGATCCACGGCAGGGATTGATAAGGAATGCGCCCGGTTTCATTCCTGTTAGCGTTTCGCGATTAATGGTGTGGAGGGTTTGCTCATTGAGCGCCAGTGCCAGGATCACAATATCTGACTGGGCCAGCAGCATCTTGAGGGGAGTATGGGACAAACCCAGTGCCTGCTCATGCTGCACGGGTAAACGTTCCGGCTGGGAATAGATTAAATCCGCTCCCCATCCGTTCAGGCGCTGCGCCACCGCTTGGCCGATGGCCCCCATACCCACAATACCAATCCGTGAGCCTTCGATCCCCTGCCCATAGAAGCGTGGTGTCCAGCCAGTAAATTCACCGGATCGAACGAAGTGGTCCGCCGCCTTGACTTGTCGGGTGAGACTGATCGTCAGCCCGACCGCTAGCTCTGCAGTAGGCACGGTTAGCAAATCCGGTACAAATGTCAGCCAAACCCCATGACGCGTGCAGGCATCCACATCAAAGTTGTCATAGCCTTTCAGGGCTGCACCAATCACCTTCAAGCGCGGACACCCCTGTAGGAACTCCACTCCAACTCGGTCTGGCATGAACGCCATCATCGCATCAGCGTCTGCAACGCGCGCAGCCACTTCCTCCTGGGGCAACGTGGCGCCGGATTGGTTGGTGACCAGCTCGCAATCTTGGGCAAGTTCATCCAGAACACTGTCATGGATCTTATGGGTTATCACAATCTTGGGTTTCATAGACGGTCCTTATTTGAATTTCTTACGAAGGCGGCCACTGAGACTGTCCACGACGGTGACCATCAACAAGATGACAATGAGAATGGCGCTGACTTCCTGATACTGCATGATTCTCAGCGAGCCCATCAATTCGAAGCCAATACCACCGGCACCCACCATGCCCATTACGGTCGAGGCACGGAAATTGTATTCCCAGCGATAAATGGACACGTCCGCGAATTGAGGAAGTACTTGTGGCAGCACGGCGTGATAGAGCACCTGCAAGCGAGTAGCGTCGGCAGCATCGGCCGCTTCCACTGGCGCCTCATCTACATGCTCAATCGCTTCGGCAAAAAACTTTCCAACCATGCCAATGGAGTGAAGACCGAGCGCCAGTACGCCAGGCAACGCCCCAAAACCAACAGCAGCCACGAAGATGATGCCCATGATTAGTTCCGGGACTGAACGCAAACCGTTTAAAAGGGTTCGAGTTACTTGGAACACCACCGGATGTGGAGAGGTGTTGCGCGCAGCCAGGAATGCCAGTGGCACAGACAAGGTTACTGCAATGGCAGTACCGGCAATGCTCATCGCAAGCGTGTCGATTAACGGCGACACCCAGCTGGCCACATTGGTGAAGTCAGGTGGAAGAGATTCGCCAATGAGTGTGCCTATGGCTGGCACGCCATTGGCAAGTGTATTGAAATTGAGCAGCCCTACGTGCCAACTTGCGACAAAAATGATGAGCAGCACTAACAGCGACTGTCCGAGTTTTTTCCGCCAGCCTTTCGCGTGCTCATCCAGCACGGAGGCCGACGGGGCCGGCGACAGAGTCGCCGGTTCCTTCGTTGTATAGTTCATGGGGCACTCCTCACATTTTTGCGAAATCAAGATTGAGCAGGCCACCCATAGCGCGGATGACATCGTAATCTTCGTCGGTAATTGCCGCGAATCCCTCAGCCTTCAGGTTGTCGAGAATCTCCGGGTCATCGATCTGCAGAAAGGCTTTCTGAATGTTGCTCTTCAGCTCAGGGGCCAGGTTCGAACGCATGGCCCAGGGGTATTGAGGAAAGTCACCGCTGTAGCCCAGCACTTTGACCTTGCTCCGATCAATCAAACCGCTGTCCATCACATGCTCGAAGATAACTTCGGACAACCCTCCGGCGTCGGCATTGCCATTGGCGACGTTAACCGCAACAGCGTCATGGCTACCGACGAAATGAGCCTCATAGTCCTTTCCGGCTTCGAGCTCTGCCTTCTCAAGGAGTACGGTCTTGGGGATCAGGTGGCTGGAAGTGGATGCGCGGTCACCGTAGGCCATTTTCTTGCCTTTGATATCCGCGAAGGAGCCAACGCCAGAGTCCGCATTGGCAATAATGATGGAGCGATAAGTCGGCTTCCCGTCTACCACCATGGCGGCAAAGGGTTCAATGTCACTCTTACTCTTGGCCATCACATAGGACAACGGACCAAAGTAAGCCAGGTCAATTCGGCCAAAACGCATGGCTTCGATCATGGAGGAGTAATCGGTGGTAACAATCAGTTCTACTTCCTTACCAAGAGTGGTTTCCAGGTAATCCTTCAAAGGTTGGTTTCGCTTGATCAGTTCTGACGCGTTCTCATCCGGCAGCAAGGCAACTTTCAAAAGATCAGGGTCTGTATCTGCGGCATGGGCTGACCAATGGATGCCGAGCATCATTATCAGAGCCAGCAAAGAGTGAATCATTGTCTTCATTGTGCTATCTCCAGTACGTCTGTCGTTATCGGGGTGGTCTTAGGTTTATGGATGGCTGGTTTGCCTTCCGCAGCTACCACGCTGGGTGAACGGTGGTAAATCTCGTCCAGGTGTTTCGATTTCAGGTTTTCAGGAGCATCGTCAAAAACGATATGAGCGTTCGAAAGGCCGATGATCCGGTCTGCAAAACGCTGGGCGTATTCCAATTGGTGCAAGGAAATAACCGCGGTGATTCCATCTTCCTGACAAATATCGCGCAGTAGGCCGAGTACCTTTTCAGAAGTGGCCGGATCCAGGCTGGCAACGGGCTCATCGGCAAGAATCATGGATGGTTGCTGCACCAATGCTCTGGCGATTCCAACCCGCTGCTGCTGGCCGCCGGACAACTGATCTACTCGGGAAAGCGCTTTGTCAGCCAGACCTACGCGGTCGAGGCATTGCAGAGCCAACTCCAGGTCCTGCCGGGGCAGGGGAAGCAGGCTTCGCCAAGTACCGTGATACGCAAGTCTGCCTGTCAGCACATTCTGTAACACGGTGTATCGTTCGATCAGCTGGTGATGCTGGAACACCATGGCGGTGCGGCTGCGGTGCTGTCGCAGGATTCTACGGTTGGTCAGTTCACCAAACTCGCCAGACACAACCTTCCCGGTTGTGGGCTTAACCAGGTGATTCAGTGAACGAAGCAGAGTGGATTTACCCGCGCCTGAAAGTCCCAGTAGCACGGTGAATTCGCCCTTGTGAAAGTGAACGTTGGTGGGTTTGAGCGCGAGGACGTTTCCCGGGTAGGTTACGCCCATACTCTCGACTCGAAGCATCACATTGGTTGATTGAGTTGGGGCCACAGTATCACCTTTTGCAATAAATAAGCTCGCCGTATTGCGAGTTACAATTGAACGATAAAGCTGAGAGATGACAACGTCGTGTCACTGATGTGACAGTTTGATGAAGTGCTTTTGGTTCGCAAGGATTTTCCGAAGGGCTCTGTGAAATACATGGAGCTCAGCCAAAGTGGAACGAGCCACCCAGGAGCTTAAGCAACAAAAATTGCGTTCCACCGTCAGTCGGCGAATCTCACGGTACAGTTCGTCCGTGCTGAGTTCATCGAATTGCTTACCGACTATACTCTTGCCTTCGAGGAGGTCGGACGCGCTCTCCAATAGGTCGCGCTTCCAGGTGCTGACTATGGTGGGGTGGATCTGGAAACGGGCAGCAATTCAAGGTGTGGCCTTAAGGGTGGGCAAGGACAGCCTTGCACTTACTAATTCGAAATAAAGTAAGCGAACATTACCCGGAGATATAAGCCAAATCCGGATGGCCAAAAAACGATTTCAATAGTCGTGGCAATTTTTGCAAACGTCGAAGCTGCCGGTAAACAGTGCTCCGAAGTTGTTCTTTGCTGTTAATGATCTTTTTACCGACGTGATGGTATTTGATATAGCCCCAAACAGACTCGTCAGGATTCAGCTCCGGCGAGTACGGCGGCAGGAAGAACAACCTGAGCTTGCCGTCGAGACTCTCAACATAGTCTCGAACCCGACGAGCATGATGAACCGGGTGGTTATCGAGGATCAGGAAAACCGGCTTGTCAACGTCTTGCACCAGAGCCTTGAGGAAACCAAGAAACGCATCGGTGTTCATGTTGCCCTGAATGGTCTTAAAGCGAAGCTCGCCGCGAGGCGAGATGGCCGAGATCAGATTGATGCTGAAGCGACTGCCCGTATTACGGATGATCGGAGTTTCACCCCTGGGTGCCCAGGTGGTGCCACTGTGATAATCAGACCGAATGCTGGCTTCATCGCCGAAATAGATGGTGGCGCCGACTTTTTTTGCTTCCTTGCGAATTTCCGGGTAGGTCTCTTCTTTCCATTGTTTCACGGCCTCTGGCTTTTGCTGGTAGGCCCGATGCAGGGGTTTCTGAGGCGTCAGCCCCAGGTTTCGAAGCAGACGACCGACCGAGACATCGCTTAACCGGACGTTGAACTTTTGCCGGATGAGCTCACGCACTCGGCCCCGAGTCCACAGGGCAAAATCAAACTTCAACTGGTCCGGCGTAAAGGTCGTTATCCAGATATACAGCTCCCGGATCTGAGCACCGCTCAGTTTCTTGGGACGACCGGAAATCTGCTTGGCCTTGAGCGCGTCAAAGCCACCCTCGCGGTAGGCAGCCAGCCATTCATAGATTCGTGCTCGGCTCATCCCCAGCGCTTTGATGACGACTTCTGGACTCTCGCCATCCATGACCCGTTGAACGGCGCGAACGCGAATGGCTTCTAATGTTTTGTGATCAAGTTTACGACCGTCATCGTGGCGCATGTGTGTAAATATCCGATAAGCTTGGCGAACGGAGCCTACATTATAAATGATGTTCGCTTACTTTCGAACCCATTAGTAAATGGCTTTATTTTTTGTTAGCGTTTTCGTTCCATTGGGCGTCACACCCCCTTATAAAGGATATTTAATCTCAGAATCGTTTTTGGACAAAAGTTTGCTAGTGACTTTGCTAATGTAGTTTTTCATGAATTACTTTAGGTATGGCAAAGTCACTTTTAGTATGTGAACACAACTGGACAGACTAAATTATTCAGCAGCCTTTCTATCGACCAAATCTAATAGTTTTGCTGCGACAAATAGATCCTGAATGGCAATGCCAGAGCTATCAAAAACGGTGATTTCTTTATCCGTTTTTCTCCCTTGAGCATTTCCCGTTATGACCTGACCAATCTCAGTAACGGGTAAATTTACCGTATGTTGAAACTCCCCTATAGCAACCGATTGTATCCTATAGTCGCAAAATAGCCTTGCCGTATTATAAAGTTCTGGTGGTAGCTCTTGCTTACCAAATTTATCCGCCCCCATAGCAGAAATATGGGTTCCACTCTTCACCCATTGGGCATTAAATAAAGGCGATTGGGCTGTTGTCGCGGTTACAATAATATCAGCTTGCTCACAAGCAGTTTGTGCACTGGCACTTTCCGCATTAATACCCTGTTGCTTTAATTTTTCAACAAATACCTCTGTGTTGCTTCGGCCTACGACCAAAACTTTTTCAATCTTACGAATGTCACAAATTGCTAAAACCTCGAATTCAGCTTGGTGTCCAGTGCCAAATACAGTCAGAACCTTTGAATCTTTTCGGGCTAGGTAGTCGACAGCGACAGCATCAGCAGCCGCAGTTCGATAAGCATTTACCTTACTTGCTGCAATTGCTGCCTGCAATTCACCTGTGTCTGGCTTTAGCAAAAAAACAGTCGTTCCATGGCATGGCATATCTAATGCCCGATTATTGGGCCAATATGTCCCTGTTTTCCAACCGACTAAGTTGGATGTACAAGCTGACTTTAAAGAAAACATGGAGCCTTCTTGCGAACCAGCAGCATTAACGACAGGAAACAGTGTTGCTTCATCACTCACTGCTGCTATAAATGCTTCTTTTACCGCATCATAAGCAAGTTGATGAGAAATAAGCTGTGATGTTTGTTGCTCATTCAGATAAATCATTTACCACCCCTGAACTCGATTCCAAATTTCATAAGTTTCATTTTTAATATCAAACACATGGTATTGCTTGTGCATTGATGCCATGGCGCAGGCGTGGTTAGGCAACACATGTATACGACTACCAATTGGAAAATCAGAAAAGTCGATGATTTCACCATTTACGGCTTCAATAATACCGTGTTCCTGATTGACATTTGTCACTTGCACATTAGAAACTGGGGCACCGTTATTTTTTGTCACTAAGCCATATCCGCAATCAGTTGGCTGGTTAGCCGTGCCACGATCTGCTGATAACGCCATCCATCCAGCATCAATTAATACCCAACCTTTTACTTTGTTATGCCCAATGACGGTTGCAACCACGCTGCCAACAATATCGCTATACTGACAAACACCGATTCCCGCCATAACCAAGTCAAAAAAGGAATAAACTCCCGCTCTTACCTCTGTAATACCCGTAAGGTCTTGATAGTGGTGTGCCGTTGGTGTTGAGCCTATACTGACAATCTCACAGGTGATGTCATGCTGTTTCAAAATATCAACAGCTTCTAATGCAGCCTTAACCTCATTCGCAGCACTGTTTTGTAATGAGAGGGGATCAAAACAGTGATATGACTCCCCTGCGTGACAAAGTACTCCCGCAAACTGGGCCTTTCCACCACACAACAACTGGGCAATATCTAATAACTTAGGGTCTTCAGGAGAAACGCCACCTCTATGCCCGTCACAGTCCACCTCGATCAAAGCAGCAATAGAACACTGCTTTTCTATACAAAACGTATTGAGTTCGATAGCTTGCTCCACACTATCCAGCAGTACTGTAATATCAATTCCTTTCGAAATGAGTTCAGATATTCTGTGTAACTTTTGAGCTGAAATTCCGACCGCATAAACGATGTTTTTATACCCGATAGCAGCGAGTTCTTCCGCTTCTTTCACCGTCGAAACGGTAACTGGAGCAGTGTGATCGGGTAATAAATATTGAGCCGCTTCAAGTGAACGAAGTGTTTTGAAATGCGGTCTCAAGCTTGCCCCTTGTGATTCTATGTTGCTTCTCATTCGGGTCAGGTTTTTGAGAAATGTACACTTATCAACATACATAAATGGCGTGTCAATTTTTTCATATTGAGCTATCAACGTAGAAGCTTGATTCAAGTTAGACATGTTTTCTTACCTCAGCGATTAGATCCAAGTATCACGTTCTAGTATCCACCAATTAAATTTCATCGTACATTAACAACTATTAACTTATAGATTAGGTTTAAACTAAATGGTTACTACTGAAGATTTGAAGTTTATTGTGACAATTGCCGAAAACCGTACACTGGCTGAAGCAGCCAGAGCACTGAATATCACACCTCCATCAGTCACACTTCGGCTTCAGCATATTGAAAAGAAGCTGGCGGTAAAATTAATTCAGCGACCATCCAGAATTGCTACCCTGACCGAAGAAGGTCAACTTTTACTCAACAAAGGACGTTTGATCCTCCAAGGCTTAGACGACTTACAAGAGCTGATTAACGAAAGAAAAGAACAAGTTTGTGGCAAGCTAAGAGTTCTGGCTCCACTAGGGTTTGGTAACGACTACATAGCCCCTTTACTTGGTGAGTATAAAGCCATGCATCCACAATTAGATGTTGAACTTGAACTCTCTGATAATCCTAATTGGGCCAAGCATCATAAGTGGGACATTATTATCTATATCGGCGAATTAAATGATTCATCTCTCAAAATGATCACACTTGCTAAAAATCAACGCTTTATTTGTGCATCCCCAAAATACATTGAAAGAAAAGGTATTCCCCAAACACCAAATGAACTAATCAGACATGAATGTATTGCCCTTCGAGAAAATAATGAAGACGTAACGTTATGGCAATTTACAGATGAAAAAGGGCAACCGGATATTATTCGAATTACCCCAACTCTTGCGAGCAATGAAGGTAGGGTCATCAAAGATTGGGCGATAGCAGGACTTGGCATTATCATGAGATCGGAATGGGATGTTCAGCCTCAAATTAATAGTGGTGATTTAATACGTCTATTATCGACTTATTCGTTACCCAATGCTGATATCGTTGCATTGTTAAGCAGTCCATCTAAAGAACGTTCAGCTAGAATTTCAGGTTTTATGTCATTACTGAAAGATCGGATTACACCAATGCCATGGAAATAAGATAGTTGGTACCCCAGGTACCATTACGAGAGAAAAGTTGTCTGAGTGATCGCAAGTGCATGACCACTAGGGTAATGCAGAATTGTCAGCACACTGTGAAGGTTAAGTCTCTTTGCTTTCGAGCGTAGCTCGCTCAGGCGGCTATGCCGCCAGTTCAAAAAGTAAAGTTGAATATGCGTGGATAGCTTGAGTTCTGTCGCCTTGATTCGTGTGCCCGAGCTCCTCTTTTATACTTTGATGCGGAAAACTGAGTGTTGTGTTCTTCGAGGGGCTTTAAGTTGTGCTTGTCCAAATTGCTCTTGTGCCCAAAGTTCAGCGTCTGAGTGTGTCATCTTAGTGTTTCAGTAAGGATTATTAAGTATTCAGATCACACTCGTGAAAGAGTTCAAAAAAAAACCCAAGCTGCAAGCTTGGGGTTTTATGTATAAGAGACAGCCTTTACGGTGTTTTTTGTTTTCTGCTGAGCCAATCAAGATCATTTATGCAATCTTGCTGACCTCACACAATATTGGCTTGCAGACATACCCTCATGCTGTTCTGTTACTGATAGCTTCTCTACAGCCAGCCCGCAGGCTGACTCAGAAAAGTCCTCGCCATGTTAGTCATAGGATGTCGGCGATGCTTACGCTTACATGTTGAGCTGCACAACATCATGTTTAGCATTCTTGAGCGGGAACGCCGTGACAACCATACCGTTTTGCCGCAGCACGATACGGACGTTCTGATACACAGTCTGACGTCCAGCATTCATAAAACTGAAGCGTCTATAGGTGCGAACAACCTTTCCATCAGCAGTACGAGTTTGCGTGTACTGCGCGTGGACGTCGGTCAGAGCGGCCATTATAACGCGAGTAAGGTCAGAGATAGAATTGACCGAGAGCGCTCGCCAATCCTCACGGTGGCCTTGTTCGCCGCCACCTCCGCCAGGAGCCCAGATATGGTTGAGTCCGAATGGAAAACGCTGCCGGCCGCGGTTTACAGGATTATTCAGGTACACGATGCCAAGATTGTCACCAGTTGACGCGCCGTCGTGTGCGATCGCCGCAGTTAGCTCAGCAAACTCATTAGTTCGGATGCCAGCTGGTAACTCCGGACCAGGTCGCAAGAATGTCTGCACCAACACACGAAACTCGTTGCTTCCGGCTAAGTAATAGCGTCCGCCCGTCTGCAACTGAGGTTGTACCGCGATCGCATCGCCCTGCCGATTGAGTTTACGTTTGGCCTTCCTCACACACTCCCAACCTTGCTCGCTGGCTTCTCGCTTGACGTTGTTTTCAGCACAGCTGGCTTTGACGACTTTCTTCTTACGCTGCCGCATGTTGCTCGGCTTATCCGGATTGGCACGACTGTCCGAGACCTCAGCTATGCTCGCAGCACTACTCAGCGCATTGGCTGCGCGCTCCGGATCGGCCGCCATCCATGCATCAAGCTGCACATTGCCAGTCCTCAAATGTAGCGGTGCAGCTGCGCCAGCCTCGCTGTCGGCATGGTAATCGTTGATGTTCTGGATCAACTCACGCACAGAGCGTGGTGACAAATTGCCGATCAAACGAATCGCATCACGATCCGCCAGCGTGCAGTCTTCGGGGTTGCCTGTGCGGCGTGTGGGCGGACGATCGTTGCAGAACTGCACCCCCATCGCAACCTCGAAGTCAGGTACATCTCCCCCTTGAATCTCATCGGCTTCATACACGGTCAGATCGACGTTGGTGGGCTGATTCCGAGCAGGAACGAGATCGATCTGCGGAGCCGGCAGTCCTGGTTGCGTCATGCTCGAGCACATGCTCGGCGCACCAAACAGCCTGTCCCACCACCACAAGGTCGCCGATGAAACCCCCTGGATAAAATCCTCGAAACAACGCTTACTTCGATGGTGCGAGCTGAATGAGTCGGAAAACGGCACGGAACGTTGTTCGAAGAATGCTATGCCACGATTGTCGAGCGTGCTGGAGGTAACACTAATCGAGCTTTGAATTAGCTCATCCAGCCCTTCATTGGACAGATCCAAGACAATCGGATTTGCCATTTCCCAGCCAGTGACGATTCTTGAATCATGCACAGCGGCTTCATTCATCGTAATAATCAGTTTGTCGGACCATTCCGATTGCGGGGTGATCCAAGGTACGATATAAGCCGTGAACAATAGATATTTAACATCCTCTGGAATCGGTCGCCACAACGGCTTAGACAAAGTACTTTCTGCAATCAACGGCGGCGTACCGCTGCCTAGGATAACAGACATGTAAAGGTCAAATACAGTAGCCGAAATGGTGAGATCGCCAGCTCTTAGCGTAAAGAGTGGAGCCCCCGGGGCGTCGTAGGGAACCAACACTTTGATCGACCTGACAGATTCAGCGTTCAGTATGGCCGCAACAGCCAGACTGTCCGAAGGCTTGAGTTCACCCTGGAATGCAGGAAAAACCATCGTATTAGCAATCTGCTCGATGGTCCCTCCATCATTGGCGGTCTGGATAGAATCCATGAATCTGAGCGGTTGGGCACTAATGACGGAAGGCATAGCAACCAGTGCGGTTAACAGTACCGAGGTGGCGAAAAGGCGCCGTCCCAGCCTAAAATTGAATTGTTTATATTCAGTCATACTTTAGGTACCTCTTGTGGTGGATTAACTGCGGATAAAGTAGTCGTACATTAATTAACCACACAAAGTCAATGGTTTAGACATGAATTATCTGCTGGATATATAAAACAATTTTAATATTGTGATCTGTTGTGAATTGTTATGAAGCAAATGTCCGAGGCGAACCACTGAGCTTGTTTCCAGACTACAAACCGATAAAATATCTCTACCGTCAACGCTCCCTTGAACCAGCATCACAGAGGAACCGAAGAAGCGAGGCAGATAAATGTCGTTTTAGCCCAATGATTGAGAAGTTACTCAGAGGAAGAGATTCAAAAAATACTTTCGCGATGCAAATTTCTTTGAAACCATTTTTGTCAAAAAACTGTTCAAACAACTCAAGAAAGTTATCTCAGAAGGTCAGTTTATCAGGCTTTGATGTGTTCGGATATCCTAGGAAAGGTTTTGCCCATAACCATTTTTTCTGGTTGGTTATGGGCATTAGGCTTAGTTATCTGGAAAGATAATGGTTCTATATTTAGGTTGTTCAGTGTCATCAAGATCTTCAAGGAAGATTATAGGCTTAGATTCTGATGGTTCTTTTGGCGATGAGTCTTTATCTTCTATTCGGCTCTGGATATTTGCCACCGTTTCCATAATCCATTCATAGGCTCCCTCACGGCCTAAACCTTCATAATAAGTGGCTGCGTTATAAGGTGCGGAATAAACATTGGCAACAAAGCTTGCTACACCATAAATTTTACCATCAAAAATGAGAGGACCTCCGCTATCACCTTTTGTGCTACTGTATTTTGTTACGTAGCCACTACTTTCATCTAATTCATAATCTGGGTGAGAAGGCGGTAGAGGTGGGTTTTCAACACTAATCGTGTATGGTGTTGCGTGTGCTAAATTTCGGGATTGTGTTTTTTTGAATGCCCACTCGAAATAACGACACCTTGCTTCATCATGTTCTATGCTTGGTTGGTTATAATAGATATTGGAATAATAAGGGGAGGTAGGGCATCCTGAGAAATGCACCTCAGTATAATAAGCTTTAGAGTTCTCTTTGGCCGCAACTTTTGCCGGTATTGGCATTTTTTTTAATTGACCAGAAGAATACCCTAGTGGGTAGACTTCAGCACCTAGCGGGATATCGTCTGATGCAACAGGAAGAAATTCGATGCCCTCTGGTGTGCTCTCAAGTTCTAAAATAGCAATATCATAGTCGTTAAGGTGATCAATGGCGTAAGATTTCACCACTTTTTTTATTTCACCATTAATCGTGCCATTTTTATTTTTAGAATAAAAGAAGTGAGCATTCAAATTATCGAAGGCACAATGTTGAGCGGTTAGGACAGTGTTTGGAGCAATGAGAGCGCCACTACATACGATCCCTCGACGCTCTAAATAAACCATATAAGGCGCATCTTGAGGAACGATTTCAATACCATTATAAACGGCGTGAGCTTGAAAAGAAGACATCGATACAATAGTCGCGATTGGAATAAAACAAGGTAGAATTTGCTTTTTTTTCATAGTAATTTCTTTTATTAAGTTGTTAGTGCAAAGTCATAGATGATGGATATGACTGGATAATTTTAATATAAATCAAGTAAAAGACAATAATAAGGATTGTATTGATTACAATAGTATGAATGAAAATCACAAGTAGAGATTATTAATTATTTTTTTGTTGTGTATATTTTAAGCTTTAAGTTTCATTTATTAATACATTTTTTATTGAATGGTAGACATGATGATTACTCCTGCTTTGACCATATTCTAAGAAAAATGGAGAGCCTTACCCCACACACAACCATCAAAGTACATAATGAAAAGTATTGAACTGCTGAATAATAAGGCACATTTAGATTGCCCATTATGATTAAAAAACATACCACCATAATTGTTGTTAGAATCTTGCGAGATTTTGGAGCCAGGCTCCAACCACGGATGTTTTGCATGTCCAATTTCCCTACGATTTAGTTTTAAAGAAGTGATAGCTGACAAGAACACCACTGAGCGTGAACATCACTGGAACGTAACTAGGAGCACTTGACCTGTATTAGTTCCGACTAGATCTGACACTTCAATTTGAAAAGAAGAGAGTTACCCACTTTGATTAAAGGTGCTTAATCACTAATCAAAGACAAAAAGAGGTAACTCTCATGCTTCATACTAGCAATCCAATTATCAAACACAAAGCGGGCCTTCTCAATCTTGCAGAAGAACTCGGTAATGTATCTAGAGCCTGTAAGGCTATGGGGGTATCAAGAGATACTTTCTACCGTTATCAAGAGTTGGTTGAGACGGGGGTATTCATGCTCTGATTAACCGTAGCCGAAGAGCACCGAATTTGAAGAACCGTGTTGATAGTGAAACTGAGCAAGCCGTTATCAAATACGCCATCGACTTCCCAGCTCATGGACAAGTTAGAACGAGTAATGAATTACGTAAATTGGGAGTGTTTATCTCTCCAAGTGGCGTACGCTCAATCTGGCTTCGCAATGACCTAGAGAACTTCAAGAAACGTCTTATCGCACTGGAGAAACAGGTCGCAGAGAACGGTATTATCCTAACAGACGAGCAAGTTGCGGCTCTTGAGCGTAAGAAGCACGATGATGAAGCTTGTGGTGAGATAGAAACAGCGCATCCAGGTTATCTCGGCTCTCAAGACACATTCTATGTTGGCAACTTGAAAGGTGTTGGGCGCATCTATCAACAAACCTTCGTTGATACCTACAGTAAAGTCGCCTTTGCCAAGCTCTACACAACGAAAACACCAATCACCGCAGCGGATATATTGAATGATAAGGTTCTACCGTTCTTTGAGACGCATGAACTGCCAATGCTGCGAATCTTGACTGACCGAGGAACTGAATACTGTGGTCGTGTTGAGCAGCACGATTACCAGCTCTACCTAGCCATTAATGATATCGACCACACGAAAACTAAAGCGATGTCACCACAAACAAATGGTATCTGCGAGCGCTTCCACAAGACCGTATTGAATGAGTTCTACCAAGTGACATTCAGAAAGAAACTGTATGGTTCTATCGAAGAGTTGCAGAAAGATCTGGACGAATGGATGGACTACTATAACAATCACCGTACTCATCAAGGAAAAATGTGCTGTGGCAGAACGCCGATAGAAACATTAGAGGATGGGAAATCAATCTGGGCTGAAAAGAATCTAGCCCAGATATAATCTGACAGGCACCAAGTCGAAAAGTGGGTAACTGTCAGATCAGGTCTGAATTAGTACAAATCAGATAAGCCAAATCACTAAAATTAATGAACTTTCTAAGGCGTTTCATCACGCTGATGGTTTTGATACTAAGATTCAAAGCTTAGATCTACAAACCGTTCAATCGTACGCTCAAGAAACGCTGCTATTCGTTACTGGTATTTAAAAAACACCTCAAAAAGCTCTGCCTTATCGGTAGAGTTTTTCTGTATTAGGTTTTCTCATAGTGCAGTAAAGCGACCGTAACAAGGTTTGGGGCAGAAATGAGTTTGGCAACATCGCCTCTGTTTGTCGCCTCTGTTAGATTCCAATCAGCACAGAAAGCACTACCTCTATAAGAACTATGCTTTAGTTCAGTTCACCCTTACAACCGTAGATATTAACCATTAAGACAGACGTTACACTTTCAAGGATGCATAACAAACTATATTGTCTTACAACACATAATTTCAGCGGAAAAACCACCAATCGCACGTTTTAAGCTGGCCATTAAACTGACAATAAGATGAGCGCTGATTGGACTCACAATGTATTTATCAAAATATTCTATTCTTTCAACATGTTCGTGAATCTGCTCTTTTAAGCCTTCTACATGATCAAATAAGAATTCAACAAACTCTTCGCCAAAACACTGAACATCGACATCTAGGTGGTCATCAATGTTTTCTATGATAGTGACCCCGCTCACAATCGCTTTGCCAATTCACTTTTAGCGGTTCCTGGTGGTCCTACAAGTAATACATGTTCACCAGAAAGTGCTGCTAACATCATTAGTCGGACTTGCTGCTCACTTTCCAATAAGCCATCGCTCATCTGAGCCATTAGTGCTTGGAACTTGCCTTTTCTATTCATCGTTGTTGCACATACTGTTGTTGTCACAATAAATTCCTTTTCTAATTTTGTTGCCAAGTGAAACACGTCATAAACTCACGGCAATTGCCGTTGTTACGAGTCTGTTCCCCGCATTTTTTGCTGCGATTGAAAAACCTATGATTGCAAAGGTAAATACCCACAAAGACTGATAACTTACCTCTGAAAAATACTCGCCCAAGAATTGCTTCGCGGCCAGTAACGCAAAGGCACTGACAAAAGATACAGCAGCTGCATCCCGATATAATAAGTAAGCTCTGTGAGTTGAAGCCACTTCGTCCTGCTTATTGGAAGGACGATAAAACTCTTTGTACCAATAACTGTTCTGCTCTCTATTATTTTGCTTCAACAATTCAAACTCGGACACGCGGGCCTTAAGGAGCGCAGTGTCAATACGTCGATCTTTCTCTGATAACTGTATAAAGCGATGCCCTGGTAACACATTGTTCCATCGCCAAAATACCAAGACGCTCTTGAGGTCAGGAGGCATGAGGTGGCTAAGCCACCCCGAAACCGCACCTATTGCTAACATCGCACCACTCGTGTCTTTTAGTATATCTACATAACTGATATCAAAAGCACTTTGATTTACAAGTGATATCACTGTTAGCTGAAGAACCATCAGTACTGAGAGCGGGATAATGTTATTAGTTTTCATAGAGATTCCCGCCATTATGCCACCTCTTCTTCATAGTCGAAGTGATATGGCTCAGGGTTCATACTATTCCACCCATCACGGCCAGGTGCATTGTAATGGTGACAAATACTGGAACCTCTCGTCGCTAGTGCTTTGACACCTCGGTGAGTGAAAGCATTCATCACCGCTTTCCGTGGGTGCTTAGGCTCGCCATTTTTCGCCGTAGAGGCAATCGCCGTAATGTTCCGAGATGAGCCTTGTCTGATGGGCTCTCCAACTAAACGATTTAGAACGGTCGTCCCAATATTACGCTTACTTCCATGATGCGGGATCTGCATAAATCGAAGGTCTGCTCCGCTCATACACTGCTCAATTTGATCTGCCGCGTGTTCCAAAGCCTGAATGCCCGCATCACCAGTAAATAGGGAGCGTCGGCCATCGACGACCAATTGAGTGATAACGCTTGAGTTGTTCTTCGCCGATGTTACCCCTTCATCATCAATCTGGTCTTCGCCCCAAGTAGCAAAAAAACGACGAATAGATGCAGCCGCTTTTTCAAAAAAGCTTTCTAATGCATTTGTTGCAATGGCTTTTTCAGGCATGCCATCGAAATCAGGAATGAGGGATTCGTAGTATTCGACAGAAGGACCGAGAACCTTGATACCACCGCCTGTATCCGTTAAACCAGTAAAAGGTTCACGTACACTGATCCCTTTCGACTCAGCTAACTTAACCAGCGACCACGCTTTTTCGAGGTTTTGCTTAAGACGTTCCCCTAAGCTGTTGTCCGTTACGCGTCCATCTTTGAAGTTATCAGCAAGTCCTTGGTTATGTAGCCAAGGCTGATGAATCCAAAGTTCTTTTACTTCGAGTTCATTGAGGACGGTTTCCAAACCGTTAATATGGTCTTGATCAGCGTGAGTATTAATGACCAAGTCCACTTTAGAAGTGCCAAAACAAGTGGTGATGTGATCAATAATCTTTGAACCTGTGCTTTGAAAGCCACCGTCAATCACAACAACAGTTTGCTCGTCACGTGGACCGTGTAGATTCCCGTAGCGAAGTGCTATCGCATCGCCACTCTTAGACTCTTCACCAACACCTAAAAAATCTATTTCGTAACCCATAACTTTTTCCTTTTTCTATGAAAGCTATGAGTTACTAATCAACTAGCATGCCAAATTATAACCTTTTGTTTTTATTAAAATTAAGTCAGAGCGTAACGACACAACCCGTAACCATATTTACCTGTGGTAAATTTTATTACCTTCAGATAAATCAAGAAAATTAACTAGTGCCTAAACGGAACTACATTGCTCATGTCATCAGAAGGTGAGTTTTCTTTAGTGATTTGTTGGACATAGTCAAGCAATCGCTCGATTGGGATGAAGCGCTGCTTCTTGTTGTTCACCTTAATGCTTTTGGTTTGAGAGTTGATATAGTTAGAAATCTCAAATGCTAGCGGCTGGCTTAAGCGCTCGAGATTTCTATCCTCTAAGGTTTGCGTGACCCATTGTGCTGCGTCGGCTATATGGCCGTTAATACTGAGATCGGTGTTTTTTATCCAGCGGTGCGTGAACTCAATGGCATTGAGATTAGATAGCAGTGTGGCAATATCGTAACGATGGACTAAACCGCCGTTTTCCAATGCTTCAACAAAGGCAAATTGCCACTCGATTTTTAGCCGTTCAGCTAACTCTTCAGTGGTATAACACAGACGTTCAAGGGGAATAAAATAAGTGAAGCGGCTATTGGCTTCACAGACGATGAGGGTTTTCTCAATAGATTGATAGCGGTTTTCGATAATGTGCACCTGCCAGCTTAGGGTGCTGGCATCTGAACTCAGTTTGTTTACTCCGGCTTGTTTACCTTCTTCCACTGGCAAACGAGGGAGATCGGCTTTAAGCCATTTGTTTAGTGCGTTAGTGGCACTGAGTTGAAGACGCATAAAAACCTAACCTTTGACCAAAAAAGAGGCACCCGAAGATACCAATGACATTAATATTTGTGTAGTTTTCTACGTGCCAACGATGACAATTGGCTCTCCTTGACGAATAGCTGTGTTCGAAAACTTACGATACTCAGCATGCCTAGCCGTTTCAGCTAACCTGTGTATATTGACTTCGATCGCGTCTTGATAGGTTGCTTCATCTAAGCCATGCCCAAATGAATACCCCACTTGTTTGGTTAATACAAAGCGGTCGTGCATTTGATTTGATGGCCAAATAGACATTTCTACTTCAAATCTGGCTGGTAATAACGGTTTAACATGTTCTACTAGCCCTCTTTGCAATTCTGCCCTGGTTTTATCCCCTTGGATTGCAGTAAACACTAACGCTCTTCGGCATTGCCGACGGCCACCTGCAAGTCGATTAATAAACTCGATAAAAGGTCTTCTATATCTATCATCAGAAGGGTGAAAGTAAGGATCAATAAACATAGCAACATCAGCTAGCGCAAGTGACACGGAAATAGCATCAGCTAACGATTCGGCATTTCTAGGTACGCTATTGGTTTGATTTATTATCCAATCTTTTGGCTGAGTAAACATCATACTTGCGTAATCGTATTCACTATTTGCTTGATTAAAGATAGATGTAATTATTGCTTGAATAACGAAGCTCTCCTTCGCATGTCTAGCTTGAGCTAACCATTCATCAATATGCTCAGGCACTGTAATACCTGGGATCAAAGATGTATTACAAAGTTTTCTGAGCTCATCAAAGCACTTCCTGCGTTCTACTGGTTGCAAATCCATAGCGCGTATACTTGCTTGTTGTGCCCTTTCCCAGTTTTTTGGGATTGCCGACACAACTCGGCCCTGCTCAGCCCGAAAGTCCGTGAAGAAGCGTTGTAGGGAGTCACGATTTCTTGTGTAGGCATCAGGATCAACGGCATATTCTCTGATCATTCTTACACCTCTCCATATCGCTCTTCAAAAAAACCTTCTGGCCAATCAAGTTCGAAATCCCCACTGTCTGTAATACGCTGGCGTTGATAATGGATTTCTTCGTCGTGTTTAAACACATTGATAACTCTAATCTCATCAGGCGTTATTGAAAGCGCCCCTTCATCAACCGTTCTTCTTAGAAGGCGTAACATCAAGTGCTCACTATGCGTTTCGATGAGAAACATTCTATCTGGGTTATTCTTAACTGCTTCAATCATCATATCCCCCAAAGCCAACTGCCACTTGGGGTGAATATGCAATTCAGGCTGCTCGCACGACACGATAAGATCTTGTTCAAGTGACGTTGCAACTACAAATGGGAAGACTTGTGATACACCAACACCGACGCTTGATGGCAATAAAGGAATGTTAGTATGAGAGTCTTTAAGGATGACCGATTTTTCACTCAAACTTGCTTCGCCGTAAGCTGGAGACTCAAAGCAGTAATTAGTGCCAAAGAACTGGCTACTAACGAACTTTTCATTAGTTTTGGCTTTTACTCTTTCATTGGCAAAGGCGAAGGTCTCCCAGCCAGCTGTTCCGTCATACCAGCGCTGCGAACTAGTCTTTTTGTTCAAGACGGTTGCGCGTGTTGGCATAATGCGTAACGGCCCAATATGAAGCAAATCTTCAAGTTTATTCACTAATAGCTTTAGTGGCGCAAGCGCTGCTTGAGAGAGTGAGGCTTCGGCAAACAACTGGGCGGCTAACGGATGACTTTCGAAAACATCAGACCAATCGAAAGGTGCGTTGGATAGATCAAGCCTTTTATGGATATTCGGCAACGCATCTTGGCCATTTATTGAGACATCTTCCCACTGGCCAGAATCAAAGAGGTTTTCGATTTTAAATGATTCATCTACTTCCCAATGTGGCAGTGGTTGATAGTGAGCAATTTGGCAATCTGGTCGACCGACTTGAGCTGTTGTTTTGAAATACTCAATGCCGTGGCTTTTACATACATATCGGCTGATAAACGCACGACTTTTGGTATGGTCCCATTTAATGTCTAACTCAAATGATACAACATCAGCGTCTGAATCTGGTGTAAAGCCTAAATGGGATTCTAGTAACCATTGTTCAGAGCTGGACAAATAATCATCCCAAATATCCGCCACTCCATCTCTAAAATCTAGTGTTGCACCTAAGGTGATAACTCCATTTAAATCCTTACCATGAACAATATTGTGAAAACCACCAAAGTAGAGCGACTCCCCAGCGATTGAGCTGTACTGTGCATCAAAATTACGTTTAGCGATCACTTCATACAGATACAGTAATGCATGTAATACAGTGCTTTTACCTGTACTGTTTGCCCCAAAGAACAACGTGATAGGTGCGAGTGGAATCGTGGCTTTATTCTTAATACCTTTGAATCCACCAACGGTAAGTGATGTTATTTTCATTTTTAACCTAATTATATTCAAATACTTACAACACATTAATTGCAATCCAAGTAGACCAGCTGGCACTATTAGACACCTTAGCCAATTTATAAATCTCAATTAGCCGCTTTATCTGATCTTGTGTATCTCTCATGAAATCAAATCGATGCATCCCACTAGCAAGATCTAATCGCCAATATCCAAAGCCTTGATCTAGGGTGATCTCAACGATATCACCAGTAGAAAAATGCAACTGTATTGCTCTTCGGTGCGGTACTTCGCGTTTGTTATCAATTATATTTATATCGACTCTTTTGCCAGCCATATGAGTCAACCAAGCATTAAATATTGCATCGTAATCGTAGCGATTGTTCCAATCATGATTAACAGCTAATGGGCTTCGATTGTGTTCATCAAAACAGCTACTTACTTCTATTTGGCAATCCGATGTTTTTCCTAGCGCTTTGAGTACTTCAGCTAGCAACAATAAAGAAACCGGACTTTGGAGATACCTATCTGAGTACGAAATGCTCTTCAATTCACCATCTTTGAAGAGCTTTGTTAATCGCTCATCTTTACTCTTTAATAAGTTAACAAAACCTCTGCCGAAATTTGATAACGATCCATTTAATTCAGTCGTAAGATCAACATGGACGGCTCCTAACAAGTGGGTTGGCTCCATGGAGTCTAATTTGAAAGGGGTTGTCGCTATTTCTGGTTCACTATAAGAAACAATGGAAATATCTTCCGCTGTAAGCCAATGCTCTCCAGGGGTGGTTGCTTTAATATCAAGGTTCGCTAGTGTAGACCAACCGCTACCTGTTAAGCCTTGAAAAACAATAGCTCCACACTCTTTTCCATATTTAAGCTGAACGCCAATTTTTTGTATTTCCCTTAAGAAACTCACAATTTCATCTGTGAATTCAACTTTAGGGACAACTATTGAAACAGCGATATTCTTCGCTAATAGTTCATGCAATTTCGATTTCATCAAGACAAGAGATGTATCCCACCCTTCGACTTCAGAAGAAAGAACAAATAAACATTCCGACACCTTTTCATTGAGCAAATCGGTCAACTGCGCCTCGATAGTTTGAGGGCAGTATTTTCCATCCTTGATAAGGTTTTGGTGCTTAGTCGAGAGTAATACGTAATGTTTAAAATTATCACCTAACCATTCTATCGCTAACATGCGATCGAGCTTATCGGTATCGTGTTTCGAATCCGACTCTAAAAGGCATTCAGGACAAAACGCGTCACATTGCTTCCTACAATCAAGTTTTCCAACTAATCCATTCAATATCTCGGAAATATGAAATGGCGCGGATGTCGAAAATCCGGCACCACCGCCCACGCTGTCGAACAACTGAAGCACTAATGCGTGTTGATTATGACCAATAACTGTTGGCCTAACGCTATACTGGATTTCGTTTGTAGAGACACCGAGCTGCTCTACTAAGCACTTTCGTAGTGCCACAGCTAATGTGGTCGCTATTTTTCGACCCTGCTCATTATCAGGTATGTATTCACCTGTTTTAGGGTTCTTAATCACCAATTCAAATACATCGGTTCGGGAGTTAATACCTAAATGAATCGAAGACATTATCTTGGCAGACCCGTTACAATCAGCGTGTCGACCTACTTCATCTTTATCGAATTTACTAGGACGCGGTGGTTTATGTGTTTTTTCAAAGTTAAGTGCTTTTGGCAACTCACCTTTCGCTGTCATTGACTCTGCGCGGCCGCAAGCCATACATAACGCATACCCTTTGCCCGACAATCCAGAACTATGATGGAAGACCTTGCCATTGGCATCCGCCACCATATAACCAAGTGCAGGCATTGGTAATGGCGTTGCTGTACCTGATGCAATAACCCAAGAAGGTTGAACGGGAACATAATTATTATTAGAAATATTATTTGTTGGTTCTCGATAATAATCAGTAACAAAGCCTGTAGGTTGAATCACTTTTTTTCGACAATCAGTATTGTCTGGGACATTTTGGCCACAAGCTATATTAGTGCATATAAGGTTATTTGAATCAGATTGTATTTCTAGATCCGTTTCGTAGCCTGTCTGACCACAACTTGGGCAACGCCAAGCTAAGTCAAATTTCTGAGAATCTTTCGCACCATCAACGTGAATTTTCTGCCAATTCAGCGAGATACCTGCCGCTCTATGTACTCTGCCATCAAGTACTATTTCTGAACCGGGAGCATACTCTCGAATTGCAACAGCTAGGTTTCGACTTGGCAATCCTCGATTGATAGAAACATTATCCTCTCGATCGAGTTTACTAACATTCCTAAATTGAAGCCGCCTTCTAAAATCAACGATATTATCGGTATCCAAGTTTACGACATCAGTAGGGAATCCATATCCAGGAAGGAACGCTCTTGTTGCTAAATCCCGTAGTAAGTACTCTCGACATAAACGAGACTTCTCACTATTTAGCTTATAAGCATAAGGGCCATCAGGATCAACGCCAACCAATTCATTTTCTATGTATTGATATTCATTTACCCACCGAGTGGTGATTTCCTCTATTTTCTTTGCTGAGTGTTTACAGATGTGTGCTAAAGGAGCATTTCTCAACGCTGTACCTTTAACTAAAGTAGCTAAGGCTGATTGAAACCTCTTATCACACGTTTTGACCCAGTTGATATAACGTTCTGCGATAGATTTTTCGTCATTCACCTTTGTGTTAAACCACTCAAGATCTAAGTTAAATTTTTCTTTACTTGTTAAACCAACTTCTTCGATTAAAAAGCGTCCCATCAAAAATGAGTTTACATGTCTCTGCACCAATTTCTCAGACGAAAATGCAACATGAGGGGCTGATATAACAGTAGTAAATGGCCATTTCGGGTTATTAAAAACCAACATATCATGGGGATTACTTTTACATAGTGTGTAACTTATCGCTCTAGATTCTTTAGATCGACCAGCTCGGCCTGCTCGCTGAAGATAGTTCGCTGGGTGTGGTGGTACATTATTCATCACTACCGCAGTAATACCACCGATATCAACGCCCATTTCCATTGTTGTAGAGCAGTTGAGGACATTTTTCCTACCAACTTTAAACTCATCCTCATAGATTTTAAGTCGCTCAGCGGATTGTTGTGCAGAGTGTTCTGCTGAAGCATAGTAAAAACCACCCTCTACCGTTCGATCATTAATATCCGTCCACAAATTCTGCTCTCTAAGTGATCTTACTTCCGGTGAATTCGCAATATCTTTGCGCATTAAGATAAGTGAAAGCAAGAAGTCATCACTTCCTTCGAAAGCCCATACGGCGGGAAGTTTCACTTTTTCACATAGGTTGCCATCTAACTGGCCTTTAAACGGAATATAAGGAGTAATTCCTTTAAACGTAGTGTCTAGCAGTTTGTTCGTAATCGGACATATATAAGCCGAATTCATCAATGAAAAACTGACATTAGTCAGGTTCAAACTATATTGTTTATCTGCTGTTGAATCTTGCAAGATTTTCGAACCGGTTAACGCATTCCAAGCAGAAACCAACCAGCCATTAACCGTGTCCTCCCCTGCCGTACTCGTAATATCAATGCCAGTGGCGACAGTGAGCAAAGTAATTATACGTTGTTGACGTTTACTGCCTTTTCGTACTAACGGCCAACTCTTGGCTCTGTTTTCATCGACATCACTCGCGTCAGGCCCTAACAAAGTTTTAGGTGAAAAGTGCATACCGATCCAACGAATCCATTCACGATCAATGGTTATATAAGAGTTTTCACGTACAAAAAAATCCAAACAAACTTTAAGGTAATCACGCCAATCTTTTACCGTTAGACCATAATTCCCCCAAAGCTCCGGGACAGCCTCGATTTTGTCCAATGCCGGGTAGACTATTTTAACTAACCCCTGAGTCTCTAGATTGTTTCTATTTTTTGGTCGTCTTGCAAACTCTCTCGTCAGTAGCATTTGAGTCAGTCGTAGAGGTCCTGTCGAATCATCGAAAATTTCTGGCGATAACCGCTTGTTCTCTTTTAACATCGACTCTTTTAAATCATTATCTTGTTTAATAACAGCTGCAAGATCAGACCAAGTGATTGTTTGAGGCAAAGGTATAGCAACCGAACTACTGGCAATATCAATATATTCTTTTAGTGCCTTAGCATCTTCAGGCATGGATTTTTCGATGGATGGCAGCATAACTCGTAATTTTTCGATAGGCATACTCAAGTAGTCTTTTACGCTGTCGAGTAACGCCTCATCTATAATGACTTTCTCTTCCACATGCCTACGAAGCTCCTTAAATACCAAACCTCGCAATCGCGACCGTTCTGCTTCTTGCTGCATACGAATTGACATTTTTGCCGTTCCTTGTCGACTATCGGTAAAGGTAATTAACCGACGTCCTCGACCAGGAACAGAGTTAGGGCCTATCTTGGATTCTTTATCCACCTCAATATCTGGGCAGTATTCCAATACTGTTGGTACAGCAATCGCTGTATAGAATGGCGCCCCCAGTAACCCTCTTCGTAACGCTTTACTGTACTGACCTCTACCTGAGTAACCACATTCGCAGCACTGTTGCGATTCACTCATCAACTCAGCTAAGTGAATTGAACTGTTTTCCAAAGATTCTTCGCGCCCAGCAGTATCAAATCCTTTTAATTGGTATTTATATTCATCGCTCTGTTTTGCTCCAATAACAACTTGAGTATCACTTGCGGTTCTGTTTTTAGAAAACTGATCTGAGCGCTCCTCGTCTACCTCTTTTTCTTCTTCATCAAGCAATGAAAACTCATCATTAATTTTTCCGGTCCATTGTTGCAAGTGACCATTGTGATCAGTTGCCAATAAATGTGGTTCGTTACAATCATTGCAAAACGCTAATTCAAGCACTGCTGCCCCACAATGACATTTCTGACGATGCTCACTATAAACAAACCCAAATGGCCACGCGCCATTCAATTTAGACTGCTGTTTATTCGGGCAGTTTGGGTCAATACAGCACCACAAACCATGCAACGTTCGCTGAAAATAATGAGCTCTGAGTTTTAAAAACGCCTCACTGCTATGAGAATGTTTGGTTCCGGTACAGATATCCAGCCATCGGCATAACTCTGCTTCGTTTAAATCATAAGGTTTTAATTTATCGAGTAATTCAGCGTAATGTACCGGGCCTACATTGTCGCCAGCTAACAACTCTCGTATTTTAACGGCTAGTGCAGAACTCGCTAAAGCAGAGTATCGACGCTCTGATACTTCCGAATTTTGACTCCGCTTCTTATCTTTAGGTTGTTCACCCTCTGGCTCTATCGCTTCTATTTCACTAAGAGTTAAATCTGCTGGCGTTACTTTGGGTAAGCCAGGAACTACACGTCTCCCCCCAATGACAGCTACCTGCTCTACGCCTACATTAGCTAGCCTAGCGAGGTATTCTTTAAGTTGTGTTTCAGCTTCAGCACCCGCAATTGTTGCAGATGTCGCAATAAATCGAATATCCTCAGGCTTAACATCAAAAGCTTGCATAACACGTCTTAGCTGCAAAGCAAGTTCAGCGGCTTGCGAACCAATATACGTATGTGCTTCATCTAGTACGATCCAACGCAACTTACCCTGTGACTTTTGGATGATGGGTGCGTCGGCTTGCCTCACCAACATATACTCCAACATGGTTCCATTGGTTACCAAAATAGGAGCTGGGTTTTCTCGCATCAACTTTCTAGAAAGTACTTCCTGAGGCTGCTTTCTTTGCCTTTGCCTATCTTGGGCTTTAAGGTCATTAGGTGTATTTCCGTTATACAGACAAAATCGAATATCACCATTAAAGTGCGTCGTCCAAGCATTCAATCGTTCTTTCTGCGAGTTTATTAACGCATTCAAAGGATATAGAAATAACGCTCTCACCCCTGTTAGCGAACGGCTTGTCTGCTGTGTCTCTCGGTACAAATCTTCGAGTATAGGTACCATGAAACATTCAGTCTTGCCTGATCCAGTTCCACTGGTGATAATTTGAGATTGAGGGCGAGGATCAAGTAACCCTTTCCATGCTTTCAATTGATGTTTGTAGGGTTTTATTTCTCTATTCAATACATATTTACACTTGCAGCTACTGTCTTTTTTACATCCTTCTTTATGTGGTGAAACATCTAATGCATTTAGTAACTCAGGGCTGAGTAAGTTGTTATGAGCGGAGGTAGAGAGGTCTTCTATCGTTATCTCGTCTGCTTCCCAAGCGAACATTTGCTCAAACACAGGACCGTGAACAAACTTTTCATCCGTTTCCATTCGCTCACTTAAATGGTTTCTAAGAGCCGGATTCTTAATACCCAAAATACTTAAAGTCGACTCTTTTGCTCGGCTATTAGCTTGTTGTTTTAGGGTGGCAAAATATTGCTTCATTTAAGCTTCCTCTTGGGCAAATACGCATAATGCACTTTGAAATACCGGGTTAAACCAATGGCGGTCAAACTCAACAATCTGTCGTAAATGGAAATAATCTAAGGGATAAAGTGTCGGTGTCAGCTCTTCCAAATGAACTTTTCCACACGCCACTGCAGCTGCAAAGACCGGAAAATAAAGGACGCTCTTGTGAAACCCACGAATGACTTCGAAATGAATAAGCGATTCACAGTGTTTTTTGCACCATGTTTCTAACTCAAAACTAAATGCTGTCGGCCACTCACGGTCAGACAAATGAACTCGCACCAAATCTTGGCTCCATTCAGGCAGACAATATTGAAAGACAGCTGGCAAATTCGCTTCTTGTTGTATAAATTGATCGTCAATTAGTGAACAGCACTGCTTTTCAAACAGTGGCGAAAACTCAGAAAGAGTTTCTAGCTTGCTCTTAACTTTGTTATCTACCACTTTTTCAGGTAGCCCTATATCTAGTAACATCTGGCGAAACTTAACAATATGTGACCGCCAAATACTCAGCGGTATAAGCTCCCAAATAACATTGAATTCAACTTTCAAGCGTTCCATTAATTGAACGGGGTTATCTGCTTTAAACGCTAGTGCAGATAAGCAAGCAGTATGTTTCACTAATGCTTTCCACACTTCAAAGGTCGCCATTGGCAAGTGTGAGTAATTAGCAAACAAGTCGTTAATAAATCGCCAACTACTGTGGTTAAAATCATTAGCTAACATTGGAAGAACATCGGCTATCGCGTTTGGGTTAGTTACTGGATGAAATAGCGCCACAGCCTTATTTAAGGTTTTTACATCATTAGAACGTTCAATAGGTTCACTACTCGGAATAAACTTCGCACGAAAAGCAAGCTGAGTATTGTTTGAAGGAACGATTAACGCTGGCTGAGATAACTTTGTATTTAGCTCGAATACACCTGTCGCAACGCCATTTGAATATCTTTGTTGAAGGGCATGCGGTTTTTCTGCAGGGTCAGCCAAATTAATTAATTCTGGCTTAATAACTAGGTCATTTTCCAGTTTTACATTAAAGCTTACTGTCTCATTGAACTGTTGAGCTTCTGTGGCATATCGTCCAATGATCGTTTGCTGCTCTCTACAGCCCGCTCCTCCAATGATCATTCGAACTTCATCATCCAGCTCACCAGATGCCGCCAGTAGTTCTCGAATGCGATGACGAAACTCATATAGACTGACCTCTAGGACCTTATCGGTAACCTTGTACTCCCAATAATAAGACGCATCACGAGACCTCATCGGCCCTTTCAATTCAATATAATAACTCGCCGCTACATCTACACGCGGGAAAAACTGAATACGCGCACCTAATAAATCATCGATAGTGATTCTCTTAGCTAAACCGTTACCATGTTTGTCAAAGGTTAACGCTCCTGAGGCAGGAAAAGGTACCCGTACTTTTATCGGGTCAGCCATCAGGTTTGCGCTGATAGAGAGAATAATATCCGCTGGTGGTGACCCTTCGGCTATCACCTTGATTCTTTTGCCACCGTCTATATTGGTTTGTTTATAGGAGACCTGTTCGCCTTCTATGGATACAAATAAGTTCCTTTCACAATGAAGATCGACAAAACCACTATTAGCCTGCTTAGACGGCTTCAGCTCAAGGTGGAATGACTGCGGAAGAATAGCGAGTCGTTTACGAAGCATTGTGCGATTACCACTCGCCTTTAAACGTACCGATTGAATACCAAACAAGCCCGCTTGATGGGCGTCTCCTAGCCGTTTATTACCTAACCACAATTCTGTATTTGGTTCTTGACTAGTAATAGTCGGTAAGCCCAAATAGATAGGTTGTCCAGTGCTAGAGTAATACTGTAATTTAGTCCCTCGAACACTGACTTGATCGGCTAATACTGCCGACTGACGTGTCGATATTACATAGGTATCGTGCTCATCTTCTTCAGTACTATAATCAACCTTAATTTCTCCACTGAACTCAACAAGCTGATAGTGATCAGTTGTTACCGTCGAGCACAGTTCTGGAAACTCGGCCGTGTAAGCCGCATCTTTTAGTAAGATAGCTTTGAGTTGGTCAGCTTTGGTACTCACGCTTCCTTGCCCTACGACCCAATCATGCTCACCGTCTGACCTAAGTACAATCGGCATTTCATTAATAGCGAGGTCAGAGTTAGGAATTTCTTCTCGATGAAGCTCAACGCCCGCTTGTAATACCACCAAATACAGATCCTGCTCTATGGCGTGTCGACGAAACTCACAAGCAGGAGTTCGTAAAATAACCTTGGTGGCCTCTCCTTCAAAGGTTGCATGCCCAACACCCAACTCAGCAATGACTCGATTGCCTTCTTGTATAAATAACTCAACTCGACTGTTAATCAATGTTTCGCGTTTAAAAGGCATAGGTATCGTCTTCATCAATTTAATTTGAGTAACAAAACCCAAATCTTCATTGTTTGAAAGCCTTTGCCAGCAAATAATTCGTTTTGTTTGTTGTGATTTGCTTTTTCGCTGAACGGACGCAGAAGTAAGCAAGCCAGTGAGAAATTCGCTGCCAGTGTCTGTATCAAGTGGGATTGGAAATAGATCTCTCCAATTGGGCAATTGGTTATCTAAATGATTGGCAGGTTGCTCTTGTTGTTGCAGATTGTATTCATCAGTTAAACGCAGCAATAGCTCCGCCATATTAGTGATAAGATCAACCGTCGTTTCTTGTCTAAATGCTTCAGGTAAATGTTCAAGCCCCTCCGACACCAACTGAAAGGGAGACTGACCGTATGCCTGTGCGTCATCAAAAACCCTAAGAATACGCTTAAAGATTGCTTGGAATCGGCCACCTTCGCTCGCTAGTAAGCCATAAGGTAGCCCCCCCTCTCTAAACACTGACCCAAGAAAGCTATGTCTATCATCGTTATATTGGCTAACCGTACGCTGCCAATACTTAAAACCTGTTTTTATTACCTTACTACGTTGGTTAGCATCTAACTCAAATCCTAAGCTGCTTGATATGCCACTCCAGCTCCAACCACCTTGATACTGACGTCGATACCACTCAGCGCTGAAAAGACAAAAAGCCGCGCACCAGCTACTATCTCCGTGCAACCTTGTTGGCAATTTTTGGTTTTTTAAGCTGGTTCGTAAGTGATGATATTCTGGTTCTGTTAATTGATAGGTAAATAGCGGCTGGCCAGTGGGATGAGATAATTCTCGCTTCGTTAAAATGGCTCGTAGGCAACCATAAACTGAAGTAGAGCCGAGTATCGCACTTGCAGGTTCAAGTACGCTTGGGGACGTAGTATCCATTGATGACCTCACCTTAGTTGCCTAACCTTAAATTTCGTTGCGCTAGATAATTCGTACTTAGCAGCCTCCGTATACAAGTAAATGCATTGCAACAAACATTCCCGTCAGTAACAAGTTGATTTATCGGGGAGTAAGTCGCTAATCACACTTTAAATTGGGAAGTTAAATTACCAAGGTGTAATTATTTTTACGATTAAGTTTAAAAGAGAGAAGTTATTGAATAGTTACTGATGTGATAGGTGCCAGTGGAGTCGTGGACCCTTTAAATCTTCCAACGGTAAGCGATGTTATTTTCCGTTGTTTAAAATAGAAAGGGCCTAACCTTTGAGCAAAAAAGAGGCATCCGAAGATACCTCTGAAATTTATAGTTGGCCTGAAAAAGCTTTTTGGGAAAGTGCATCAAATATAGGCATGGAAACTTGCTGCTTAGATTTAGTCTCAAAACCAACGAGTTTTCTGTCTAATGCACAGAATTTCTTTTGCAGCTCCATTGGCGGCACAATCATAGATAAATTTTCGACTTGCTGCTTGGTCAAAGCCTCGCGTGTTGCGCCTCCAGAAGTCGCGATACTCATCATCATCTGCTTAAAACTCGTTGAAGTGAGAAGTCTCGTTGCAAACTCAGGTAAAAGCTGTTTTCTATCAGTTCTAACTATACAAACGTGCTGATTTACTCTGGCGGGCAATACATTACTCGGAACCATTGCACATCGACAAACAGATGCCCCTGTAATATTCAGTAAAATATCTCGCTCTTTAACTACAACATTTCTTAGTTTTTCAGCCTGTTCATCTGAAATAAAAGCAAGTTCTTTATAAACAAAGCTATTGTCATGCACATTAAGGCTTCTTATAAGTGAGATGCCTTCACTCAGATAAGCTTCCTTGCCTCCTCGTGGGGTTGAACCACTACCAAGTTTTGATGTTAGGTCTTTAAGCTTTTTAACCTCCCACCCCTTCGGGTTCGTTACTGGATCACCAAACATATCCAAAAACACGCTGCGTAAGAACTCATCGGCAAGGTTAATGGCTTGCTTGCGTTTCTGGCGAATGGCATCGGCTTTATCCAAAATGGCAGCGATGCGTTTTTGTTCTTCTAGTGGAGGAAGTGGGATCTGAAAAGTTTTCAAATCAGTTGCTGATAGATTCGGTTGAGCAGCGCCATTTTCATATAATTGAATCTCTCTTTCGCAAAGAAAGCTACCTAAGTAGTGCTTCAAATAATCGATGTTTATTTTCTCATTCACGCGAATGATCACAAGAGATGAAGCTATTGCCCCTTTCATATCTGAGTCAACCAATGCGAACTTACCTAGAGAGCCTCGCAAACAAAAAAGGATATCCCCTTTTTCGATTTTCCCGCTGTTCAATGAATTGAACTTATCCTCAGTTATGTAATTGAGCGCATCTGCATAAATAGTATGAACAAGGCTTAGATTACCAGCATTAATAAATGGGATACCCTCATCAACAAAAGAGCCTTTTGATGGGTAGTTTTTCCCTCTATCACCATTAATAAACTGGGCTACGTCTCCAAAGCTTACGACGGGCCAACTCATAGCATCGACTCCAACTCATTTAGGTCAGCTAGAATGTCATTCTCGAGGGCTTTGAGTTTGCTCAGAATCACTTTAGGTTCTTCATAGCTTTCTTGCTCGTACACCACTTCTTTATAACGGTTGATCGACAGGTCATATTTGTTCGACTTAATATCCTCTTTATCAACCAAGAAGGCTTTTTGAGTTTTGTCTGCCCATTGTTCGGTTGACTCACCTGCCATTACCGCAGCTTGATACGCTTTGTACTGCTTAACCAAGTCTGGCAAGTCGTTATCTTTGATTGGGGTACGCTTATCGTCTAACGAACGGCCATCGGCTTGCACGTCGTAGAACCAAACCTTGTTTGTGCTGCCACCTTTGGTGAAAATTAGGATCGCGGTTGAAACACCTGCGTAAGGTTTAAACACGCCACTAGGGAGTGAGATCACCGCTTCTAGCTGGTTATCTTCGATAAGGTGTTCACGCAGCATCTGGTGGGCGTTGGAGCTGCCAAATAATACGCCATCAGGCACGATGGTAGCACTGCGGCCACCCACTTTAAGCATGCGCTGAATTAACGCGACAAACAACAGCTCGGTTTTTTTGGTTTTGACTACTTTAAGCAAAGCAGGATCGACGTCTTCCTCATCCAAGCTGCCTTTAAATGGTGGGTTGGCGAGGATAATATCAAAGCCGTTTTTGGCCTCTGATGGGAAGCGTTCAATAAAACTCTGGCTTAGGGTGTCTTGGTAATGAATCCCAGGTTGTTTTACACCGTGCATCACCAAGTTCATTGCTGCAACGCGAAGCATAGTGGAATCAAAGTCAAAGCCGTGGAACATATCTTCATCAATGTGCCAACGGTTAGAAAGTAAGTCACCTGCGTACAGGGTGTTAAACACCGGGTTACCATACACATCAAGTACTGGCTTACCGTCGTTATCAAAAACTTGCTCTTTTTCTACCCCTTGCGGCGATGAGTACTTCTCTAGCAAGTATTCGTATGTAGTGGAGAGAAAACCACCGGTGCCGCAGGCCGGGTCACATACTCGGTGAGTTTCTTCGACATCAAGCATTTCAATCATGGCGCGGATGATATGACGCGGGGTGCGGAACTGGCCATTGATCCCTGCGGTAGTCAGTTTAGACAGCAAGTATTCGTACAAGTCACCTTTTACATCTTTGTTTTCCAGTGGCAGTTCACTTACCAACTCAACCGCTTTGACCAATAGCGATTGCTTTTGGATCATTAGCTGCGCATCTTTCATAAAGTCTGCAAACAGGGTGTCATCAGACGTGAGTTGTTTGAAATACGGAAAGAGTTCGTCTTTTACTAGTGGGTATAGCTTTTCTGCGCCAAGATGACGGAAGTTTTCCCAGCGGATGTGCTGCTTGTCATCAGGGAAACGGCGATTAAATGGCTTACCCGTGCGTGCGCTACGTTTTTCGTCGTTACGCTCGTTCATGTCTAGCATACGGGCGTACATCAAATAGGTAATTTGCTCAACTACGGTTAACGGGTTGGTGATCCCGCCCGTCCAGAACTCTTCCCATAGCTTGTCAATTTGGCTCTTTAATGCGCCTGATGTAATCATTGTCTATTCTCTGTATTCTTTTATGGAAATTGACGCGACAGGTTACTTATTTAGCCTTTCTTTTATGTGAGCTTTCTCATTGCTGAGAACTCCCTATTTTCTGAACGAACCAACGTCAATCGTAATGGGTTGTAGTGTACTTAGCCCGTTACCATTACCAAAGGCTTAATTCACCACTTTCTCCACACTTGCTTGTTTCTCGCCCAAGTGGACACTAAAGCGGCGAACAAACTGCTCAACCACATCCGCTTGCGCTGGGATTGGGAATACGCCATCCAAACCAGCATCATCAATCTGATTGAATGGTGCATTGTACAACTGTTCAATATCAAGGCTACCATAGCGACAAAGGTGATTTTTGAGCATGCCGATAAATCGTTGCTGCCGAGCGTTAAGGTGGGTATGCACCTGCTGGACAAAGGTGGTGAACTCTTTCTCGATTTGCTGCGCGTCCATGCCGACGATGGTGCGAAGGATCTGATCTAAGCCTGCTGATGATTCAGGGAAGAACTCTTTCAGGGTTTGCAAATCGACATTGGGATTCTGGGTATGCACCAGCGCGATCAAGGTGGCTAAGTCCGCCTCTGTCACAGTTTGGCCACTACGAATTTTTTGCAATACCTCGTTTGATTCAAACAAGGGGGACAAGGTTTTCTCCACCTCTTGGCGATAAATTTCATAATCGACGGTGGTGATATTGGTTTTTATCTCTTGTGACTGATAAAGGCCTCTATCTTCACGCACGTCAATAATTGGCGTTGCCATCGGCGCTGGGGCAATCCCCTTATCACGCAGGTGAATAATGCTGCGCAGGTTTTGTCGGCAAGATTCAACCACAAAGTAGTCCGCATCGCTAAGGTAGCTTGGCTGTTGTATTTGCTTAATAGTGCTGGCTTTGCTGCGCACCTCATTTAAGTGCATCGACAAGCTAGTCACCTTGTCCAAAATGGGCTGAGCTTCTATTTCAACCTTGCTTGGCTGTTGCAGTTTGGTCAGTTGCAACTGCAAAAGTTGAAGATCTAAGCGCAGTGCTTCACTCTCACCGGTGGTTTTTTTCCACTGCATCAGGGGCGCCATTTCTTCAAACAGTCGAGTTTTGGTATCGGGAGCCATCTGCATTAGGCGTTTTTCTTCACTTAGCTGCGCTTTTAGCTGCCACTTTTCCCGAACGGCGATGGTTTTATCGTTAAGTGAGTCGATGTCGGTTTTGATCTGTTGAACAACATCAGCAAAGATTTCTATTTCTGCTTTTTTGAGGGCTTCAACCGCAAGGATAAGTTTGGCCTCAAACACTTTTTGCGGCAGAGATTTACTTTGACTGCCTTCGTCTTCTTCTGGATTCATTTTGAAATAGTCAAAGTTGCCCCAATGATCGAAGATCAAGAAGTGCTTTTTGTCTAAACCCGCTCCGTAAAGGTTTGCACACAAACGCGTGCCGCGCCCGACCATTTGCCAAAATTTCACTTTGGATTTAATCGGCTTGGCAAACACTAAGTTAATACACTCAGGTACATCAATGCCCGTGTCTAGCATATCGACAGACACCGCGATGGTGATGTCGTCTTCTCTGCCTTCTGTGCTTTTGAAGTTATCGATAAGGTCTTCGGCGCGTTCATATTTTGAGTGGATCACGCGACAGAAGTTACCACCTAAGTCCGGATACATTTCATGGAACAGATCAGCCAATAGATCAGCGTGAGCAATGCTGCGAGCAAAAATAATCGACTTGCCCGGAAGCTGGTTGTCGGCATCTTTTAAGCCCTTTTCCATTAGGTTGCGAATGATCGCTCGGTTGGTGTCTTTGTTGAAGATGGCCTTGTCGATCAGCTTTGAGTCAAAATCTAAGCTGTTGTGATCGATGCCCTGCTCTTCTAGTTGTGCAATTTGCTCATCGCTGAGTTCACTTGCTTTGATGCCATCACGTAAAAATTGCGTGGTATGCGCCACCACCTTAAACGGAACCAAGTTTTTCTCTTCGATTGCTTGCTCAAGGGGGTAATTTGCCGTTGGCATTTTGTAGTCACAACCAAACAGCTGACTGGTTGAGCGTGAGACCATTTCTACTGGGGTGGCGGTTAAGCCCACTTGCAAAGCATCAAAATATTTAAATAGCTCGCCATACTTGTTGTAGATAGAGCGGTGAGATTCGTCAGCAATGATTAAATCGAAATGGCCAACATCATATTCTTCAAAGTTTTGGATCATGCCCGGATAGGTGGCTATCACAATACGCGCCTTTGCGGCGGCGGATTTTTTGCTTTTGCCTTTGATGTAAAGAGGCTCGTTGGTGTATTCGTTAAATGCGCCGCCGGCCTGCTTACGCAGCTCTTTGCGGTCACACAAAAACAGGATACGTTTGGCCCAGCCTGCCTCAAGCAAACGCTTAGCCAATGCAATAGATACGCGGGTTTTACCCGTGCCGGTTGCCTGAACCACCAGTGCTTTGCGGTGTTTATCAGAAAAACGTTCGCATATCCGTGTGATGCTTTCCATTTGATACATGCGCCCTGCGACCTTGGTATCAATTGGGGTTTCGTTAAGATCTTGTTTTAGCTCTCGCTGCTGAATCAAATATTGCAGGCTGTCTTTTGAGTAATAACCGAAAATTGAACGCGGCGCATAGCCTTGGGCATCATCCCAAATGTAGATTTCATAGCCGTTGGTGTAAAAAATAACCGGGCGTTGGCCAGTTTGCTTTGCCAGTGCATTGGCATACAGCTTTGCTTGCTCGCGTCCGGCTTTGGCGTCTGTGCGAGTGCGTTTTGCTTCAATTACCGCTAGCGGTTTGCCGTTGTCATCCCAAAGCACATAGTCGCAATAACCTTTCCCTGTCGGTGTTGGCTGGCCATCAACTTGGTATTCTTTTGACACTTGCTCGGTGCTTTCATCGTCCAGTGCAACGTCCCAGCCTTGACTGCGCAATTCGGCATCAATTAACCGCTTACGGGTTTCCGCCTCATTGAAGTCAAAACTGTTTTTCAAGCTAAGGGTATTTTGTTTTAGATTGTCGGCTTTGGCTTGATTGACCTGTTGTTTCAGTGAGGCCGCTTCTTTTTGTGCCGCTAATTGAGCTTGTTTGACGTCTTCCAGCTCTTTTATGGCTTGCTTAAGCACTTCATCATTCTGCTTAAGCTTCTCCTGTAATTGGCGATTCTTGCGCTTAAATTCGCCTTTTGATTCATCTACACCTTGGACATTCTCTGGTGTGGTAAAGTCGGGGCATTCTTCTCGTTTGCCTTCACCATAAGCAATATAAAGCCAACACCCAATGAAATAGGATTCTTTTAGTAACCAAATGGCATCATGCTGAGTGACATTGCCATCGTGAGCGGCTTTGTTTCCGCCTCGGCGAATAGCATGGAATTTATCCGCGATGGATTTATCAACGATGGAGGTAAATGAACCACTGATGAGTTTATCGTGCATAGAAGCATTGGGGGCAACAGGAAGGCGAAGCTCGTAATAGAGGTAGCCAACGATTTTTTCGACATAACAGCGCAGCTTAACTAATGCACTTTGAGGATCGCTCACTGCATAAGCCTCAGCAAATGCACCAAGCTCTGCCAATTCTGGCCAATCTTTTCTTAGATATTCAAAGTTCACTGACGTTTTCACTCTTATTGTACTCCTGACCTCAATGAGCAATGGGTATGCCAACCCTGCTTTAGCCTGCTTGCTTATTCTTCAATACCTAATTTTGTCATCCAGCCGCTTAACGTTTGATGACTCTTTAGACCTAGTGCTTCAGCTGCTTTGGATTTATTATTACGACTATACTCTAAAGCCGATTCGACCGCATCTTTCTTAATATTATCAATATATTGCTGTATATCTCCAGGCACAGAAAACTCACCCTGTGAAGATTGGTTTCTACCGGCACTTAATACTGACGATTGAAGGTCTTCGACAGAAATAGTATTCGACTCAGACCATAAAACCGCTCTATTTAATGTATTCCAAAGCTCCCTTATATTTCCGGGCCATGGATAAGACTTCGAAAAATTTATTGCATCAGCGGAAATTTTCTTACTTTCAAACAGAGGATGCTTTTCGGCCTGTTGGTTGATATCACTCATTAGTATTGATATGAGTTCTGGAATGTCTTCCGCTCTTGCTCTAAGTGGTGGCACTTCAATAACCCCGACGGCGAGTCGGTAGAATAAATCTTCCCGAAAGGCTCCTTGTGATGTCATCTGAAACAGATCCTGGTGCGTAGCCGCAATAATGCGAACATCAACAACCTTAGATTTAACGTCGCCGACTCTCGTGATTTCTTTTTGTTGTAGCGCTCTAAGTAATTTAACTTGGACATTGAGTGGCAGCTCGCCCACTTCATCTAGGAACAAGGTGCCGCCATTTGCCTGTTCAAATAACCCAGAGTGATCTTTATCAGCTCCGGTAAACGCCCCTTTGACATGACCAAACAGAATCGAGTCCACCAAGTTCTCAGGTAACGCACCACAGTTAACCGCTCTGAATGGTTTATCAGAACGAGAGCTTGCGTTGTGAATTGCTGTTGCCATGACTTCTTTGCCTGATCCACTTTCACCCAGTACAAGTGCAGGTAAATCAGATAATGCAAGTCTGTGAGCTTTTTTCACTAGAAGCTGCATGATTGTCGATTTTGCTGTTATAGCTTCAAAGGCCGAGCTTAATTGAGGGATATCTGATGTCAGTGACTGTATAGCGCTAGTGGAGGATTTGGTGTATTCCGTCGCGAAATCGACAGGTATATCAACCTCAATTAACTCACCTTTGGGCGATGTTTGAAGTAACTGGCATTTCGCAATGCTCTTGCCGAGTAAGACAGAAACAACCGTCATTGCCGGCGTTCCAGATGTGAGATTTAAATAAATGTGTTCCGAGCCAGCAGAAATCTTACTCAGCTGTTTTTGCATCACTTTAGTTATAGCTGAATAGTCTATTGGTGATGCTAATCGAACACGCTGAATAGTCACTGAAGTCTTGGAACGTCCCGCACAAGCCAGTTTTCTCTCCAGCCATTCTTTATAGTCGCACCATTCATCTTCCCATGTACTGGCAAGGATAATAATGCTGTCTAGAGCTTTACCTTTAAGAGCAATCGTTGCAATTGAAGCGGGATTATCCTGCTTCATTTGGTCAAGATCTGTTCTGCCAAGCCAACTGAGTAAAGTTGCCATTCTGACATCCGTAACTATTTTTACTTATGGGAACGGAGCTTACCGTATTACGCATTGAGTTGATATTCAATTACACTTAAATGCTACGCCAACATAAGCAAAATCAAAAAGTTGTGGCTGGCCTCTCAATCCCAAGTAAAACCCTGTTAATAGGGCCTTTACCTCCTATATTAGATTCAGGAGGAGCTCTATGTTTTTGCAAAGACCTAAACCTTATAGCGATGAAAGCCTCGAGAGTTTCTTTATTCGAGTTGCTAACAAAAATGGATATGATGATGTTCATCGCTTCCTAGAAGCCACCAAGCGCTTCCTTCAAGACATTGATCATCATGGCTATCAAACCTTTCCTACGGATATCACTAGGATAAACCCATGCTCGGCTAATAACAGTTCCAGAGCACGAACCGCCTCGCTCCTGAAACTTGCTCAATTAACGTTTAATGAGCCGCCAGAACTGCTCGGGTTAGCATTAAACCGAACAAACTTGCAATACTCGCCCTCAACAAGTGCTGTGATACGGGGCGCGGAAGTGTTGCCTCGCAGTTTGCTTCGGACTAACTCCATCTCTAGCTGTCCTTTGTGCTTACAAGAAAATGGCTACGCTTCTTATCTTTGGCATTTTAAGGGATACGATCACTGCCACATTCATAATATACCTTTAATTAACGCCTGTAGTTGTGGCGCTGAGTTTGACTACCGAGTATGTGGCTTAAAAGGAATTTGCAACAATTGCAAAGAGCCTATCACCACCAAGAATCAAGAGAATAGTTATGAGGCGACATCCACTGTTTCAAATTGGCTCGCTGGCAATGGCTCTCAAGATCTACCAGACATCCCTCGAAGCTACCGTTGGGGCTTGATACACTGGTGGATGAATCTTAATGACAACGAGTTCGACCATCTGTCATTCACCCATTTTTTCTCAAACTGGCCAAGATCATTTCATTCAATGATTGATGATGAAATTGAATTTAATCTAGAGCATGCCGTTGTCAGCACATCTGAATTACGATTAAAAGATCTTCTTGGTCGGTTATTTTTCCATTCAATTCGGTTACCTGAACGGAATCTTCAACACAATATCATCCTAGGTGAGCTTCTCAGCCACTTAGAAAAGCGTTTATGGCGAGACAAGGGATTAATCGCAAACCTTAAAATGAACGCCTTAGAAGCGTCGGTAATGCTAAATTGTAGCCTCGAACAGATTGCATCAATGGTTGAACAACGTATTTTGAAGCCAAATCGAAGAACCAAGCCCAATAGCCCTATTGAAACTACCGATTATTTATTTCATTTCGGAGATATTTTCTGTCTTTGGTTGGCTGAGTTCCAAACTGATGAGTTTAACCGTTCGTTCTATGTGTCGAGGTGGTAAATGCAAACTCTGAAAGAGTTAATCGAATCCACGCCTGACGACTTAACGACAGTACTTAAGCGAGCATTTCGTCCACTCACACCGCATATTGCAATTGATGGTAATGAACTTGATGCACTGACGATATTAGTCAATTTAACCGATAAGACTGATGATCAGAAAGACCTGCTCGACCGAGCCAAATGCAAGCAAAAACTTCGAGATGAAAAATGGTGGGCTAGCTGCTTAAATTGCGTTAACTATCGACAAAGCCATAACCCAAAATTTCCGGATATACGTTCTGAAGGCATTATTCGAACCGAAGCCCTAGGTGAGTTACCGAGCTTTCTACTCTCCTCTTCAAAAATCCCGCCATACCATTGGTCATACGCACATGATTCAAAATACGTCAACAAGAGCGTATTACTCACCAATGAGTTTTGTTGGAATGGGGTGATATCATGCTTGGCTGAGCTTCTTAAAAATGTTGATCATCCACTTTGGAAAACTTTAACGAAATTGGGTTGCTATCAAAAAACTCGCAAAGCAATGGCAAAAAAGTTAGCTTCAATTGCTCACATAACCATCAGTATGCCACTCGCCCCGAATTACTTGACTCAAATATCTCTCCCGAATAGCGATACGTCCTACATTTCACTCTCACCTGTTGCATCTCTATCAATGCAGAGCCACTTTTATCAAGGGCTCCAAGATGAATATCGGCATGCATCGACCACGCGGTTTAGCAGAGCCACCAACATGGGTGTCACTGCGATGACATGTGGCGGCGCATTTAGAATGTTAAAGTCTAACACCAAGTTTTCCATTACCCCTCATCATCGATTAAACAGCAAACGAAGCTGGTTAACGTCAGAGAATGTTCAATCATTAAAACAGTACCAGCGCCTTAACAAACGCCTCATACCTGAAAATGCGCGAAAAGCGCTCCGTAGAAAATACAAAATCGAGATTCAAAATATGGTCAGCGTTTGGTTGGCAATGCAAGACCACACCCTTGATTCAATCATTCTTGTTCAACATTTGAATCATGACTTATCTTGCCTTGGAGCCACAAAGCGTTTTGCATACGACCCAGTGATGACGAAGCTCTTTACTGAACTTTTGAAGCGAGCGCTCTCAAATTCGCTCAATGATAGTACGCACTATTCTAACGGTTCATTTCTAGTCCTACCGAACATCAGGGTTTGTGGCGCAACTGCTTTAAGCTCTCCGGTCACAGTAGGGATTCCGTCACTCACCGCTTTCTTGGGATTCGTTCACGCATTCGAACGCAAATTGAATAGATTAAATCCCACGTTTCGTGTCGAATCCTTTGCGATATGTGTCCACCAATTACATGTCGAAAAGCGAGGTTTAACAGCGGAATTTGTGGAAAAAGGCAACGGAACAATATCAGCTCCCGCAACCCGTGATAACTGGCAGTGTGATGTAGTGTTTAGTCTGATTTTGAACACCAACTTTGCTCGATGTATTGGCCAATCTACGGTAATTACATCACTACCAAAGCGATTTGCTCGGGGTTCGGCAAAGATTGCGATTGACGACTTTAAATATATCAATTCATTCTTAGCAATAGAAAAAGCGATCCAATCTCTGCCGAGCAAAACAGGAAGATGGTTATCACTATACACAGAACCAATTAATGATGTAGGCGAACTATTGGCTGCCCTGAAAGAAGACAATCAGCTCATGGCAAGCTGTGTCGGTTACCACTTGTTAGAAGAGCCCAAAGATAAACCAAACTCTCTCAGAGGTTACAAACACGCTTTCGCTGAGTGCATCGTTGGTCTAATTAAATCAATTACTTTGGATCCAATTACCGATGCCAGCACCATTTTATGGTCGCTAAATAATCACCAAAACTACCTAGTGGTACAACCAAGGAGTATCAACGATGAAACTACCGACGAGTCTAGCCTATGAGCGATCTATCGACCCATCAGATGTCTGCTTTTTCGTCGTCTGGCCCGATGATAAAAAAACACCTTTAACTTATACATCTCGCATTCAGCTCGGGCAAATGGAGGCGGCATCATTAGTCTATGATCCATCAGGTCAACCAAAAACAAGTGCTACAGCAGAGGCTTTGGCTCAAGGAAACCCTCATCAGGTTGATATATGCCGTGTTCCGTTTGGCGCTAGTCATGTCGAATGCTGCTTTTCCGTCTCGTTTTCTTCTGAGCTACGCAAACCGTATAAATGTAATTCAAGCTCAGTCAAACAAACATTGGTACAACTTATCGAGCTGTACGAAACGAAAATCGGCTGGACTGAGCTAGCTACCCGATACTTGATCAATATATGCAACGGCGCATGGCTGTGGGAAAATACCCGCAAAGCTTATTGCTGGAACATTGAAATAGCACCTTGGCCATGGAACGGGAACAAGGTTAAATTTGAAGATATCCGTAGTAGCTACAGGTCACGACAAGACTTTGAAAGTCATAAAGATTGGTCGGCCATAACAAAAATGATCAAAACCGCTTTTTCTAGCTCTAATGGGCTGGCGATATTTGAAGTCAAGGCCACCTTGCACTTGCCAACTAATGCTATGGTGCGGCCAAGCCAAGCTTTCACGGAAAAAGAAAGTGGCAGTAAAAGCAAATCGAAATCTCAAAACAGTCGAGTTTTTCAGAGTACAACGATTGATGGCGAACGTAGCCCAATACTAGGTGCCTTTAAAACTGGAGCGGCCATTGCTACCATTGACGACTGGTATCCTGGGGCAACTGAGTCACTTCGGGTCGGAAGGTTTGGCGTTCATCGCGAAGATGTCACTTGCCACCGTCATCCGTCTACAGGAAAGGATTTTTTCTCGATACTGCAACAATCAGAGCACTATATTGAAGTGTTGAGCGCCAACAAAGCTGCCGATCAAGACACTATCAACGATATGCACTTCTTAATGGCAAACTTGATTAAGGGCGGGATGTTCCAGCACAAAGGGGACTAAACATGAAATGGTATTACAGAACAATCACGTTTCTTCCAGAGCGATGCAACAACGAGACACTTGCTGCAAAGTGCCTCCGCGTTTTACATGGATTTAACTATCAGTATGAGACACGAAATATCGGCGTTTCATTTCCTCTTTGGTGTGATGCGACGGTTGGAAAGAAGATTTCATTTGTCAGCAAGAACAAGATAGAACTCGACTTACTGCTTAAACAGCACTATTTCGTCCAAATGGAACAACTTCAATATTTTAATATATCAAACACTGTTCTTGTACCCGAAGATTGTAAATACGTTTCATTTAAGCGCTGTCAATCCATAGATAAAGTCACACCAGCTGGGCAGGCAAGGAAAATTAGACGCCTGCAAAAACGTGCTCTATCTAGAGGCGAATCGTTTGACCCGTCATCTTTTGCTCAAAAAGAGCATACTGTAATAGCGCACTACCACTCACTTGGGGAATCCAGCAAGCAGACGAACCGCAGCTTTCGACTCAATATCAGGATGATCTCGGAGCAACACCGTGAGGGGAACTCGGTTTTTAGTAGCTATGGCTTGTCAAATTCAGAAAACTCGTTTCAACCTGTGCCCTTAATCTGACCCTTATTTTCCAACTCGTTACAACCATATGAAATCATTAGTTTTTTATATCCTGCAAGAAAAAAGGGTAAAAAGCACTTCTTAACATCTAATTAGTTGAAAATAATGAGCTAAACTTTAAGTGACAGCTGTGAACTGCCGAGTAGGCAGCTGATAATACAAGAGCAAGCAACCACCATTAGTGCGTTGGGTGAACTGCCGAGTAGGCAGAGTGCATCCACAACATCAACACCGTTGTTTTCCAAACAGCCGCTCGGCTGTTTGTTTAACTCCCCAATGAGGACTATAATCCTCCACACTGCTGCAAAGTAGTTGATAACAAACGAACCACCTTCATTCGAGTACAAGAGCACTTTACTGCTGAATAAGTAGCTAACTACGGAAGAAGCTCTCTAACATCACACTCAAGCACCTGCGCTAATTGATAGGCTTTTTCGAGTGTGATGTTCACTTCTCCTCGTTCAATCCTGCCAATACAACTCCGAACGATATCGGCCAACAAAGCTAGTTGGTCTTGAAAAACCTTTTTGTCCCTGCGTTTTCCGCGTAAATTGGCACCAAAGCACTTTGCTAGTTCTTTCATTTAATAGGTGACTGATTTGCTCAACAACGCCGTTCGAATCCACTATAAAACAAAGTAAACTTGCGACACAGCCTACAGCTTTAGACTACGCAGAGAGCCTCGGGTATCTCTGCTTTTTCTTAACGTTACTATCTACTGTCTAGCCAGAAGTAATAGTATCAATTTGAACTTGGCATAATTGTAAAGCAGCCCATCGAGGATATGTAATAAGCCTAGGTATTTTCCCCTCCCATATTTGGTGATAAAACAGCTGGCACTACACACAGAATACGTTTCCTCGTCAAAGCGAATGACAAACACTCTGTAGCCGTACGACAAAGCCATAGACATTATCTGTGGCTTTGTCGTACCTGACAGAAAGGCCATTTGTGCAAGAGACCCTTGCACAATTTGGGAAACTGCGTGTTTCACTAATCATGGCTCTAAATTGGTCTACAACCTGTTGACCTAATTATTGTATAGAGAAAACGGCTAGCTTTAGCTGACCGTTGTTTCCTTACCCAATCATCACATCCGATGATGCGGAGGCGATGGTGCCTCCACAATCAATCGCATCGCCTAAACGGGCGGCGGGTTTGCCATCAATCAGCACCCCACTTGAACCACCAGAAATACTGCGTGGGTGGCTACCGTGGGGTTTTTCAGAGCATGGGCAGCCATGATCTTGCAGTGTATCTCCTTGACGCACCGCGGGTTGACCATTAATAAACACACCACTACTGGCAGAAATAATCGGCGTTGGCGGAAAGCAATCATGCTCTGAGCCTATATCACCTAATCTTGCGGCACCGGGCATCTTGGCTCTCCTAGCGTGATATGACGATTCGTCCATCGATCATGGAGAAGTAGGGGGTAGGTGAATAGACGAGGTCGTTCTTAGTAGAACCAATCCTTAAAGGAGAATGACCTCTCGTATCTTCTAGTCTTACTAATCGACCTCCCATATAACTTTTTAATTTATATTCATGCCATTCACGCCTAGGTCTGACTTCTCCATCACCATATCTTTCAAAGGTCGATTCAAAACCGACAGCATCAAAAAATTCATCAGGGGTTGAATAGTAGGCTTCGGCCATCGCTTTCTCTCTGTTGGAGAGAGACCAAGCCATTTTTAGCCCTTCAAAATCGCGTTTTTCCATTAATGTTAGGAGATTGGTATAAGTACGGTAGAGCTGTTTCATCTGCTCTGGGTTGTCTTCACGAATTGGCGTTGCATTCACCCAGCGCCAACGCGGGATAGTTTTAATATAAATCGGACGAGTAAAGTTGGTTAAGCGGTGAGATGTAACACCATCGACATTTACTAACGGAGTTTTATGGTTATCTGGGTAGATTGTTGAGATTTTTACGTTTGGCTTACCATCGATAATGGTCGCTGTTAGGTTAGAAAGTTCTTGTTTGGTACCATCAGGAAAAGCGCCAAAGATAGTGAGATCACAACGATCTCCTTCGTGATAAGTAAAGTCGCCGTTGTATGCACCGACAGGAACTGTTCCAATGCTAAATTCGTTCTCTCCTGGCTGTAAAAAAGCGGTCGCATTAAATCCAGATGAAAACGTGCCAGAGTCAGAGCCGAGATTATCTAATTGCTCCATGCCGTTTATCATTCCACCACAAAAGATGGTTTTTGAATTGATGTTCGCCGTGTAGAGCACTGGCGGCTTTTCACCTTCGTTATCGATGCTGATCGCAACGGTGGAAACTTGCTCTCTGATATCCATTAGTTCCTCGTCATTCCCTGTACAGCCACTCAGTAATAGCAGGGTTAATAGGGTTAAATATTGTTTCTTCATTAGACTCTTCTTATCCGCCAATTAAGGTTGTGCGACAGCGGGAATTGGTTTCACTTAATGCCTTGGCCCAAATCCACTCTTTGGTATATGTGTTTTTGGCACTTACTTCAACAGAGTTTTCAGAACTTCCCCAGCCGCCCCAAAAGCCGCTGTTTCCTTTGGTTGACTCTGTTCCTTCTTTAGCAACATCTCCTGATATCTCAATTGTTACTTCAGCCTTAATCCCGTTGTGGAAAAAAATTAGCTCTACAAGGGGGTTTTTGTCTTTAATTTTGCTTCTTAGAGCAATTTTTCCTTCAGCAATCACCTTTGCTTTTAATAAAAATGCCCCTTTCACGACCCAAACTTTTGCCCCCCCTCTTAAATTGACTAAAGAAGAGATCGTGACCGTTGCCACCTGCGAAAGATCATAATTGGCGGGTTGAGCAGAATTGAAAGTAACTGTGCCGGAAGCATCAAGCTTTGTGGCGAGTGAAATGAAAAACTCTGCACCTGCGTAAGCACCGATTTCTCCCGCTTTAACTTTGTCTTCTAGACTTTTGGCTTGTTCTTGAATTTCTGCGACAGCCTTTTCCATTTTAAAGTATGCTGCCGCCGCCAAAATTAAGTCGAGGCTGATTTTTAAGTCCAACAGAGGATCGAGCTTTAAGGTTACATTACCGGTCGTCACGACTTTTGAATCGACAATCTCACTGCTTCTCTTGCCCTCTAGGACAAGTTTGGGTGGCCCAAAGTCAAGACTGACCAGTTTTACTTTGTCCGCTCCAGTATTTTGGTAAGTACCATTTTTTAACTGCTCAACGATGCCAATGATACCGTTAATCAAGCTCCATTGTTCTCGGAAATTTTCAAAGGAGTCTTGTATGTTTTTGACGTTAACCAAATTGCTTTTAGTCATTGTCTTTGATGCCGAGTACTCGGTTTTTGAACTTCCTTGAGATACGGTCAACGTGCCAGAAAGATTAAATTTCTTTTTGATCTCTTGAGTGGGTATCGGAGTGCCATCATGCATCCCCTTTTTTTGACGCTCTATATATTGCGTATATCTTTGTTCATCAGTTAGATTGGATTTTGAGCCGGAATAGTCCAGAGTTAGCTTCGATTCAATGTCTACCTTTGGATAGACATCAATGTAAGTGTCATAGGGGAGCTCTCCCAACAGATATTGAATAGGTGGTGTAAGCCACTGTGTTTGCATCGTTTGTGGTTTTCCCGCACATTGAGTAATGCATACTTTATATCGAGTATAGGGGATCCCTGTATATCCATCTTGAGCCAATAAGTATTGTATTGCGTTAAACAAGCCGACTTCTTGTCCTGATTTTTGACGATAAACCAAGGTATGGTCTTTACATTGCGAAGTCGAAAGCGCTTCTGAGAAAGAGCGTTCGTCCGACAAGTAACCTGTTGGGCATGTGGTCAGATTGTTGGTGCATTTTCCTTCTATCGCAATGTTGACTTTGGTTCCTTGTCCTTTATCGACAAGCTTAATGTTCGAAATTTTGTTATCGCCATTTTTAAACTCGAATAGTCCTGCATCGCTAGTGATTTGGTAGCGAACTAAACAATCGCCTTTTAGATTACAGCGGCAGGCAACACCTGCCGGGTGTTTACATGACATGAGTTGTCCTTACTTCAGACTGAAGACGCATGATTCGATAATCCGCTGGATATTGAGTGTTCGACAACAGTGTTTGCCACGGCTTGGGAAAGTTAAGCAGGCTAGTAATTTTCTCATCTGAACACCACTGTGCAACCCTTTTGATGTGAGTTGGAAGGGAGATCTCCCATTCAATCAATTGGTTGACCAGCGCTTCGCTAAAAACTTTGTCCGTATCGCCAACAATGCTGGCAACTTCATCGACCAAGTTTTGCTCACACTGAGCAAGAATGGCTTGATAGTGAATGCGCTCTATTGGAAACGGTGTGAATGTTTCATACCCAAATCGGCGATAGGGTGTCAGCAATGGCTCGAAGTCTGACGCACGTTGTTGTGGGAATGTGGTATGAACGCTCTGTATCGGGCCGAGGAAGTGGTTTAGCCAGAGTGGCTCAAATCCATCGAGTACAGCCCATAATACTCGTGGATCGTAGTAACGAAAAAAGAGCCGCTCTTTGGTCTGTAGGATCTCAATATTCATCAGACGACGAAGATGAGCGCGAAGCGTCTTGTGGCCATGCTCTGATTGAAGGAAAAATCCCCAAGGGGCATTTTTCGTGGTGAGCTGCGCGGTAAGCTCTGGGGTCATGAGCACCAGAAAAGGAGCCACTAGGGCAAAGTCTTCTTCGATTGGCTCTGGAAATAAACACCAATGCTCGTTATTCGACTCTTTTACTTCGGCAATAAACTCAGGAGCCACGGTTCGATCCACTACGGCATAATTGACTAAATGACGCATCAGCTCATCTCCGGGCAGTTAGCGACAAAAGCGCTCCCAGCTGAGGCGGCCGCTTCTAAAACCTCCGCGCTTGAAGGAAGGGCTAGTGAGCCGGGGGAGCCTCCCGATTTAATCAAGATGGTGCCACCATCTATCGCAACGCCACTGGCATCAATCACCACAAAACTTCCGCCAACTTGTAGGGTAATTTTGCTGCCACTTTTTATCGTAATGTCGCCGTCGGCACTGACCCCGATGGCACCCGCAATTTTGCGTGCCAAATCACCACCAATCGATTCGTGTTTATCTCCCTGAGTATCAGAGACATAGTTACCTTTTGTAACCTGGCTTTGTGAGCCATCCACCGTGAGCTTGCGGTCATTAGCGACGACATGCATGTCATCATGACCAATACTCACACTCTGGTCATAGTTGATGCGGGCATGATGAGAGTTCTCGACCTTCACTTGCATATCTTTTTGCGCGTGCACATACACCAACTCTTGCCCAGCTTGGTCTTCAAAGCTCAGTTCATTAAACCCTTCGCCTTGGTGGGTTTGCGTGCGCAACACGGTTTTGGTTTTATGGTCGGGCAAGACGTAAGGCGACGTATTGGTCGCGTGGTACGTGCGCCCAGTGACAATCGGTTGGTCTGGGTCGCCATGAAGAAAAGACACAATCACTTCATGACCAATACGAGGAATGGCCATCATGCCATATTGTCCTCCTGCCCATCCTTGAGACACGCGCACCCAGCATGAGCTCAGCTCATTCCCCTCAGACTCTCTATCCCATGGAAAATGCAGTTTGACCCGGCCATGCTCATCACAAAAGATTTCCTCACCGTCTGGGCCAACCACTTTCGCCATGCACGGGCCATCCACTTGTGGTTTGGGTTGCGGCGTGGCTCGCCACGTCACATGGGCGGGTATCACGGTGAAATGGTTGGAGTAGGTCGTCGCGCCACTGCCCCCCGATTCTTCGAGGGCTTGAGGTTGGCTCCCGGTATGGACAATACTCACCACGACCCAATCACGGTTAAAGCGCGGGTCTAAGTGGTCTATGAGGTCAAACTTTGTCCCTGCGCGTAAACGAGGCTCATTACTGGCGCCTTGCGCGGTGTGCGCTTCACGGCGTAAATACTCTAAACGAATTTGATTGAACGCCTTACCGCTCACATCGTCTTTAAAGCGGCCAGGAAAATCAAAATGCTCATAGTTCGGCTGTTGGTAATTCATCTCCGTACCACGAGCGTTTTGACTGAAACTGTAAGCAGGTTTTTTAAAGTTGTAATCGGCTAATTGGCTCTGCGCCACATGCGATTGAGTGTATTGAGCCCACTTGGACACATAAGGTGTGTCGGCTACCCCTCCAGACAGGGCATTCCAAGGCACCGGGCTATCGAGTTTGCTTAAGCTTTGGCTGTCATCACTGAAAAATAACGTGTGCTTACCAGCCTGATGAACAAAGTGATACACCAACCCCTCTTCGGCGGCTAAGCGATGCAAGAAATCAAGGTCGGTTTCACGGTACTGAACACAAAATTCACGTTGAGCACACTCGCGTTTGAGTGAAAAGGCGTAATCACTGATGCCCATCTCTTCAAGTAAAACGGAAAGGATTTCAGGCACCGTTTTAAGCTGGAAAATACGGCTGTTATGGCGCAGTGATAACCGCTCTAATGCAGGGACTAAAGTCAGCGAATAGTGGGTGTGGCTGTGACCGGTATCTCCGATACCAAAATGGCGAACAATGCCATGCACGTACTGAACCACCTGACCATTACGGATAACCGCAAGCTGGGCGTTTTTATCCACCACATCCATCGCACTGAGCGTGGATTGACGACTCGCCAGCTCAATGTGATAACGAAACCCATAACAAGGCTCACCATTGACCTGTCGCGTGTCCGATAACGACTCCTGACCTTGATAGTCTCGCACTACAA